>RFGV01000146.1 GCA_003696605.1 Chloroflexota bacterium | reverse complement strand
GTGTATTGGTATAGGTGGCGCAGGAGGGGGGTGTTGGTGATGAAGGTGTAAGTGTCGGCGGTGTATCGGGAAACGTGACCTTCGACAATGGGTTGTTGGTGTATGGTTTGGTAGTAGAGCCAGAGTTTGGCGTTTGTGTAACCGAGGGGATAGTCAATGACGGCCGTTTTTTCTTCATTGTTTGCCAGTTCGGCCAGGAATGGAGACGTGGGGGGGAGTTCCCACATGGGTAGCGGTAAAGGGATATATTCGATGAGGATGAGACCCATAAGAGGCCAAAATAGCCAGCGGCGATCTGTTTGTTTGAGAAGGTAAGCGGCACCAAGCCCAGCCAGAACAGCCAGGGAGAAGACGACTAGCAGGTTGAATCGGTCGGGAGCGCGAATGGCGGAAATGGGGAATATTTGTCCCAGCCAGGTGAAGGGGAGGGGGATGTGGTTCCAGGTTTGGCCGTTGAGGCGCGGGGTGTTGCCGGCTGCCAGAATGAGCCAGAGGAGGAAGAGGCTGCCCCAAAAACGGCCGTTTTTTCCGCCGCGCAAGATGGCAAATAGGGCCAGTAGAACGGCCGTATATCCCAGGTAGGCCATATTGGCACGGTTGGCTTCAAAGCGTTCGTAAATGGGAACCATTTTTTCTCCCCAAAAGGAGTGGTAGGTAGGTGGAACCCAATAGGCTAACAGGTCTGTTTGGCGGGTTGTTCCCTCGTCAAAGTTGAGTTCGTTGGCAGTGACGGTTTGCCAGTTTTGGGCGAGTGGCAGCAGAATAGGCAAACTGAGCAGGAGTGTGGCGAGTATGAGGATGAGGGTGGCGCGTATGAGGTGGTGGCGAAACGGCCGTTCTGGCAGCATTTGCCGGTGTGTCCAGAGAGCATAGGGAAAGAAAACGGCCGTCCACAAAGCCAGCAACACAGCCAATTGCCATCCGGACCAAAGCGTAAGGGCAGCAAACACACCTGCTCCTAATGCATCTACCCAATAACGACGTACAAAAACCCGGTGCAGCATGAAGGCGTACCATGGCCACCAATGAATAGAGCCCAAGTGCAAATGTGCCAGAGATTGAGTCAGATGGTACGGTGCAAACGTAAAAACGAGACCTGCCAGAAAAGCAGCACCTGGTTGTTGCGTGAGGTGGTAAATAAAGATATAGACACCTAGCGCACCGATCCACAATCCCAGCAGAAATACAAGATTGTAGGCCGCCACAGGCCCTGTGACCGGTTCAACAACCATAGCCAGCGCAGAATTCAGAAGGGAATGGGAGTGGGTAACCAGACTTGTACCATTTGGGTAAAAAAGATAATCAGTAAAAAACCAGCTTTGGCCAGTGAGAGTGGCTTGTTTGAACCACCAATTGTTCCAGTAGAAAATCCAATTATCAATGTTGTTGCCAATGAGTTGCTGATTTAGGCGAATGGTAGCTGGCCATGTCATCAGGCTGATACAAAGCGCGTAAAAAAAGGCTACCAAAATATAAAAGCGGATACTGTTTGTAGGAAAGGCGTGTTTTTTCATAGTCAGAATCGGATAAAATCGGACAAAATTCGGCCGTAATCGGCGGATTATAACAAGAGAAGAAAGAAGATCGTAACAAATTGCAGGTTTATGGGTTAGGTTATACAGCGGGACAAAATATGTTTGCAGGATGGTGGCGATGAAAGTATCGGTAATTGCAACAGTAAAAAATGAGGGAGAGGGAATACGGCCGTTGCTCGATTCCCTGATCCATCAATCCCGCATTCCTGATGAAATTATAATTTGTGATGGTGGCTCAACAGACAACACGCTGGAAATTTTGGCAGAGTATCAGCAATGGTTACCACTCAAGATTATCGTGGTGCCAGGCGCAAATATTAGCCAGGGGCGCAATCGAGCCATTGAAGTAGCCACCGGAGAAATCATTGCCGCCACAGATGCCGGAGTCGTGTTAGCCCCCTACTGGCTGGAGGACATTGTCCGGCCCATTGAGATGGGGGAAGCAGTTGTTGTTAGTGGTTGGTTCGAACCAGATCCTTACACTGATTTTGAAGTTGTAATGGGTGCAACTGTGTTGCCTGCCCGAGAGGATGTTGATCCCCAAAAGTTTCTGCCATCCAGCCGCTCTGTGGCCTTTTTGAAAACAGCCTGGGAAGCGGTAGGAGGGTATCCGGAATGGTTAGATTATGGAGAAGACCTGGTTTTTGATCTGGCGTTGCGAGAAAAGTATGGGCCATTCCCACTGGTAGATACGGCCGTTGCCTACTTCCGGCCACGCAGTAACCTTCGCAGTTACTTTCGACAATACTACACCTATGCTCGCGGAGATGGCAAAGCCAACCTGTGGCCAAAGCGCCACGCCATTCGTTATTTGACCTATTTGGTTGCACTTCCCGTTATTTTGCGGCTTATATGGCGCGAAAAAATCCTGGGGTGGCTATTGCTTTTAGGCGGAATTAGCGCGTACTGTCGCCGGCCAGCAGAAAGATTATGGCAAAGTACTGCCAGTTGGAGTCCGGCTGGCAGGGTGAGAGCATTTGCACTCATTCCCATTATTCGCTTTGTTGGTGATGTTGCCGAGATGTTAGGATATCCAGTTGGTCTTTGGTGGCGTTGGCATCATCGTAGCCAGAAAGAAGGGTAGAGGGTAGGAGACAGGAAACGGCCGATACGCCCAAAATAAGCATTTGCCTAACAACTATGCCACAGCTTGACACCCCATTTTGCCAGTGCTATCATCGCACATACCCTGAAGCCGACGGACTCCGTCGGCTTTTTTTCAGCCCATTCGGCTGATAAATAAGCAAAAAGACAATATAAATCTGAAAATTTGACATGCAACTTGCAAACCAGATTTTTTTAGATAAATAAAAACTATGATAATTAAACGAACACCACCACGCCCACGTCGTCGTGGGCCATCCTGTTTATTTGTGTTGTTTATTTTGTTCGGCGTTGTGGCCGGAGCAATGGTTATCGCCAACGCAGAAGAAGTGCGCGAAGCCATTATTCCTACCCCTACGCCAGAACCAACACGCTCCGCGGCTGAGTATGCCCTGTTAGCTGACTTAAGCGAAAAAGATGGCGAATATGAGGAAGCTATTCAATATTATGAAGAAGCACTTCGGCTCGATGCCACCAAACCAGAGATATTTATTCGCCTGATAAATCTGTTGGTGCAAGAAAACCAGCCAGAGCGGGCGTTGGAAGTGGCAGAACAAGTAACGATTCTGGCACCGGATAACGACGCTGTATGGACGGCCGTTGCTGCCGCCTACCTGGCCAACGGAGACAGACTCGCCTCTTTGGGTGATGTGACAGGTGCCAACCTGCAATACGCTCAGGCTTCTCAGGCTGCCAACAAAGCCATCGAAATCAATCCGGAAAACGCAACTGCCTATGCCTATGCAGCTGCTGGCCTTGTCTTGCAAGAAGACCCCAACAAATATGAACGGGCTCAGGAACTAGCCAGCTTTGCCGTGGCTTTAGAGCCAGATAATCCAATTGCCCGCTTATATATGGGCATTGTGCTTACTTATCAAGGCTTTTATACAGCCGCTCGTGAACAATTTCAGCTCGGTATTCAATCCGATCCCTCATTGGCTGACCTGCACATTCAATTGGCATACAACTACTTTGGCACTGGTAGCGTTCCCGATGCGATTCTAAGCTTCGAGCAAGCCATTGCAGTTGATCCCGATAATGCCATTGCCTACGATGGTCTGGCATACATGTATTTGCAATTGGGTGAAGATGCATTGGCAATTGAAAATGCGACAGAGGCCGTCAAACTCGATCCAGGTTTGGCACGGGCGCATGGCCGATTGGGTGAAGCGTATTTCCGCCAAAGCAATTACCCAAATGCAATTGCCGAACTGGAAAAAGCCGTTGAATTGTACGGAGAGGCAACGGATTTGAATGCGCGTTTCTTTAATATGCTGGCAACGGCTTACATTCGTAGCGACTTAAATCTTTGTCCCAAAGCGGTGCCCTTATTTGAGAAAGTGCTGGAAGTTGCCTCTGCCAATCCATTATTGGAGCAGAGTGCTCGTGAAGGGCTGGAGGAGTGTCGTCGGGCTGTCTTTGAAACTGAACCATAACATTTTGGATAGCAGGTAACGGCTACAAATTAGCACTTTTGCAAAAAGACTGCTAAAATATCTTGACAAATTAGCATAGTCTTGTTACAATGCCTGCCAGTTGGATTAGCACTCACATGTCGAGAGTGCTAAATTTTTGCCCCAAAATTCCTTGAAAACCAAGAGTAGATTTAGAAAAGGAGATGTGGTATGTCGCTGAAACTCAAACCACTGGGTGATCGCTTGGTTGTTGAACCAAAAGAACGTGAAGAAACAACTCCCTCTGGGCTGGTATTGCCGGAAACAGCCAAAGAAAAGCCGCAAGAAGGTGAAGTGTTGGCTGTGGGTCCGGGCCGTCGTGATGATAGTGGCAAGCGGATCGAAATGGATGTGGCAGTAGGTGATCGGGTCCTGTTTGCCAAGTATGCTGGTACGGAAGTGAAGATTGATGGCAAGAAGCTGTTGATTTTGAAAGAGTCTGACGTATTGGCAATTGTCGAAAAATAATCCTGGAAGAAGGAGACTGAGAAAAAATGGCGAAGCAACTGGTATTTTCGGAAGAAGCACGTCGTAAACTCAAGACAGGGATTGATGCGGTCGCAACGGCCGTTTCCACCACCTTGGGTCCTAAAGGGCGCAATGTCGCTTTGGATAAAAAATTTGGCGCTCCCACCATCACCCACGACGGTGTGACCGTCGCCAAAGAAATTGAATTGGAAGACCCCTTTGAAAACATGGGAGCACAACTCCTCAAAGAAGCTGCTACCAAAACAAATGACATCGCTGGTGACGGTACAACTACCGCAACAGTTTTGGCGCAACATATCACACATGAAGGTTTGAAAAATATCGCTGCGGGTGCAAACCCCATGCAACTCAAGCGCGGTATTGAAGCCGGTGTCGCTGCTTTGTCCGCCAAAATCCGCGATATGGCCATCAGCATTGATAGCAAGGCTGAAATCGCTTCTGTCGCTTCCATTTCTGCCCAAGATCCAGAAATTGGGCAACTGATCGCGGACGTCATGGACAAAGTTGGCAAAGACGGCGTCATCACCGTCGAAGAATCCCGTGGTCTGGAATTCGAAACCGAATATGTTGAAGGTATGCAATTCGATCGGGGTTACATTAGCCCCTACTTCGTAACCAATTCCGAGACCATGGAAGCGGTTGTCGAAGATGCTTATATTCTCATTCACGACAAGAAGATCAGCTCTGCACAAGATATCGTGCCGATTTTGGAAAAACTGGTGCAAATCGGCAAGAAGAACCTGGTTGTGATTGCCGAAGACGTAGATGGTGAAGCACTGGCTACACTGGTCTTGAACAAACTGCGGGGCATGATCAACGCTCTGGCTGTGAAAGCTCCTGGCTTTGGTGATCGGCGCAAGGCTATGTTGCAGGACATTGCTATCCTGACCGGTGGTCAGGTCATCACCGAAGAAATGGGGCGCAAGCTGGAAAGCGTACAGATTAGCGATCTGGGTCGGGCTGCCAAAGTTGTGGCTACCAAGGACGATACCACGATTGTGGATGGCCAGGGTGATGAGGCTCAGATCAAGGCACGTATCGAGCAGATCAAGGTTGAAATCGAGCGCAGCACCTCCGACTACGATCGGGAAAAACTGCAAGAGCGGTTGGCCAAGCTGGCCGGTGGTGTGGCTATCATTCGCGTTGGTGCCGCCACTGAAGTTGAGTTGAAGGAAAAGAAGCATCGTGTGGAAGATGCTCTGAGCGCAACGCGTGCCGCTGTGGAAGAAGGTATTGTGCCCGGTGGTGGTGTGGCTCTGCTCAACGCGATTTCTGCTCTGGATAACGTGGATGTGCCGGAAGGGGATCAGCGTACTGGTGTGAATATTCTGCGTCGTGCGCTGGAAGCCCCAATGCGCAAGATTGCTGAGAATGCTGGCCAGAATGGTGATGTGATTATCCAGAATGTGCGCCGCAAGCAGGAAGAAACTGGTGATCCGCATATCGGATATGATGTGTTGTCTGGTGAGTATGTGAACATGATCGAGGCTGGTATCATTGACCCGGCCAAGGTGACTCGTGGTGCGCTGGAGAATGCGGCCAGTATCGCAGCGATGATCTTGACCACTGAGGCGTTGATCACGGATATTCCAGAAGAAGAGAAGACTCCGCCGATGCCCGGTGGCGGCATGGACTTCTAAGTCCTGTCTGATAGATTGTTTCGGTTATGAATTTGAGGCCCCTCGTTAGAGGGGTCTTTTCTTTTAGGGTGGATTTTTGTACACTGTAAATGTTTTTGGTTGGTGTATTTGGTGAAAAACAGTACCAGTGACATATTGCCAAAATGGAACGGCCGTTGTTTGATCGAGAAGTATTCCAACCAAAACTTTTATTTTGCGTATAGTAATGGACAAAACAATGGGAAAACAACTGATTCGCAAATTGTTACCAATGTTAGACAAAATGAACTGGCCTGATACACCAGTTGCCACAGCCAAAGGGCAGCAAGCGTTTGAAATTGGCATGGAGAAAATTGACAACGCACCAAACGATCCTCAGGCTATTGCTCATGCTATTCGGGTATTTTTATCTGGAGATTCACTGCCTTATGCGTTGGCTGGTGTGGCCTATGCGCTGGTTTATGCTTCCAGGGAAAAAAATGGTGCATTTGCGCCTGAAGGATTGGAAGCGGCAATGGAATGGCTGGAAAAGGCACAGGAACTGGAACCGGATTTAGTGGACATTAATGTCATTGAGGCGTTAATTTACATTTATAGCGATCGTTTTGATGATGCCCGGTTGATTTTAGATTATTTACAGGGGCAGGAGCCAACCAACCATTATTTGCATCTGGCAGAGATTCAATACTGGTATAACCAGCGCAATCTGGAGCAAACGGTTCATTGGTTTGAGCAGGCGGCTATTTCTGCCATTACTGTGCCGCAGCGATTGCGATTGTCAGCTCGCCTGGGTGATGTTTATATGGAATTTAAACAACCTCAAAAGGCGGTGGAGGCATATCGAGAGGCGATTCATTTTAACAAGGATAATCATTTGTTGTGGTATAAGCTGGCAGTAGCTTATTGGCAGCAGGAGGATTATGCGGAAGCGGAGCGGTGTGTGGATCAGGTTTTGCGTATCAAGTCGGATTTTGCATTGGGGTTGAAGTTGAAGCAGGCTTTGCAGAAAAAGCAGTCTAGTGGGGTTTTGGGGCGGTTGTTTGGTAAGTAACTGAAATGGTTTTATTTTATTTGTTGCTTTGGGTGAAGTCCTGCAGGAATTGCAGGACTTTTTTTTGTACTTCTTCCGGAGAGAGGTTGCTGGTGTCCAGGTAGTAGTCACAGTGTTGGCGGGCGTGTGCCAGTCGCTTGTGTTGGTCGGCTAGCCTTTGTGGTCCACCATCTATGTGGGGGCGGCGGGCACGGGCGTTTTGGTAGTCTACGTCCAGGTAGATGAGGATGTCTGGTTTGGTGATTTTTTGCCACATGTCGGGGACGTAGGAGTGTTCTTGGGCGACGTGACGGGCATCGTAGCCGGCTTGTTTGAGGGCGGGGATGAGGGTGCTTTTGCCAGAGGAGCAAGGGCCGACAATGGCAACGCGAAGGGGTTTGTTGTTTTGGGGAGTCATGGTTTATTTAATGGGCAATTGGACTTGCAAACGGCGCATTTCGTCTTGTGGTTGGGGAAGAACGGCCGTTACCAGTACGCTTATATCATCCTGAGGACGGCCGTTATCCATTTCTACTGCCTCTCGTACCAACCGATTTGCAATTTCCATTGGTGTTATAATACCTTCTGATAACATCCGGGACATCGCTGCCAGGGGATCATAACACCGAGAGCCACTCCGACTGCCTGCATGACGCAGACCATCTGTAAAAATCACAACAATTGTACCTGTTTCTATGGGTAACTCTGTAATAACGGGTCGTGTATGTCGGTAGATTCCCACTCGTTCTGAAGGTGCATCCAGCAAGTATAAGCCGTTGGTCGGTGTGTAAACAATAGCGGGTGAATCGCTATTCCGAGAAATGACAAAAGTGTGTGTTGCCATATCAACTGAGAGAATATTCAACGTGGCACTTACCTTGCCGTTACGATACGTATATAGGTAATCATGGGCGGCTCTGGCAGCTGCCCCATCTCGTACTCCTTCTGCCAACAGTTGAATGGCTTTGCGTACGACCACATTGCTAATCGCTTTGGCACTTTTGCCGCTTCGTTGTCCATCTGCCAGTACAAATGAAATGCCACCATGTGGTCGTTCGATCATTTCCAGTGTATCTCCGCTTTCACTGGTCGCGTATTTATTAATTTTGACAACGGCGAATTGAATTTCCTGGTTCATTGTTGTTTGCTTTACGAAATATGACGTTGTTGCCTCTACGCCTCTACTGAAACGCTGGCAGAGTTGTGTTACTGAATAGCTGTTTGTTTTATTGTAGCATGAATTTGTGCCTGATGGGTAAGTGGGGTTATTGTTTTAGTCGCCAGTCGAGGGCTGTGTGGCGGTGGGTGGTTTTGTTGTTTTTGATGGCAATGGCTATGGCTTTGCGGGTGCCAACCAGAATGGCCAGTTTTTTGGCGCGGGTAACGGCCGTATATAGCAAATTTCGCTGCAACATCATGTAATGTTGCGTGAGCACAGGCATAACCACACAAGGGTATTCTGCCCCCTGACTCTTGTGTACGCTGATGCAATAGGCCAGCACCAACTCATCTGTTTCCAGAAAATCGTACACAACTGGCATACCGTCTATGTTCACAGTCATTGTTTGGTTGATGGTATCAATGGCTGTAATACGGCCGATGTCCCCGTTGTACACATTCTTGTCATAGTTGTTTACCGTTTGCATCACCTTGTCTCCTACCCGGAAAGTACGCCCACCCAGACGTCTTTCGGCTTTGCGGGATGAGGGTGGATTAAGGGCAAGCTGGAGCATCTGGTTCAGGTTGCTAACGCCAATACGGCCGTTATACATAGGTGCGAGTACCTGAATGTCATCCATTGGATCGAGTCCAAATTTGCGAGGTACCCGGTTTTTTACGATGTCCACAATCAGCTCAGCTGCTTCATCCGGGTCTTGTTTGACAAAAATGAAGAAGTCGGTGGCATCGGGGCGGGTTTCGGGCATAAGGCCCTGGTTGATGCGGTGGGCATTGTGGATGATGAGGGAATGTGCAGCCTGACGGAAAATGGTTTGCAAGCGCACAACGGCCGTTACGCCAGAATCTATCAGATCGCCCAGGACATCACCTGCACCCACAGAAGGAAGCTGATCGATGTCTCCTACCAACAAAAGATGGCTGTCGGGGCGAATTGCCTTGAGTAAATTGTTGGCCAGAACCAGGTCGAGCATGGAAGCTTCGTCAATGACGACAAGATCTGCATGAATCGGATTATCCTCATTGCGGCCAAACCCTTCTCCCGGTTTGAACTCTAGCAGGCGATGGATGGTTTTGGCTTCCCGTCCTGTTGCTTCGGTAAGCCGTTTGGCGGCACGGCCAGTGGGGGAGGCGAGGGCGAAGGTGTGTCCATGTTTTGCCAACAGGTCAAGGAGTGCGCGCAGGGTAGTTGTTTTCCCTGTGCCTGGTCCCCCGGTGAGAATGGTGACTTTGTGGGAAACGGCCGTTTTGATGGCCATGAGTTGCTGTTCTGTCAGCCGCAGGCCCGAATCGGCCGTTGTCAGCTTTTCTGCTGTCAGATGTCGTTGCAGACCTGCCAATCGAGACTGGGGATGTTGCACCAGTTGCCGAATGCGATTTGTAACACCAATTTCAGAATAGTAAAAGGGAGTCAGGTAAACGGCTTGTTCTTCTCGCAAAACGGCCGTTTTCTCAGAAGCCTGCTTTGCTTCCCCAATTTCATACGTAATCTTCTCCCGCCGAATCACCTCACCACTTTCCAATTTTTCAATCACATCAGCCACCCGAGAAGTCTCCACCCCTAAAATTCCCGCCGCCTCCGGTTCCAGTTCTGCCTGCGGGACAAACACATGCCCTTCCTCAGCCATTCGGTTAAGCGTGTAGGCAATCCCTGCTTCAATACGTGCCGGATCATCATGTGCCAAACCTAATGCCTGGGCAATTTTGTCTGCTGTTTTGAACCCAATACCATGTACATCTTGCACCAGGCGATACGGATTATTTTGTACAACCGACAGAGCTTCATCCCCATACTGCTTGTAAATTTTAATTGCCAGGCTAGTAGAAATGCCATACGTTTGCAGAAACATCATAATATCTTTAATGGCACGCTGCTCTTCCCAGGCCTTGATAATGCTTCGCACCCGTTTTTTACCAATGCCCAGCACTTGCTGCAGGCGTTCCGGTTCATGGTCAATCACATCCAGAGTATCTACGCCAAACCGGTTAACAATACGCTCGGCCATCACAGGACCAATGCCGCGGATGAGGCCGGAACCAAGATATCGCTTGATGCCTTCGATGGTGGCTGGAAGCACCTGTTCACACTGTTCGGCCTGGAACTGACGGCCGTGTCGGGGATGGCTAACCCAACGTCCAGTCAGTCGTAGATATTCACCGGGGTTTACTTCGGGGAGATGGCCAACGACGGTGATAAGGGCATCAGTGCCACTGGCGTATTTGAAGGGGAGCATGCCGCGTGATTCGGGCTTGAGCCGCAAAACGGTGTAGCCGTTTTCTTCGTTGTAATAGGTAATTCGCTCGACAGAGCCGGCGATTTGAATACGGCCGTTCATATCCGCATTTTATCCTGCTTTGGTGGAATTGGCAGACAACGGCCGATATATTATCCCGGCAATGTCAGGTCCTCATTTGTTGGGGGTGGGGTTCGGCGCAACAAGACCATAATGCCTGTTCCCAGAGCGGTGATTAGGGCAATGGGCGTGAGCAAGAACCAGCCTACCAGAGGAGCGATTGCCGCCAGCAACAGGAAAACGGCCGTTTTTACCGTTACTATCCAGGCACCATCTTCTTTCACCGTGGGGTAAATCCGTTGTCGCAAGTGGAGTAGAAGGCCAGCCAATCCTACTGTTGTCAATGCCAACAACCCTAACACAACCAGAACAGCTAACAAGCCGCCAATGTCTCCCCCTTGTCCCAACACCCCTGTCAGCACACCAAAAAAGAGTGCATTAACCAGACCAATCAAAAAGGCACGTTGGGGTGTTTGGGCAATTGTGTGTCGTGCTCGTGCCGTATAGTTTGGCAAAAGAAAAACCAGCACTGTCAGACAAAAAGCCAATGTAATGATACCCGCAACTGTTGCCAGAATCAGACCAATGAGTTGTTCCATGCTTTTTTCTCCTCATTTTCACAATCGCAAATCGTTAATGGCGCTAACGCGCCCGCTGCGCGAACTGCAAATCGCCAATCGCCAATCATCAATCACTAACCTCTCGCCTGTTTTCCTGACGGCCGTTTTGTAACAGGATGTGATTACCTGCCAGCCAAACCACAAAAGCAGTGAGCACCAAAAATCCCCACTGGGTTGGTGGCAATGAGAAAGATGGTGGCGTAACAGCAAATTGCTCAAGGTACAGAGAAACGGCCGTTACCCATTCGCGCACGAGCTGGAACAGCAGATCAGGAGACAGACTGGGCCAGGTGAAAGTAAACAGTGGTTTCAGATACGGCATACCCAGATTAACGGCCGTTTGTACAGCCGGCCACAAAACACGTAACAACAACGCAGCCGCAAATGCCTGTCCGGCCAGCAATAGCCACCATCCTGGTATCGGTTGTGGTGCCAACTCATTCAGAACCCGCGATGTCAGATCAGTCGATGGAGAGATTTCGGGCAGGGCATCCAGCATGTTAAATACTGTTTGCAATTCATTCATCGTTTGCCGACAGACCACACACGCTGCCAGGTGCCGTTCTACATCCAGGCGAGTGGCGGCATCCAGTTCGCCGTCCAGGTATTCATTGATTTGTTGTTCGGTCAGATGTGTCATAGGTCTTATCCTGTTTGCATAGTCGCTTTTAATTTTTCGGCCAGCATTTTACGAGCCCGGAAGAGATCGCTCTTTACACTAGATAACGGCCGTTCCAAAACGTCCGCGATTTCCGCATAACTCAGATTTTGAAAATGACGCAATTCAATAACTGCCCGATACATGGGCGGCAATTGCCAGATAGCCTCACGGATAGCATCTTTTTGTTCGGCTGTGATGACAGCCTGTTCTGGTGTCGGCGTGTTGTTTTGCCAACTGTCCAATTCTATCCGCTCCCCATCCCGTTGCCCCAAATCTGCAGCCAGCACACTGGTGCGAGTGCGGGCAGACGAAAGCCAATTCAGACAAAGGTTAACGGTAATCCGTTTAATCCAGGGAGCAAACGGCCGTTCCAGATCGAACCGATCCAATGCATAAAAAGCACGAATAAACACCTCCTGAGTTGCATCTTCCGCATCTCGCCGTCTGCCCAGCAAGCGATAAGCCACATTAAACACAGCCTTCTGATGGCACTGTACCAGAGCGCCAAAAGCCTCCATGTTCCCTTGCCTGGCCTGGTGGATCAATATTCGTTCATCTGCCGGCGTCATATTTCCATCCTGTTATATTTATACAGCGCCCGGCGGTGAAAGTTGCACAAATAAGCAAAAAGAAAATTCAGACAATTTGCGTAAGGAATTTTACTTGACATTGTTTTGCTCTTTGCTATACTTTCGCCAGATATAAGGACATTTTTATCAAAAAATTGATAAAAAGCAGGGTTTAGATTATGTGGCAATATTGCAGGTGTATGAGGCGAGGGCGCTAACCACCTTCGTCTCATCCTGAAGTGCAGTAAACAATTTGCACAGACAACAGACGAACGGTGGTGGCTACCCTCGCAAAAACGACTTGGAAATTTGTCGTGCAGGCGTAAGCTGCGGCCGTTTTTTGTTGTCTATAACCATGTGCCAGGGCACAAATAGAATCTGTACTTCAGGACACTTGCGATATGTTGTCACCTGTTATCGAAAAGCAAACCCAACAATCGAAAACCTCTCATATTTCTCCACATAGTCTGGAAGCACAAGTCGGAAATACGCCATTACTGAATCTGGCGCGAACGGCCGTTGCCTGTGGGTTGCCCAGCACGGTATCCCTTTACGCCAAAGCAGAGTGGTTCAATCCCAGTGGGTCTGTCAAGGACAGAGCCGCACTCAATATTATTCACACTGCCGAAAAGCAGGGGTTACTGCAACCGGGCATGACACTCCTCGATTCTACATCGGGAAACATGGGCATCGCCTATGCGATGTTAGGGGCGGCACGCGGATACAAGGTGAAACTGACGTTACCCCGTAATGCCAGCCCGGAGCGGATAGCCATTTTGCAGGCGTATGGTGCTGAACTGGTGTTTACCGATCCGCTCGAAGGCTCAGATGGGGCTATTGTGGCAGCGCGCCGGTTGGCCGCAGCTAATCCTGATTTGTATTATGCCAATCAATACAATAATCCGGCTAACTGGCAAGCACATTACAACACTACTGGCGTGGAGATTTGGGCCCAGACTGCCGGAACGGTAACGCATTTTGTAGCCGGGTTGGGCACAAGTGGTACGTTTATGGGCACAACGCGGCGTCTGAAGGCGTATAACCCGGCTGTGCATTGTGTGGCCATGCAGCCCGATAGTCCGTTTCATGGTTTGGAGGGGCTGAAGCATATGCCGTCGGCGATTCGCCCGGCGATTTATGATGAGGCGGTGGCTGATGAGCAGGTAACGGTGCGTACAGAGGATGCATATAAGATGGCGCGGTTTTTGGCGCGGTCGGAGGGGTTGTTTGTTGGGGTTTCGGCAGCGGCTGCGGTGGTGGCGGCTGTGGGGGTGGCGCGGCAGGCTGGTCGTGGCGTGGTGGTGACGGTGTTGCCGGATAGTGGTTTTAAGTATTTGAGTGAGCGATTTTGGCGTGAGGAATAGCGAGTGTTGAGATTGACGGAAGCATTGCATAAGGTGATTAAGGCGCATGGTGAGGTGTCGTACCCGTTTGAGGGGTGTGGGTTGTTGTTAGGCCGGGTGGTTGATGGTGTGAATGTGGTGACGGAGGTACGGCCGTTGCCGAATGTGTGGCCTGTGGAGGAGGAGAAGCGGGTGCGGTTTCGCATTGCCGAGGATGACTGGCGTGATGTGGAGTTGGCGGCGATGCTGAAAGGGCTGGATGTTGTGGGGGTGTTTCATAGTCACCCGGATAGTTTGCCGGTGGCTTCGCCGCGTGATCTGGCCTGGGCGGCTTGGCCGGGGTATTCGTATTTGATTACACAGGTACAGGGAGGCACGGCCGTTCTTAGTCGTTCCTGGCAGTTGTTGCCAGATCGTTCCGGTTTTGTGGAAGAAGATGTGGTGATTGAGTAATCGGGTGGGATGCCGGGTGATATTTTATTGAATGTTCAGGAGGTTTTTGGAGAAGTTATGCCTACGATACGAATTCCAACACCGTTACGGCCGTATACTGGCGGCCAGAGTGAGGTTGCTGTTTCTGGAAATACGGTTGGGGATGCATTGGCAGATTTAACGCGTCAGCATCCTGATTTGCGTCCTCACTTGTTTGAGGGAGACAGTTTGCGGAGTTTTGTGAATATTTATCTGAATCAAGAGGATGTACGTTATTTGGAGGGTGCGGAGACGGCCGTTTCTGATAACGATACCTTGCTTATTATTCCGTCTATTGCCGGGGGCAAAGGCGGGGTGTGAATAGTGAGGAAGGAGGTTGTTATGGCTGGTGTGGCGGAAAGAAAGGTGGATCATGCTGCCTTGCGTGTTAATCAGGCGTTTATTATTAGCTTGCTGATATTGGCATTTGTGTTGGATAGTGTCTGGTTGGTGGCGTTTGTGGCGGGTGTGATGTTGCTGGGAACGGCCGTTCCCTCACTGGCTCTGTTTAAGCGAATTTACCAACATATTTTGCGACCAGCCGGTTTGGTCAAGCCTGACCCGGTTGTAGATAATCCAGAGCCACATCGTTTTGCTCAGGGATTTGGCGGTGTGGTGGTTGTTTTGGCTTTACTGGCTTTGTGGGCTGGCCAGGTAATATTAGGCTGGGCACTGGTAGGGTTGGTTGTTTTGCTGGCGGCCTTGAACTTGTTTGTTGGATTTTGCGCTGGGTGCTTTTTGTATTATCAATTAAATCGGTTGGGTGTACCGGGGTTTGAACATCGTCCGATGCGGCAGTCGTAGGAGATGGGGGAGGTTGGTATGATTGAGCGATTACTGATAACGGCCGTTTTAGCCTTGCTCGCTTCTGGCATATTCTGGGGAGTCCGGCAGTGGCATACTCAACGCATAACCCGTGTCAGTAAGCCAGACTCACAACCAGTGTTACTATACTTTCGTAGTGACACATGCGCAATGTGTGAAACCCAGTGGCGATATCTGGAACAACTTTCACAGACGGAAAACGGCCGAATTCGCATCCAGAAAATCGACACAGACCAGCATCCCGAAGAAGCTGCTCGATATGGTGTATTTACCCTGCCCACAACCATTCTTCTCACACCCGATGGCACCGTTCAAACCATCAACTACGGTCTGACCACACCCAAAAAACTGGCCCAACAATTGGCTATGGCCCAACACCTGGCCTGAAGCCAATCCGGAAAATCAGGAGATCGCAAATGACTACATTTAAAGAATTAATCAGTCCAGACGCAATCGCTCAAGTAACACTTTCTCACGAAGAAATACAGCGATATAGCCGTCACCTCATTATGCCCGAAGTCGGCATGAGCGGACAAAAGAAGCTAAAAGCCGCCAGTGTGCTGCTCATTGGCGCGGGTGGATTGGGATCACCCCTGGGAATGTATTTGGCAGCAGCAGGAATCGGCCGTATTGGCCTTGTCGATTACGACGTAGTAGACTACACCAACCTGCAACGCCAAATCATTCACGGCACAAAAGATGTCGGCCGTTCCAAACTGGAAAGCGCCCGCGACCGCATTCTAGACATTAATCCACACGTCCATCTGGATACCTACGAAGTCCCCCTCACATCCGAAAACGCCCTCGAAATCTTTGAACCATACGACATCATCATAGATGGTACAGATAACTTCCCCACCCGCTACCTTACCAACGACGCCTGTGTACTACTGGGCAAACCAAACGTATATGGCAGCATCTTCCGCTTCGAAGGCCAGGCGTCTGTTTTCTATGCCAAAGAAGGACCATGTTACCGTTGCCTTTTTCCCGAACCACCACCACCAGGATTGGTGCCCAGTTGCGCCGAAGGAGGTGTGTTAGGTGTATTGCCCGGTACCATTGGGGCTATACAAGCTACCGAAGCAATCAAGCTCATTCTGGGTGTTGGCGAGCCATTAATCGGCCGTTTACTCCTCTACGATGCCCTGAGCATGAGCTTCGACGAAGTCCGCCTGCGCAAAAACCCAAACTGCCCAGTTTGCGGCAACCACCCCACACTCACCGAACTCATAGACTACGAACAATTTTGTGGCATGCCCGCCCACGACCGCAGCCTGTACACGACCGCAAATGGCGATCAGGAAACAGTGCCATCCATTACCCCCCGCGAACTTAAAGAACGGCTGGAACGAGGAGACACATTATTCATCCTTGATGTTCGTGAACCACACGAATGGGAAATCTCAAACCTGAGCCATTTAGGGGCAGTACTCATTCCCAAAGGCCAGGTATTAGAACGAATGAGTGAACTCGATACCGCCCAGGAAATGGTCGTTCATTGCCGCACCGGTGGACGCAGTGCAGAAGTCATTCAGTTACTCAAACAACATGGCTTTCGTAAACTATGGAATCTGGAAGGCGGCATCAATCGCTGGGCAGAAGAAGTTGATCCTTCATTACCACGTTACTAACTACAACAACCGCCAAGCAAAAAGGGGTGTGGTCTGATTTAACCACACCCCTTCTTTGTAATTAGCCGTTCAATCAATCATACAAAACTGGCACAGAACCGGATAAAGCCTCGCTACGACATAGTCAGAGCCATCACTGCTTTTTGCACATGCAAGCGATTTTCGGCCTCATCATAAACCACACTGTTGGGGCCATCAATAACCCCATCTGTTACTTCAATATTGCGATCAGCTGGTAAACAATGCATATAAATAGCATCTTCTTTGGCAAGAGCCATTCGCCGTTCATCTGTAATCCAGTCCGTGTACTTTTGGCTGATACGCGCCGATTCTTCCAGGTCATTTGTCGTTAACAAGCAACCCCAGCTTTTGGCATAAATCACATCAGCATCCTTAAAGCCAGCATCAAAATCATCCAAAATTTCAAATGAGCCATGGGACTTGCGCGCATTTTCTTTGGCCTGTTCCACAATTTCAGGCATCAGTTTGAACTCAGGGGGATGGGTGAGCCGTACATTCATGCCATAGCGGGTCATCAATAAGATGAGGCTTTGAGGAACGCTGATAGGCTTTTGATAACTGCTGGCATATGCATAGCTAACATTAATTGTGAGGCCACGTGGGTCTCCCTTCTTTTCAAGAATAGTTAACAAGTCGGCCAAAATTTGGAAGGGATGGTAAACATCACATTGCATATTGAGTACAGGCACACGGGCTGCTTCAGCAACTTCTCGAATATACTTGTTTCCGATGCCCCAATCACATTGCCGGATAGCTATGCCATCACAATAACGGCCGATAATCTCCCCAATTTCTTTCGCCGTATCACCATGACTGATCTGAGTGGTACTGCTTTCAATGAACTGTGCATGCCCCCCTAATTGCGCCATACCTGCCTCAAAGCTTGTGCGGGTTCGTGTGCTGGAAAAGAAAAACAACATAGCCAACACCTTATCCCGCAGATAAGCATGAGGAACCCCAAGAGCCCGCTTTCGCTTCAGGTCCAGCGCCACTTCCATGATGGTATCAATTTCCTCTTTCGACCACTCTTGTGTTGTGATCATATCTCGACCACGTAAAAAGGTTTGCATAAAATCCTCCATTCAAAATTCAGAGTTGAGAATTAGCATACAGTGATTATCTTGTTCCAAACAGCCATTAATTTGTTGTGTATTTAATAAAATACGGCAACAAAGCATAAAACTTGGTTGCTTCTACTACATCCTTAAGTGGCACATGTTCATTAACCGCATGGGCATAAATTTCATCACCAGGCCCAAAGCCAATGCACGGAATACCAGCCTTGCCTCGCCAGTAATTGCCATTCGTGGAAAAATCCCATTTTCCCTGACCAAATGGATCATTATCTGGCCAGAATGCTTGCCGGGCACTCACACCAGCCTTTACCAGTGGATGATCTTCTTCAAGCGCCCATGCTGGAAAATATTTTTCATACTCAAAAACTGCACCGGTATAGCTAGGTTCGTTATAGACAAGTTCCAGCACTTCGAACTCTTTTGATTGTTCAGGTGGAATAAGTGCCTTGATAGACTCAATAACGCTTTCTTTGGTTTCGCCGAATGTAACACGCCGATCAATGAAGATACGACACTCATCTGGCACGGCGTTATCGCTAGGGCTGACACTGGAAACACGTGTTACAGTGATTCTCCCTTGCCCCAGAAATTCATGTGTGGGCAAGTTAGGGTCCATGTCGCGAATGCCAGCGATAACGGGGAGCATTTTGTAGATGGCATTGTCTCCCATGTAATTGCTGGCAGCATGAGCACTTTTGCCTTTACAGACGACTTCTAATTCTACACGACCTTTATGGCCGCGATACACTTTCATATTGGTGGGTTCGCCAATGACGACGAAATCGGGATGAATACCTTCCCATTCTACGAATGCCTGGCAGGCGATACCATCGCACCACTCTTCGACATTGCCCAGATAGTAGGCGGTAAATCCGTCTAGTAAACCGAGATCGCGGGCGAATGCAAGGCCGTAAACCATGCCGGGGGTGCTTCCTTTTTCGTCCAGGGCGCCACGGGCGTATAGCATGCCGTTTTCAATTTTGCCTGTAAATGGGTCCCACTCCCACTGGGCAGGATCGCCAATGCCAACTGTGTCGAGGTGGCTGTCGTAGAGCAGGATTTTGTCGCCATGACCAATACGGCCGACTATGGAGCCGTATTTGTCCACATAGACGTCATCGAACCCTAGTTTTTTCATTTCTTCGCCGACACGCTGACCAACTTCGCCGATGTCGCTATTCATGCTGGGAATGGCGACTATTTCACGGAAAAAGCGCAGAATTTCTTGTTCTGCCTGGGCAACTTTTGCATTTATTTGTTTGACTGTTTCTTCCATTGATGATCTCCATAAAATTGTTGAATGGTTTTGAGGGTGTTTGTTGGTGTGAGTTATTCGATAAAAAGCGGGACTATGTCAAATTTGGTTACGTCTACCAGACCCAGGTCGGAGATGCGGAGTTCGGGGATGACGACGAGGGCAAGCAGGCTTAGCTGCATGTAGGCGTTGTTTAGGGTGCAGCCACATTCGGCCATGGCTTGTACCATGCGTGCGGCTTTTTGGGCGACGATTTCGGCGCGTTCGTTGGACATGAGGCCGGCTATTGGGAGTTCGACGAGGGCAATTTGCTGGCCGTTACGGTACACGACGACGCCCCCTCCTACTTCGCCGAGGCGATTGGCAGCGAGGGCCATGTTGGTTTTGTCGGTGCCAACGACGATCATGTGGTGGCTGTCGTGAGCGACGGTGCTGGCAACGGCACAGGGAACGTTGAAGCCGAAGCCGTGAACAAGTCCGTTGACGACGTTACCGGTGGCACGATGGCGTTCTACCAGGGCGATTTGGGCAAGATTTTGTTGGGGGTCGGCCTGGATGATGCCGTTGATGACGGGGACGTTGGCTTCGAGGGCACGGGTGGGGGCCTGGTTTTCGACGACGCCGATGACGCGGGCTTTGATGGTGCTGGTGTGTGGGGCTTTGATGTCGAAGTCGGAGGCGGTGAGGGTACGGCCGAGTTTGATGGTGCCGGTGGCGAAGTCGGGGTAGTTGTAGGGGGGGATGTGGATGAGGAGACGGCCGTGTTCGGCGACGACTTCACCAGCGGCGATTACTATTTCTATGGGCAAAGAGACCAGATCGCTGCTAATGATGATGTCTGCGTATCTGCCTGGCGTGATGCTGCCAATGTCTTTTTCTACTCCGAAGTGGGTGGCTGTGTTCAGGGTGGCCATTTGGATGGCTGTAATTGGTTTCAGGCCTTGGGCAATAGCGTGGCGAACAACGCGATTCATGTGGCCTTCGTGTACGAGTGTGCCAGAGTGGCTGTCGTCGGTGCAGAGGATGAAGTTGCGGCTGTCTAGCCCATGTTCTGTGATGGCTTTGACCTGGCTGGCTACGTCGTACCAGGCGGAGCCGAGTCGGAGCATGGCTTTCATGCCTTGTCGGACACGGGCAATGGCGTCTTCTAGTCGTGTGCCTTCGTGGTCGTCGGCGGGGCCACCGGCTACGTAGCCATGAAATGGCAGTCCTAAATCAAAAGAGGCGTAGTGGCCACCAATGACTTTGCCAGCTTTCATGGTTTCGGCCATTTCGGCGTGCATTTTTTCGTCGTTGAGGAATACGCCGGGGAAGTTCATCATTTCGCCTAGTCCGATGATGTGAGGCCAGGTCATGGCTTCGGCGACTTCGGCGGGGCCGATGGTGGCGCCGGGGGTTTCCAGGCCTGGGGCGCTGGGGACGCAACTGGGCATTTGGACATATACGTTGATGGGGAGGGTGGCGGCTTCGTCGTGCATGAGGCGGACGCCGGGTAGGCCGAGGACGTTGGCAATTTCGTGAGGGTCTATGAACATGCTGGTTGTGCCATGGGGGATGACGGCGCGGACGAATTCGGTGACGGTGACCATGCCGCTTTCGACGTGCATGTGGGCGTCGCATAGACCGGGGATGAGGTAACGGCCGTTTGCTTCGATGATGATGGTTTGTTCGCCGATGGTGTGACTGGCATCTGTGCCTACGTAGGCAATACGACTGCCGCAAATGGCCACGTCGGTTTGGGGGATGATTTCGCCGCTGTGGACGTTGACCCAACGGCCGTTTCTGATTACCATATCTGCTGCCCGTCGCCCCATTGCCACATCTACCAGTAAAGGTGCTACCTCATACCAGGGTTGTCTCTTGCTCATTCGTTGCCTCCCGGAATTAACGGCCGTTGTCCGTTCCGAACAACAGCAACTCAGACAGATGATGATTTCAATAAGTTGTAATGGGGTATTTTAATGCAAACGGGCTGTAAATAACAGTAGCAATTTTGACATTAAGTAGCTGGGCACTTCGTCTCTTTAAAAATAACTCAACGGAATGCTTAAAAGAGAATGCCCGAATTATGCTGTGTCCCCGTTAGGTGGCAGAGGTAGCCAGATGCGGAACGTAGAGCCACGACCAACCTCGCTAGAAACCTCGATTTGACCGTGATGGCGTGTGACAATATCATGTACAATCGCCAGTCCCAATCCTGTACCAGGAATTTCAGATTGACTGGCACTTTGTCCCCGATAGAAGCGATCAAAAACATGAGGCAAGTCTTCTTCGGCAATACCGATACCGGTATCCTGCACAATCAACCCTACCCGATTTTGGGCAGCTTCGTAATGAGTAGAAACCCAGATAGCACCTTCTGGCGTATAGTTAATTGCATTGGCAAGCAAATTTGTAACGATTTGAGCGATCTGACTACGGTTAGCCAGGATTGTGGGTAAGGCCATAGCCGGGGCATAGTGTAGCTTTAATCCTTTGGATTCGGCTTGCGGCTTGAGGGTGGTCACCACCTGCTCCGTAATGGTGTTCAAATCAACAGGAGTCCAGGTGATTTGGTCAATGTTGGCATCCAATTTTGAAAGATCAAGGATGTCATTGACCAATTGCCCCAGTCGTTCAGTTTGTTGTCGCAATGTTTGTAGATAGGTGTTGCGTTTTTCCGGGTTTCCCTGTTCCAGTAAATCGAGATAAAGGCGAAGATTATTGATGGGTGTGCGGAGTTCGTGGGATACATCGCTGACAAATTTGGTCTTGAGGTGATCCAGTTCTTGCAGTCGGGCGTTCGCCTCGGCCAGTTCGCGTGTGCGTTGGGCAACACGCTCTTCCAGGCTGGTGGCGTAATGGCGGAGTGTGTCATAGAGGCGGGCGTTTTCGATGGCGATGGCGGCTTCATCGGCGAATGTGGCAGCAATTTGAGCATGTTTTTCGGTATAGAAGTTTGGTTGTGTTTTGCTCAAGTTGAGTAGCCCAATAACACGTTCTTGTACAATCAGGGGAACACCTAGCCAGCAACGAATATGGTGGGTTTCGGGTTCTCTTTGCCAGCGGGGGTCAGTGTGGGTGTCGTGAATGATTTGTGGGGTGTGGGTAGCAATGATTTGCTGGATGTGGGGATATTTGTTGATTTGGAGTACGGCTAACGGCCGTTTGTTTACGTGAATGCTGCGGCGGGCAACACTTTGCAATATTTGCCTGTCTTCACTAAGCAACATGACAGATGCATTGTCATAGGGGAGAATCCGGGCCAGATGTTTCAGGATGAGGTCGAGTACCTGAGTACGATCCAGACTGCTGTTCAGGGCACTGGCAATTTGGCGCAGTGTTTCTGCCAATTGACGTTGTTCTCTTTCTGCTTCTACAGTGCGGGCTTTGGCAATGGCTACAGCTATTTGCGAGGCTGCTATTTCTCCCTGTTGAATCTCTTCTTGGGTGAAGCGATGGTAATGATTAAATGCGATCAGGATGGCTCCCAGTTTTTGCTGATTGGCGATGAGAGGGAGTCCGAGGAGTGAGCGGGCGGGAAAGAGGGCGGCAATGCGGCGGCTCAGGTAGGGGGTGTTGAATACGTCTTCGATGGCCAGGGGGCGTCCAAAGCGGAGTACGGCATCAGTAACAGTTGGCTCGCCAGGTTCGGGTTTGGTGGTGAGATATTTGTGGCGGAGAGGGCCGTAAGCAGCGCCAGGTAGTACTTGTTTTTGTGATTCATCCCAGAGTGTAATGTAGCAGCCGTCAGCATTGAGTAATTCACCAACATGATCTGCCAGGGTTTGCAGGGTGTTTTGCAGGGAGGTGGTGCTGGTGGCTGTGTGGATGATTTCGTTGAGGAGTCGGAGTTGTCGTTCGTGTTTTTGGCGTTCGATGCTTTGGCCAATGAGGTTGGCCATAGTTTTGAGGAAGAAGAGTTCGTCGCTGGTGAAGGTGTGGGGGAGTGTGGTGTAGGTGATGAGGACGCCAAACGGCCGTTCTTGTCCCCCAATAATTGTGCTGAGGGCGGCGCGAAACGGTGTGCCATGTGCCGAAGGTGTTGTCCGAAAGCGGGTTTCCTGGGCCAGATCGGGGGTAATAACCGCGTCATTGATGGCTAATGTGAACCCGGCAAGGTTGTCTGTGTGGGCTGGAATGATTTGCTGGTTGGGGGAATGTCCCTTTTGGTAGCTGGCATGTAGTTGTAACAGTTGGTGGTCGGGCAAATAGCGCCATATTTGACAATCATCGGTGGAAAGCGTTTGGGTGATGAGGGAAACGGCCGTTTCCATTAAGTCCGGCAAATTGTTCTGCACTAACGCCTCAACTCCGAAGCGGGCAATGGCCGATTGTAAGCGGGCTTGTTCCTGCAGCTTCTGCTCCGTTTGCGCCTTTTCCATCAACTCGTGTTTCAACGTCAACTGTATGTTGTGCAAGTAACCAAACAAGAAACCCGCGCTCAATGTTAGAAAATGGCTGTAAAAAGCCAGACTATTAAACAGAGCATGTAAAGACAATCCAAAAGTCGAAAACAACAACATATGCAGAAGTATGCTGAACAACCCTGCCAGTAATCCTGCCCCGTACCCATGTCGCCACGCGATAAAAATAACAACAATTCTGAATGCAATCAGAACCAAAGAGCCATAGGCGAGATAAAGTGGCCAGAACACAATGACATAAAACACCAACAGAAAAATAGCGGCCGTCCAGGAGACTAAAATTGGCCTGACAGATATAGCCAGTTTTCGCAGAACGAGAAAATCAAATACCTTTACTTTATTCATCACATCAATACGGTTGGTCATGGCCTGATGTTACCAAAACGCCCAGTACAATTACGAGTTCTGATGGTGCAACGATGTCACTTGACCGGACAAACATAAATCGACAAAATTTCCCGCCAGAAAGTGCCTAAACTCACATTATCAAGCATACGGTGCAAGAATATATTCGTCTATGCGTACAAGTACGTATTCTTTACCATAAACAGGCAGTACTTTTGGGGGAGGCGTCGGGAAGATACTTGATATTTTGCAATCAATCATAACTCATCGGCCAATTCCACTATTACTACAACTACTTGTCCTGAGGTAAAATACCTCGTTGCAGGGCAAAACGAATCAAATCGGTTTGGGAATGAAGGCCCAATTTACGCATCATGCGGGCGCGATGTGCTTCTACAGTGCGGGGACTAATAGAGAGAATTTGGGCAATTTCGGCGTTGGTATGCCCCTGCACAACCAGGTGCAAAACTTCTCGCTCACGTCGAGAGAGCGACTCGTAGGGATCATGGGCGGCATTGTGAAATCGCTCCATATATTCCAGAATGGCATCTTCCGACAGTGGGGGGCTGAAATACTTTTGGCCAGCTATAACAGCCCGAATAGCCCGTGCCAAATCTACGGCGCTGGCATCTTTGAGGACATAGCCAGTAGCACCATTGCGGAGTGCCTGGGCAACGTAGGCTTCGTTGGCGTGCATGGAGAGGACGATAATGCGTGTTTGTGGCATGCTTTGGTGAACCTGACGGGTTACTTCAAGTCCATCCAAACCGGGCATCATCAGGTCCACAATGAGGACGTCTGGCTTGTGTTTTTCGGTCATTTGCAGGGCGGAAAGGCCGTCGCCGGCTTCTCCTACAATAGCAAAATCGGGTTCGGCTTCCAGTAAGGCGCGTAGTCCTTGTCGAACGATATGGTGGTCATCGGCCAAGATAATATGAATCATGATGTTTCCTCTTTTGAGTGAATTATAGGGATAAGGGGAAGTTCGGCCGTTATGCGTGTGCCTTGACCGGGAGCGGAGATGATTTCTACTTGCCCCCCTAACAGGGTGGCGCGTTCTTGAATGCTGGTCAGGCCACTGGATGTATTTGTGGCCAATACTTGTTCGGGGACAAAGCCAGCACCTTCGTCTTCTACCTGAATGGTGAGGGTATCTGTTTGGGCCCAGAGGCGGACGGTGACTTCGGTGACGTGGGCGTAGCGAGCGACGTTGGTGAGGGCTTCTTGAATGATGCGATAAGCGGCCGTTTCCACTTCGGGCGCAAATCTTCTTTCGGCAACACCTCTCTGAAAGAAGTGAACTTCAATCTGTGTCTGGCTCTGGTATCGCTCAAAATGCCATAACAGAGCCGGAAAAAGTCCCAGGTCATCCAGCATAGTAGGGCGTAAATCCAGTGACATTTCACGGACGCGGCTCATCAAGTCGTGGACCAGAGATTGGGCTTCTTGTAGATTGAGGCGGGCTGCCTCAGTGGGCAGGCGTGTGCTCATTTCCAGTAGCAGGTTGAGTCCGGTTAGAATTTGTCCGACTTCGTCATGAAGCTCGCGGGCAATGCTGCGCCGTTCTGCTTCCTGGATTTCTACGAGGCGGCGGGAGAGGGTTTGCAGGCGTGCTTGTCCGGCACGTACCTGGCTGAAAAGACGGGCGTTTTGGATGGCGACAGCGGCATGGGGGGCCAGGGCATTTGCTAGTTGAAGGTGTTTGGGTGTGAAGAAACCGGGTTCAACTTTGTCAACGGAATAAAGCCCCAGGACTTCGCCTCCAGCTACTAGTGGGACGCCTAGCCAGCTCATCACGTGTTCGGCGCCGGGTACACGTTGCCAGTCTGGATGTTGGCGGGTATCGGGAATGAGGATGCTTTCCTGTTTTTCCAGGATGCGTTTGATGATGGGGGAGGTGTGTGCATCAAAGTGGAGTTGACGGGTGTTTTCAGGGTTTGTCCAACGTTCGTAGCCGCGCAGGGCATGTACGGCAACCTGGTGTAAGTTTTCGCGGAGCATGACGTTGGCGCTGTCGTAGGGGATGAGTTGTGCCAGGTAATCGAGTAGAATTTCCAGCAAGGTGCCTAGTTCGAGGGTTTGGCTGAGGGCCAGATTGGCGGCGTGGAGGGTTTCGGCCGTTTTTCGGGCTGCTTTTTCTGCTTCGTACAGTCGGGTTTGTTGCAGGGCAATGGCGACAGAGTTGGCTACTTCTTGCAGGATTTCCAGTTCTTCTTGTTTATAGCAGTTTGGTTGTTTAGCGGCGAGGTGAAGTAAGCCAATAAGGCCATCCTGAGCAATGAGGGGAACTAACGCATAGGCATGGTAACCCGCGGATAGTAGTTGCTGGTCCAGGGGTGACGGGGTTTCTTGGGTCGTGAGATCGTTTATGATATGGAGATGTCCCCACTGGAGGTTATTGATAAAAGCAGGAGAGGGTTGAGTGATGAGTGATTGTAAGAAGTGGGATTTGTTTTGTGGGTATTGGGCTATGGTTTTTATGTGGGTAAAGTTGTTTTCAACCAGGGCAATGACGGCGTGGTGGCAGGGAATCAGTTTGCGGATAAGGTGGAGCGTGGCTTGAGCAACGGATTGGGGGGATTGGGCGGCGAGAATGGCACGATCGAGTTCGTGGAGAATATTGAGACGGGCAGCGTAGCGTTGGAGGGCGGCTTCGGCTTCGCGCCGCTGATGGCGTTCGGCGGCTTCGGCGATTTCGCGGCGGACGGCAGGGGCTAACCGGGCGAGATTGTCTTTCATGAGGTAGTCATGAGCCCCGGCACGCATGGTGGCAACGGCCGTTTCTTCCCCAATTGTTCCAGAAATTACAATGAATGGAATATCCTGCTCACTCTCCTGCAACAGAGCCAATGCCCGCAGCGCATCAAACTGTGGCAGTGCATAATCAGCCAGAATAATATCATACCGGTTTTTTAATTGTTCCCGAAAATCGGCTTCTGAATCTACCCGTTGCCACGCCACCTCGAAGCCAGCTTGCTTCAAGGCATACACCATCAATTCTGCGTCAGCTGCCCGATCTTCCAGAATCAGCACTCGTAATTGTTTTCCCATAAACGTTGGTTATTTCACCCTGACTTCTTACTCCAGCTTTGGAGGCTGGTTGAGCAAGAGCCAATAAAACCCCAATTGTCTGACAGCGTGTGTGAACTTTTCAAAATCCACCGGTTTGACAATATAGCTATTTACACCTAACTCATAGCTACGCATGATATCCGGTTCCTGATTGGAAGAAGTAAGAACAACGATGGGAATTTTGCGCGTTTTTGAATTTGCCTTTACTTGCTTCAATACTTCCAGCCCGTCCACCTTGGGCAATTTCAAATCCAGCAAGATAACTTTTGGAATATCGTTTATATCTCGATCGGCATATTCGCCCCGACAAAATATGTAATCCAGCGCTTCTACGCCATCACGCAAAACTTTAATGCGGTTGGTCAGGTTGTTTTGTTTCAGAGCATAGAGTGTCAGTTCCACATCATTGGGATTGTCCTCTACCAATAAAATCTCTACCGCGTTGTTCATGTGT
>RFGV01000145.1 GCA_003696605.1 Chloroflexota bacterium | reverse complement strand
GTGTGGGGGTGGGAAGAACGGCCGTTTCTGCTTGTGGCGTTTGCTGGCTGGCTGGTGTGTTGCCCAAAAGTTTGTTTCTGTTGTTGCCGTTGATGTAGGCGATGCCGGCCAGTGTTATCAGGAGTAGAACGAGGATGATGCCGGGGCGGTAGGCATACCAGAGTCGCGCGCGACGGGCGCGTGGTGTTTGTACGTCATAGACTGGAAGTGAGGGGGGAACGGCCGTTTCGCTCTGTTGTCGGCTGATTATGGCCACATCAGCAATTGTTACTTGATGAAGTTGATTTTCCAGATGGTGTTCAAACAGTGTGTGACAAATTTGATGGATTTTTTCCGGGTATCCTTCTGTGAGTCGGTAAATGTATTCGGCGACATCCTTGACGATGATGTATTCTACGGGTTGGCGAATAAGTTCCAGAGCTGCTTCCTGCGATAGCGGCCCGATTTCTCGATGGGGGGTGTGGTCAAGAAACATCAGGTTTTCCGGGTTGATGGCTTCGTTGGGAAAGGTGAGTGTGAAGATGAGACGGATGTTGTTGTGTTCCTGGCAGGTTTGAATGAAGGTGTCCAGGGTGTCTGGGGGTAGTATTCCATTTTGCATTTGCAGGATGAGTGCGTCCAGATTGTCGCACAAGAGGAGTAAGGGGGTGTTTTGCAGGGTTGTTGTTACTGGTTGCAGGAATTGTTTGCCGAAGGCAGCGAATGGTTGGGCAACGAAGCTGTTTTGATGGGGGAGGGGGAATTCGTGGCCGTTTTCGTTGAGTTGTTTGAGGGCTGTGGTGCTGATTTCATATAAGAAGGTGCTGATGCTGCTGAGGACGAGTTGGTGCAGGTCTAGATAGATGGCTATGAAATGGTGGCCAAGTCGGCCGTTTTTGATTTGGTGCAGAACGGCCGTTTTCCCAACTCTGGCAGCCCCCAGCAAAATAATTGGTTCTCCTGGTGCCTGGGCAAGCTGCCGCTGCAGCCAGTCAAAGGTGTTGTTACGACCAAAAAAGAGATGGCCAGTTTGCGTATCTGAAGAATGGTATGGGTTTTCCATTATTGTTTTTTGTATGTCTGCTATCATCTTAGTCCTTGCATTGAACCCCATTGGAGTATAGAAAATAAAGCGCAGCTTGCCAATATGATTATCAGATTTGGATGAAAATCAGTTACAATTGTCAATATGTGTACAAAAAGAACTGTATTGTTTTTTGTCTTGCTTTTTATTGGTAGTTGGTGGTTATCGGCCAGGGCGGGAGTATCGGAAGCCAATGAAATGTCCTATGCGTATCACAAGGTTGTTGCCCCCGCTGGCTTGCTGAACGAACAAATGAAGGGGGTGGAGTTGCTTCAGGTGTATGGAAGTTATTCTTTGTATCGAATAACGGCCGAAACCTGGGAAATACTGCCAGCAGACCTGCGGATGCAGTTGCAGCTTGTCGATGAAATGGATCGACTGCTGTTTGCCAGTCAGGTCATTGATACCCGTCAGCCAGTTCATTCACCTATAGCACCCTTTTCTGTCGCTGATACGAAAGGAGTCGGATTATATTTGGTGCAATTTATAGGCCCGATACGTGAAGAATGGTTGGCTTTTTTACTGGCACAGGGTATAGAGCCTGTTCATTATGTGGCAAATAATGGTTATCTCGTCTGGACAGATGAAGACGGCCGTTTTCTGCTCAACCAACTTGCCCGGGAAAAAACCTTTATTCAATACGCCGCACCATATCATTTACTTTACCGTCTTGGTCCATCCATCCTGGCGCGACTCAACCAGCCACCCAAAACACGTCCCGAACTGGTGCATGTCGAAATTCAAATGTTGCGCCATCCCGATCTTGTGGAAACAACGGAACAGATTGAAAAACTACTCGTAACACCCTTATCTGACTGGGAACCAGTACTCAACTTCCAGAATCGCATTGCCATTATGGCAGTTGAAGACGTGCTCTCCCTCGCCAGCCTGCCCGGTGTGGTCTGGGTAGGTGAGCGGTTTGAGAGAGAAAAAATGGATGAAATTCAGGGCGTTTTAATGACTGCCCAGTTTGATACAAGCGGCACTGGTCCAAAATCACCTGGCTACCTTTCATGGCTGACAAGTTTAGGGTTTAGCACCGATCCACTCGATTATCCGATTGTAGATATTACCGATGATGGTATTGGGAATGGCACAATCAATACAGGCGATCCCACATTTCACCAATTTGGCAATGCCACCAATCCAACCCGTGTTGTTTATATAGAAAATTGTACCGGAGCGGCTGATGGTGGTGGTGAAGACGGGCATGGTCATCTCAATTTAAGTATTGCTGGCGGATATGATGTAAGAAGTGGTTTTCCATATGTAGATAACAATGGATATCAGCGGGGATTAGGTATTAATCCATTCGGCCGTTTTGCGGGCACACGTGTTTTTGGTCCATCATTTGATTTGAGCCAATGTGGCGGCACAGAAAGCGGGCTTATCGAACGCACATATTTCAATGGCGCACAAATTAGCAGCAACAGTTGGGGGTGCAGTTTTTGTGCTAGCATATATGATCTGGCTTCTCAGGCGTATGATGCTGGCACCAGAGATGCCAGCCCGTCCACTCCTGGCAATCAGGAACTTTTGTTTATTTTTTCTGCCGGAAATTCAGGGCCAGGCAATAATACCATTGGCACACCAGGCAATGCTAAAAATGTTGTTACTGTTGGGGCCTCAGAAGGAGTGCGGCCAGATTGGACAGACGGGTGCAATATTGGACCTTCGGGAGCGGATAGCGCAATGGATATCAGCGAGTTTTCCTCACGGGGGCCTGCCCCTGGTGGCCGTGTTAAGCCGGATGTGGTGGCACCGGGAAGCCATATTCAAGGGACGGCCAGCACCAATAGCGCGTATGATGGAGAGGGTGTTTGCGACCTGTATCACCCGTCTGATCAGGTTGTTTTTGCGGCTTCGTCTGGTACAAGTCATTCTACGCCAGCGGTGGCTGGTGCGATGTCTTTATATACGTATTGGCTTGAGAATCGGTATGGTTTGTTGCAGCCCAGTCCAGCTTTGTTGAAGGCGTATTTGCTGGCTCATGTGACTTATCTGACTGGTGATGATGCAAATGACGACTTGCCAAGTCCAAATCAGGGATTTGGTATGCCTGATCTGACGGCTGCTTTTGATGAGACGCCACGTTATTTTTTGGACCAGACTGTGGTGTTGAGTGATTCGGGTGAGACGTGGCGTGTGAATGTATCGGTGGCTGATTTGTCTCGGCCAGTGCGGGTGGTGTTGGTTTATACGGATGCACCGGGTTTGGTGGGGACTAGCCCACAAGTGAATGATTTGAATTTGCGGGTGGGGTTGGATGGAACGGATTATTGGGGAAATCAGTTGTCGGGACAATGGAGTGTGAGTGGTGGAACGGCCGATCCTGCCAATAATGTTGAGGTGGTTTATTTGCCGCCAGGAACGACGGGAAATTTGTCCATAGAAGTTTCGGCATTTAACATTGCTGGAGATGGTGTGCCGGGTAATGGGGATGATACTGATCAGGATTTTGCTTTGGTGTGTTACAACTGTGCCCAAAAGCCGGAGTTTTCTTTGCGGAGTACGCCACTCGTTGCCAGTATGTGTACACCGGGTTCTGTGTCGTATGATCTAACGCTGAATCCGATTTTGGGTTTTTCGCAGCCGGTTACGCTTACGGTTTCCGGGTTGCCGTCGGGGGTGTTTGGCAGTTTTGATGTGAATCCGGTGACTTTGCCGGGAAGTAGCCAGCTTACGGTGGCCGCAGGAACGGGAGCGAGTGCGGGGGGGGTTGATGTGGTGGTGACGGGTACGGCCGTTACCACTACTCATCAGATTACCATGACACTTGACTTGTTTACGGCCGTTCCTGCTGCCGTCACCCTGCAATCACCAGTAAACAACGCTACCAGCCAGCCCATCAAACCAGTGTTTACCTGGCTACCAGTTGATCAGGCTGCCAATTACACTATCGAAATTGCTACCGATCCAGGCTTCACTAATATTATCGAGACAGCCAATTTGCTCACAACCAGCTATCAGCCTTCAGAATTGACCTTTAATACTAACTATTACTGGCGAGTTCGTGCCAACAACGAATGTGGCTCAGGCGCAAATAGTCCGGTATATCAATTCAACACAGAACCAGCTCCTGGCCAGTGTGCGATTGGTAGCACTTCGCTACAACTGGTGGCCAACAATTTTGATATAGCTGCCACTGCCAATTGGAGTCACACTGGCCTGGAGGACACCTGGAGACTGGATTCAACACGTGTACACTCTGGCAACTTTTCATTTTATGCAGAAGATGTTGATCGTGTCAGTGACCAGATTTTGTTTTCACCTCCTGTAGCCTTGCCTGCCAAGTTTGACTCTCTCACACTTCAGTTTTGGAATTATCAGGCAATAGAGGCACAAGGCAGTACAGGTTGTTATGATGGGGCAGTGGTAGAAATAAGCACAGATGGTGGAGCAAGCTGGCAATCTTTGGAGTCTTATCTGCTTACCGATCCGTATGATGGAATGATTAGCAGCGGGTTTGGTAATCCGTTGGCGGGCGCAAAAGCATGGTGTGGTAACCCGCAAGATTGGATGAATTCGGTTGTGAGTCTGGATGATTTTGGGGGACAGACGGTGCAGTTTCGTTTTCGGCTAGCTACAGATGAGTCTATTGGAAAGGAAGGCTGGTATATTGATGATGTGGTTGTGCAGGCATGTAGCGCAGGCTTGAATAACCGGATCTATTTTCCTGTTGTGGGGCGATAAAAGATAACGCCGGTAGTCTGTTTGTATCTTTGGTGGCTACCGGCGTTATGGTTGTGTTGGTATGTAAGAAATAGAATTGTTATTTGGAAACGGCCGTTTTTATTGGGCATGATTTAAGCACTTGAGCCAGTTCCTCCACCTTGATAGGTTTAGTGATATATTGATCCAACCCTTCGGCCAGATATCGATCACGATCATCTGCTGAGGCGTGTGCTGTCAGCGCCACAATGTAGGGCTGTTCTTCTGGTGGCCATTCCGTGCGAATTCGGCGGGTTGCTTCCAGGCCATCCATTTCTGGCATTTGTATATCCATCAGAATCAGGTCATATGGTTGCCGCCGCAGAGCCAAAAGCACTTCTATCCCGTTTGCGGCCACATCTGCCCGGTAACCAAACCGTTCCAGAACACGCAGAATGACTTTTTGGTTCACCGTATTGTCTTCGGCCAGCAAAATGTGTAGTGGATGACGGCTGGCCAGCGTTTCGTCAAACAGTTTGTTGGCTGTTGAATCAGACTGGATTACTTGCCCCATCAGCACCTGACTGAGTGTTTGAAGCAAGGTGTGAGGTTTTACCGGTTTGGTCAGGTAAGCGTTGAACAATTTATTGTCACCTGTAATGATGCCGGGGCCGATTGAGGTGAGCATGACGAGAGGAATTTTGGCTGTTTTGGGGTTTTGGCGTAATGTTTTGGCCAGTGTATATCCATCCATTTCGGGCATTAGCATATCGATGATGGCCAGGTCGTATTCGGCCTCTTCCACTTTTTGCATGGCGTCTGCGCCAGAAACGGCCGTTTCCGGCACCATCCCCCATGTTGAAGTCTGTCTGTCCAGGATAAACCGGTTTGTTTCATTATCATCCACAATTAAGACCCGTTTACCTTTTAACGCCTCCAACTGCTCTTCTGGCAAAATGGGCTTTTCATCCATAATGCCCTCAGCCTGGATGGTAAAGTGGAAACTCGATCCTTTCCCTTCTTCACTTTCCACCCACATACTTCCGCCCATTAATTCAGCCAGCCGTTTGCTAATAGCCAGGCCCAACCCTGTGCCACCATATTTGCGCGTGGTCGAAGCATCCACCTGAGTGAATGATTGAAAGAGACGGTCTTGCCGATCTTTGGGAATACCGATACCTGTATCGCGAACAGTAAAGTGAAGCTCAAAGCGATTACTACTATCCAGAGGACGGCCGTTTATCAACACCACCACTTCCCCTTCATGCGTAAACTTCACCCCATTACTCAACAAATTCACCAAAATCTGCCGCAAACGAGTGACATCCCCAACCACAATCGCTGGCAATGACGGATCCATCAAATAAGCCAGGTCCAGATTCTTTTGTGCTGCCTGAGTAGCAACCAAATCCAGCGCCTCCTCCACACACTGCCGCAACGAAAACGGGTGATTTTCCAATTCCAGGCGATCAGCTTCAATCTTGGAAAAGTCCAAAATATCATTAATGATAGCCAACAACGCATTGCTGCTATTCCGTATAGTTTCCACAAACTCCCGCTGTTCCGCAGACAACTCAGAATCAAGCAGCAAGCTAGTCATTCCCACAATAGCATTTATCGGTGTCCGAATTTCATGGCTCATATTAGCCAAAAACTGAGACTTTGCCTTAGTCGAAGCTTCAGCCGCTTCCTTTGCCCGTTCCAACTCTACTTTGGAAGCCTGCAATTCTTCCATCAGACGCTGCAACTCTTCTGTGCGACGTCGCAACTCCCTATTTTGCTCCACTGCATTTTCAAATGTAGATAACAAAAGGTCGAGAATTTGCCGCCTTTCGGCCGTAATCACATACCGCTTGCCCGCAAAAAACACCTCAATGCCCATATGCATCTTGGTTGTTTCGTACTTGCGAATAGCTACATTTGATAGCAAATTGTCCACCCGTGCCAACAAATATGCTTCATCATAAGGCTTGACAACATAATTATCAGCACCTGCATTCAACCCCCGAATAATATCTTCCGGGTCTGACAAATTTGTTAACAAAATAACAGGAATATCACGAAAATCGGGATTTTGTTTAATTGCTTCGCACAGCTCATACCCATCCATATTGGGCATGGCAATATCACTAATCACCAGAGATGGCTTTGTTTGATGAATATGCGCCAGAGCCTGTGCGCCATCAGTGGCCGTGACAACGTTATACCCCTTTTGTTCGAGCGTGCGCTTCAGTAATTCCATTTGTAGAGGACTATCTTCAACTATTAAAATAGTCCATTGTGTATTTGGGTTTTTGATACCTGTTTCGTTCATCATCGCCTCAATCTAACAATACATTTACAATTTAATTTTTTGGAATCGAATTCTATTAGTCAGCAACTGGGCGATTTCTTCTGGAGCGAGAATATGTTGCGCTGCACCCAATTTTATTGCTTCTGCCGGCATCCCAAAAACAATGCAACTTTCTTCATTTTGTGCCACAGTAGTACCACCAGCACGCGAAATTTCCAATAGACCCTTAGCACCATCCCGGCCCATACCGGTTAGTAAAATGGCCACAGATGCTTGTTGATAATAGGCCGCAATGGATGAAAATGTGGCTGTAATAGAGGGACAATGGCCATCTATTGGCTCCCCGGCAATAGCTTGAAGTCTCCCCGTATTGTCAATAATCAGATGATATCCTTCAACCGGAAAGTAAACGGTGCCTGCCTCTGGTTTTTCGCCTGGTTTGGCTTCTCGAACCTGAAGCGGCGTGTGGCTATTTAGCCAGCTTATAAGACCAGCCTGAAAACCTGTGCTAATGTGTTGCACGCAAACGATAGGTGCGGGGAAATCGGCTGATAAACGACCAAGAATTGCACTGATGGTTTGTGGACCACCAGTTGATGCACCAATGGCTACAATGGCTGGACGATTGGTTAGTGGGGCTGTTTTGGGAAGTTTGCTGAGTGGGGGAATTGGTTTGTGACGTTTACCAATGGCGACCACACCTGACAACAGGCGGATTTTGTTGACGAGTTCTTCTTGAATTGTGGTGTAGTCGGCTGCCAGGCCACCTAATGGCTTGGGACAAACGTCAATTGCGCCTGCTTCGAGTAAACGGAAGATGTTTTCTTCATCTCCTTGTTGTTGTACAGAGACGCTAACTACAAGAATAGGGGTAGGGTGATGGGCCATGATGTATTCGGTCATAGCGAGGCCATCCATGACCGGCATATGGTAATCGGTGCAGATAACATCGGGGCGGACTTGGGGGAGCAGGTTGATGGCGTCACGGCCGTTATGGCATGTGGCTACTACTTCAATGTCTGGCGCAGTGGCCAGAATGCGTTTGAGCATGGTAATAGCCAACAGTGAGTCATCTACCAGCATAACACGGATGTTTTTTTTGCCAGTTTTCATTATACGAGCCTCCGGATGGTATCTATGAGTATTTGTTGGTCAAAGGCTGATTTTGTGATATAGGCGTTGGCCCCGACTTCGATACCCTTTTTCTTGTCTTCTTCTTTGGCCAAAGAGGTGACGAGAATGACAGGCAGGTCTTTGAGGTGGTGTTCTTTGCGTATTTTTTCGGTAAGGGTGAGGCCGTCCATGTTGGGCATTTCGATGTCGGAAACGACGATGTCGAAATGCTGGCTGTTCAGTTTGTTGAAAGCATCAAGGCCATCAACGGCCGTTATTACCTCAAATCCTGCTGCCTCCAAAATGCGTTTTTCTTGTGTGCGTGTGGTGATCGAGTCTTCAGCTAAAAGCACACGAATTTTTTGTGGCGGTTTGGTTGTTTGTTGTTGAATAGTTGGCTGGTGTTTACTAGTAGTTGCTGTTTGTCGCAGGTCATAGGGATTGAGCACAATACAGACTTCACCTGTTCCGAGAATTGTTGCGCCTAATACGTTGCGGATTCGTTGTAACAGGGGGCCATGCTTTTTCAGTACGATTTCTTGTACATCCAGAAGCTCATCAACGATAAGGCCGAAAATGGTGTCTTCGACGTCGCAAATGACGCAAGTGAAATGGGTAGGTGTGACGTGTTTGTTTTTATGGTTTCCGTTTTGGCTGGTTTGGGATAGTTCGAGCAGGTCTGCCAGACGTGCCAGGGGAACAGGACGGCCGTTATTCATTACCGTTTCCCGTCCTTCCATCAGGAATATCTCTTCTTGCTTAAACAGCCGTGTCATATTGATAAAATCTACCGGCAACGCGTATGGCAGGCCATTTACAGATACGATCAGCACTTGTGTGGTAGCAACTGAGACGGGCAATTCAATACGGATAGTTGTCCCTTGTCCCACAACAGAATTAACGGCTAGTGTTCCTTTCAGTTTTTGTACATTGGTTTGTACCACATCCATGCCCACACCTCTTCCGGAGATGTCGGTGATCATGGTGCTGGTGGAAAAGCCGGGCATGAAGATAAGCGATTGGATTTTTTCGGGTGGCATTGCTTCCAGCTCATCTAACGTAAACAGATTGCGTTGGAAGGCTATTCGTTTGATAACATCTACGTCAATGCCTTTGCCGTCATCTGTGACCTCAATGATAACTTTTGTGCCATGCTGGAAGGCTTTTAGCCAAATTGTTCCCTGGGGTGATTTGCCAGCTTGTGTGCGTTCATGGGGGGGCTCAATGCCATGATCAACGGCATTCCGTAAAATGTGGGTCAGTGGGTCTTTGATTTCTTCCAGAATGTGTTTGTCAACTTTGGTGTCTCCGCCCTCGATGAGTAGTTGTATTTCTTTTTCTGTTTGTCGGGCCAAATCGCGTACCATACGTGGGAACAGGTTGAAGATGGTGGAGAGGGGCATCAGACGAATGGCCTGTACGCTAGATTCCAGTTCGTTGGTGACCATTTCCAGCCGGGTGCTGTTGTTGTAGAGGGAGTCGCGCAAGTTGGTGAGGTGTTGGCCGATTTGCGCCAGGTAGGTTTCTGTTTCCTGGATGAATCGGGTGAGTGAGGGGTGTGGCTGTTTTTGGAGTTTGAATTGAATGATGTGCCGTTTCCAATTGTGCCAGAGTTGTTGCAGGTGTTCTACTTCGCTGTGTTGGCGCAAGATGTGGAGTTTGGTGACGGCGAGTTCGCCTACCTGGGTCATGAGTTGATCGAGTTGTTGGGCTTCGACACGGATGGTGTCGAGTTTGTAGCTGGTTTGTTCGTCTGTTGGTTTGGGTGCGGTTGTGTGAAGTATTGACGGAGAAACGGCCGTTTCCCGGGCGCGGGCAGCAATTCGCCCCTGAATTGGCAGACGGGGAGTGGGTGCAGGTACAGGCACAGGGGCAGAGGCAGGAGGCGAAGAATCAAGCTCTTTTTCAGTTGCTGCTGAAGGTGTTGGTGGATTTTCCTGACTGAGTTTCGAAGACGAATCAGAAGGGAGGGAGGCTGGAGTGGGTGCGGGTGTCTCATCTGCAATAGTGTGATCAGAAACGGCCGTTTTGAAATCATCTTCGGCTTTTCGCCCCTCCAGCAAATCGACAACATCAGTTACGTTTGCTTGCGCACTTTGCCCGGTGACAGCCTCATTAACCAATGCGCGTACAGTATCCAGGGCAACATAAAGGTTATCAATGGTTTCTGAGGTAAGGATGATGGTGTTTCGTTTGGCATCACCCAGGACAGTTTCAAAGTTGTGCATCAGACGGCCGATTTGTGACAACCCCAACATACGCGCAGCCCCTTTCAGGCTGTGCGCAGCCCGAAACACCTCTTCCAGTGCATCTTCCTGCATTGGATTTTGTTCCAATTGGAGGAGCCCTTGTTCCAGGGTTTGCAGGTGTTCCTCACATTCGGCTTTAAAGATTGCCCTTAGTTCATCATCCTCAATCATAGATTGCTCCGTTTGCAAACGGCCGTTTTATACCAAAACACGGAGTTGAGAGGCAGTTTCGTTCAAGTGTTCGATGCCCAACTTGGTTTGGCCAATACCAACGGCCGTTTCTTTTGCACCCGCATTAATAGATGCCATCGCTTCCACCACTTGCCCAATCGCCGAAGCCTGTTGTTTCACATTAAACGCAATCTGCTGCACACTTTCGAAATTACTATCAATCGCTTCCGCCAGATTAGAAAAGACATTTCCGGTTTCTTCCAGCAATTTTGTGCCGCGGGCAACAGTCTTTGTACCTTCCTCAGTCACCATCACAGTTGTGTTGGTTGCCTGTTGAATATCAGCCACCAGTTCATGAATCTGTTCGGCCGATTCCTTACTCATATCAGCCAGTTTCCTGATTTCACTGGCTACCACCGCAAAGCCCTTGCCATGTTCACCAGCTCGCGCCGCTTCTACAGCTGCATTCAGAGCCAGCATATTGGTCTGATTAGCCAAATCACTAACCAGATTTGTAATTGTACTGATTTGACCAATCTGCTCACTCAATTGCAAAATCTGGTCGGCAATAGCACCTACTTTGTCCTTTAGGTCAGACATCTCATCAAGAGTCACACGAACCGTTTTGCTGCCGTCTTCTGCCAGCGAAAGCGCGTGTCGCGCTGTTGCGGTAGCAGCCTCTACCTGTTCGGCCGACTGTCGGGAAGAAACACCCAATTCATCCATAGTTGTGGTTGTTTCATTGACAGCCGCTGCTTGCTGAGAAGCCGCCTTTTCATACTCTTCTACGGTGGTGGCTATTTCGGCAACAGAGGTAACAATGGCATTGATAGCATTTTGGATCGTGTGGCTGCTTCCTCTGGAAATAAGCCACCCTGTTCCCAAAGAAATGAGCAAAATGACGAATGCACCGATGATGACGATGTTGGTAATAGTGTTGATGTTGTTGCTGGCTGATTCTTGTGCCTGGTTGATGGCATTCTGTTCTGTTTGCAGAAATTGTTGCATTTGTTCCTGGAGTTGGCGTGATTGTGGTAATAGTTCGCTTTCCAGAATGGCGGTTGCTGCCTCTGGGTCGGATTCAAGTGTAGTGGTGTAGCGGTTGAGTGATGCCAGCCAGGTGTCGCTTTGGGTAATAAGGTCTTGTAGTTGTTGTCCTATCGAGTTGTTGGTGTTGTTTTGAAAGTCGGTGTTTTGGGTGAGTGTTTTAATGTCTTGAAGATGGTTTTGGAAAGCGATTTTTTCTTGATTGAATTCTGTGGTGAAGGATTCGTCAGGGTGGAGGGTTTGTTCCAATGTGAGTTGGGTAATAACGGCCGTTTTTAGCACCATTTCTTCCACACTTTCCATCACATCCTGTGCTGCCAATTGCTGTGCAAGCACTCTTTGCAGATTCAGGTTACCCAAAATAAGCAATACAATTAGTCCTGCCAGTAGCACAATTGGCACCAAAAAGCCAAGCAAAATACGATGTTGAAGTTTCAATTTGTTTAGCATGTTCCCTCC
>RFGV01000144.1 GCA_003696605.1 Chloroflexota bacterium | reverse complement strand
GTAACACCAGCTGGAAGTACTCGTTGTGCCAGTAGTGAATCAAGTGCATCCCATGCGCTTTCTAAATCGCGTGCGGCTGTTTCTGGATCGTCGGGTAGTTCAGAAAGTACCAATTCCAGACGGGTTTGAATGGTCTGGAAGGCTTCTGCTTGTTCTGTGGGCATGTTGGCCAGGAGAGCGTCGATGGAACGGGCGGCTACGCGCACGTCGGTTGTAGCCAGGCCAATGTTGTTTTCGGCCAGGCGGAGGCGGGCTCGGGTAATTAGTTCCCATACGCGGAAGAGGGTGAGGGTTTCGTCGAGTTGGGCGAGTTGTTCGCTGGCAACGGCCGTTTCCAGGTCGGTTACCTGTTTGTTTATTTCCTCCAAAGCAAATTGGAGCGCATCTACTTCGCCGCCAACACTATCAATACGGCCGTTTACATCATTCATATCTGTCTGTAACGCGAGTAATGCATCTCGCAGCATGTCCGCTTCTTCAGAAAGCCGGGCTTGTACTTCGGTGGCGGTTTTTACATTTTCCGCCAATGTGCTCAACATTTCTGCCTGCTTTTCCATGTCTGCTGCCAGATCCGCTTGCAAGGTTGTCAGTTCCTGGCGCAGTCGGTTCACATCAGCTTGCAAAGCGTTCAGTTGCCGCTGTTGTTCCGGGTTTTCTGACATTAATGCATCCACATCGCTCCGCAGTAATTCGATTTTTTGCTCGTTGACATCGGCACGGGTAGCAACGCTATTGAGCGAACGTTGTAATTCGTTGAAAAGCAGAAAACCACCGCCTGCCAGCCCGGTCAGGATAGCGATAAGCAGTAAAGTGATTATGCTGGTTCTCAATATCCAAAATGCTCTTTGCCAAAAGCTTCTTTTTTCTTGTCTTGTCATTGACATTTTTATTTTCCTCTTCTTCCTGTTAGCTTGAATCCGCAATTTTTATTGGTTGTTAGGGCTGGGAAGATGGCGTATTGGTGGGTAATGGGAATGGGGTGGCAGTAGGACGTGGTGTACGGGTGGGCATGGTGGTAACTGTGGCTTCGGGCGTGGGGGATGTGGCGGGTTCGGTTTCGGCCGTTTCTGGCGTAGGCGTAGGGGGATGGGTGGGTGGTGTGGTGGCTGTGGCTGTGGCTGTTGGTGTGGGCGTTACGGTAGGTGGATTGAGTTCCAGAAGCAAATCCCGCAAGCCGTTCAGAAACGTATCAAAGGTTTCGGCGGCTGCAGCCACATTGGTCAGGCGTTCATCCAGGTCTGCTGTTGTTTCTTGCAAGGTTTCCACATCGGCAGTTGTCTGCTCCAATACCGCTTGCATCTCGGTAACGGCCGTATCTGTTTCATTTTGGGCTTCAGCCATTGTGCCAACTCGTGTGGCAATTACGCTCAAATTTTCATCTATCTGGTCAAGTTGGTCAGAAATCTTGTTTTGTGTGTCTTGAACAGTAATCAATTCACGTCGCAAACGGGCATCCGCATCTGCAAATGACAATGTTCCGCCATTCAGGCTGGCAATAATTGCCAGTGTAAGTGCCGTAGCAATAAATGCACCAATAAGGGCAAACAAAATATGGGTGATGCATTCCCTTCGGGCTGTTGGGGTGGGCACAGCCGGTTCAGGGGTGGGTTCAGACACAGGTTCAGGGACAGGGGTGGGTTCTGAAACGGCCGTTTCGGCCATACTCCCCTCTCCTTCAGCCCTCTTTTCCACGATTGTTTCAGTTTCCTCTGTCTCTGACGTCACTTCAGCCTCTGTCATAGTTGTACTCTCCTCTTCTGTAATCGGTGTTATTTCAGTTGTCACAATTTCTTCAGGCATTTCAGGCATAACTGCAAGTTCTGTTTCGGGCATACTCAGCTCTGTTTCAGGGGTCGGTGAGGCAGGTGCAACTGGTGATACAGTCACTCTATCCGCAAATGCCCGCACCATCCGTTCCGAAATACCAGGAACGGCCGTTAACTCAATAACCTCCTCAAACGGATGTACTGTTTCCCGATAAGTAATAATACGCTGAGCCAATGCGGGGCCAATACCTGGCAACTGCGTCAATGTCTCCATATCCGCACGATTAATATCAATTTTCACTTCATTCGCCATATTCCCCTTCCTTCCTGCTCCATATGGGGTTTCAAAACTATCTAAAACTGTGTTTGTATTATACGATTACGGTCAATTCCAAATCTCAGAATTATTCATAAAAACAACATATTCTTTTGACACCAATATTCATAAAAAGTCACCAGATGTTTTCAGATTCAACGTGCGGTACAATACCAACGACAAGCTGGCGATTCACCACTGAAAAACCCATATCTCTTTGACAAAGGACCACCTTGTTTTTATACTGAATTCACTCGCGATGAAGGAGCACAAAGTATGAGCAACGACTCAGCCCGTCTGGTGGTACAACGAGGCCCTATCCCGAATGAGGAATTCCCATTAACTGCAGAACGTATTACTGTGGGGCGTGCACCAGCAAATGATATCACATTAACCGATCCGGAAGTATCACGGCGGCATGCACAAATTGTATTGCAGGCAGGCGGGTATGCAATTGAAGACCTGGGAAGCACAAACGGCACCTTCGTAAACGGCCGTCGCGTCGTTGGTCTTACTCCTCTCCATCATGGAGATATTATCGAACTGGGTGAAGCAATCAGTCTGATTTACTTTGAAGCAGGCCAACCACCCATTGATGCCACAATGGCAGGCCAACCGGTTGCTGTCACCGAAGAAGCCAGCTCCGCCCGCATTCGATCACGCACAGCCCCACCCCCCTCAAAAGACCAACGCACAGGCTGGACTACTCGGCAATGGTTACTTGGCTGTGGCTGCGGGTTTTTGTTGTTTGTCTTTCTGTGTATGGCCCTTCTCTTCTTTTTGGATGCCTATCAACAAGGGCGGTTGCTTTATTGTGGCCCCTTGCAACCCCTCTTTGAATTGTTATTAGGGCCTTTTGGCTTTTCGCCAGCTTGTTTATGATACGCACAACTTTTTTGCTTCTGGCCAATTTGTGACAAATCCCCAATCAATGTACCAGTCAACCACCTTCCCCTATCTCTGATATAATTTGGGGGTCAACTTATTCACAGGAGTCTACCTTGCCAGAAAAACCACTTTTACGCCCGCTTGACTTTCAACCTGTTTTCCATCAGGATCAACAAATGTGGCTCTTGCGCGATCCTCTGCAATTGACGGATTATCAGCTGATAATCCCACCAGCATTGGCCCCCCTGCTCATGTTCTGTGATGGTACACGTGACCCACAGGAAATTCATCGGGCGTTTTGTGAGTATGTACAAGTCCAGGTGGACTTTGAGGTTGTAGCAGATGCCCTGGCGCAATTGGACGCCGCTTGCTTGCTGGATAATGAGCGGTCACGACAACGACAGGTACAGTTGTTGGCTGAATATCGGGCACAGGCGTATCGTCCACCGGCACTGGCCAATCTGGTGTATCCGGGAGATGCGGATGAGTTAACGGCCGTTCTCGATGCCTACGGTGCGGATGATAACCTGGATGATTGGCCAGGCTGGCAAGGGCGCGGCATCATCTCACCTCACATTGATTACCAGCGCGGTGGCCCTGTGTATGCCAAAGTGTGGCGCCGAGCAGAAACGGCCGTAAAAGAAGCCGATCTCATCATCATCTTTGGCACAGACCACAACGGCAGCCCCGGAAGCATCACCCTCACCCACAAACCCTACGCCACCCCCTATGGCATCCTGCCCACCAACGACACCCTCATAGACAAGCTGGCTACTGCCATCGGCCCCGAAAACGCCTTTGCCGAAGAACTTCACCATCGCACCGAACACTCCGTAGAACTCTCTGCCGTCTGGCTCCACTACATCATGCAACAAACAGGCGTTCCTCCCAAACCCATGATTCCAGTTCTATGCGGATCCTTTCACCACTTCGTCATGAACGGCCGTCATCCCGCCGACGACACCCGGCTCAACACCTTTCTTCACACCCTGCAAACCGAAACCCACCACCAAAAAATCCTCGTCGTCGCCTCTGTCGATCTGGCCCACGTCGGCCCCAACTTCGGCGACAACTTCCCCATTGATGCCAACCGACGTGCCAGCCTCACCCAATCAGACACTCAACTCATACAAGCCATCCTGCAAGGCAACGCAAACAGCTTCTACCAACAAATCGCCACCATTCAAGATCGAAACCGCATTTGCGGCTTCTCCTCCATCTACCTCATGCTCCGCTACTTGGGAGCCACCACCGGCGTGCAAGTCGCTTATGAACACTGCCCAGCCGACCCCCAAAACACCTCTTTTGTCTCCATTTGTGGCTTGCTGCTCAAATGAACTCCCTCAATCATCCCAATTTGTTGTAGAATTTCAACAAAACACTTGACATATGTCAAGTTTTGTTGTATTGTTACAACATGACTTTTTGTTGTAATATCCCGCATTTCCTGGCACAAAAGCGATCATAAATGGCCAAAGAAGATTTACTTGAGAATTATGCCGACGTTCAAGAAGTCAGTCGGCGGCTCAATATACACCCAGAGTCAGTACGGCGGCTCATTCGCCTGGGCAAACTCCCCGCCATTAAGTTTGGAAACAAATGGCTGGTAGAACGAGCCACTCTGGAGCAATTTGCCAGCGGGTATGATCCCCGCCCTGGCAACAAGGCAACATTATTGTAATTGTTGGAGATTGAGGCAAGATTAGCTTGTATCGCAACCGCCAACTATCAAGACGATACATGGTCGTAGCTAATCACTTTGAAAGCTGATAAACAGCAATATTTCAATTGTCTCAATCTCCAACCCATCTCTCAAAAAGAGGGTAGACCTATGCAAAGAGCACCTGAACTCGAACAAATAGCCTGTATCCGCGTTGTTGGCGTAGGGGGCGGTGGTTGTAATGCTGTCAATCGCATGATTGCCGAAGGTGTAACCGGTGTTGATTTTATTGCCATCAATACCGACAATCAGGCGCTCTTGCTCTCAGATGCCCCTATCAGGGTGCGAATTGGGGAAAAGCTGACACGTGGGTTGGGTGCAGGCGGAAATCCAGAGCAAGGAGAAAAGGCGGCCAATGAGTCGCTGGAAGAATTGTACGAAGTCCTCAAAGGCTCGGATATGGTTTTTGTGACTGCGGGCATGGGTGGAGGAACAGGGACGGGTGCTGCGCCAGTGGTGGCTAAAGTGGCTCGTGAAGTTGGTGCGCTAACGATTGGTGTTGTTACCCGGCCATTTATGTTTGAAGGTAGTAAACGTGCCCAGGCTGCCGAGCAGGGTATTGAACGGCTTAAGGAGCATGTAGATACGCTGATCGTTATTCCCAATGATCGTTTGCTGGAGTTGACTGACAAGCGAGTTTCGTTGCAAGAGTCATTCCAGATGGCGGATGATGTGTTGCGACAAGGCATTCAGGGTATTAGCGAACTGATAACGATTCCGGGGTTGATTAATCTGGACTTTGCTGATGTCAAGACGATTATGTCGGAAGGCGGGGCAGCATTGATGGCTGTTGGCCAGGGTGAAGGTGAGGACCGGGCTCGTATTGCGGCCGAACAGGCGATTAGTTCTCGTTTGCTGGATGTGACCATTGATGGTGCACGTGGTATTTTGTTTAATGTAACTGGCGGTCCGAATTTGAGTTTGTATGAAGTGAATGTGGCCGCTTCGATTATCCGGGAGACGGCGCATCCGGATGCGAATCTGATTTTTGGCGCGGTTGTGGATGAGAATATGGGGGATGAGGTGCGAATTACGGTGATTGCGACGGGATTTGAGCAGACGTTGTCCCGACGACAGATTTTGCAGCAGCAATACGGCCGTTCTTCTACCTCGTCATCAACGCCTACTCCCCCATCTCGTCAGGTGCCTGCGCGTGAACGTAAGCAAGAGCAGCCAGCACAGCCTCGTTTTTCACCCAATGACCTGGATATTCCGGCTTTTCTGCGCCGACGTTAATTTGTTGTTTACCGTGTGAGTGAACTGGCTTCGCTCGCAAGGCACATCCCCTCTGCAAACGCCCTTTGTTCTTACTGAACAGGGGGCGTTTTTTTGCGTGTGGTGTTTGTGTCTTTTATACTGAGATTATGTCTGGCTCAAATCCTTTGCGACAACATGGAATGGATGAGACGAATGAAGTGGCAGAAACGGCCGTTCGTCATATTACCCATTTCTTGCAAACCTATTTTCAGTCTGGGCGCTGGCCCCAAACAGTAGCATTACATAACGTGGAGCAAGACCCGGCCTACCAGCAATTTGACGTAGATTTACTATGGACTGTCAAGGATAAAACCGGTGAATTACGTGTCATCCCGATTGAAGTGAAAGGGGACAGATACCATCAGACCGGCAACTTTTTCTTTGAGACGATTAGCAACAAACAGAAAAAAACACCCGGCTGTTTTCTCTACACAAAAGCCAGGTGGCTGTTTTATTATTTTGTGCTTACACATCATCTGTATTGCCTGCCAGTAACCAGGGTGCGGGCGTGGTTTTTGACTCATGTGGAACAGTTTGAGGAGCGGGAAACCAGCACGCCCGTTGGTAATAACAGATATTATGTCACAATCGGGCGGCTGGTTCCCATCAATGTTGTGCTGGAGGCTGTACCTGGTGTGCTGCAATTCCGCCGCAATAATGGGGAATGGCAACAAATCAGGGTCGGTTAGGGTGTCCAGATGTCAAAAACGGCCGTTTCTCCTTCAGTAACCAGTGGCACCAAAATGCCTGCCACATTCCCGCTTTGTAAATCCCATGCGCCAGAAATGCCACTTACCAGGATATACGAAGTTGGCGTTAGCCAGCGGGCATTCAGTACAGTCCGCCCGCCTGGCAACGGCACTTCCAGTGGGTCCCCTCCCATAGTGCCCACAACAAAACCTGTCGCCACGCGATACAGAAAATGCCGCTCGTCAGGTGACCAGCCTAAAAAGGTAAGGTTATCAGCCACAGCATAAACAGAAACGCCTTCACCAGTGCCACTAGCCAGTTTTAAACTGCTCCCATCTTCGTCTTGGGGGTCGGTAAAGGCCAGATTTGTACCACCAGGTGACCAGGTAAGCCCACCAAAGAGGCCAATGATGCCGGATGGAATGGTGGCTAATGGTTCAGGGTCGCCAGTAGTGGGAATGCGCCAAAGCGCAGTCGTGGATTCTGGGGTTAATGGCTCGGCGTCAGGAATCGCTGTATAAACGGCCGTTTTGTCTTCTGTTACCTGCAATTCCGGTATAAAAAACCATTCACTGGCCGTATTGACAAGCGGGAAAGCAATCAATTCTGTTCGCCCACTTCCATCCAGATTCGCCCGTAAAACACCTCTTGGATGGGACAAAATCACCTGATTACCAATAATCGCAAAATTCACACCACCTTGTCCTGCCGGTAATACTGGCGTCAATGTCCCATCCAACGTTAATTGCCAAAAATCCAGAGGCAGTTGGCTACCCGGCCCTTCATCACTCACCATTTCTGTTGTGAAAAACAGACTGTTCTCATCCGGGTGCCACGCAATTTGTTTGAATGTCAGCCGCATTCCATCAGGTACTACAACGGGAATATTGGTGGTTTGTAGTAGCTGCTGGTCGTTGCTACCATCTGCATTAACTACACGCAAAATCTCTGTTTCGTCACTGACACTCACGTAGGCAATCTGACGGCCGTTTGGTGAGAGATAAATTCGGTTAACAAATCCGTTTGTGGTAATCAGTTGCGGAGAACCAATAGTCACCGGATCGGTTGTCAGGTTAAGGGGAGCGATGAATAAACGGCCGTCGCCCACATACGCCAACAAGCCACTCAACTCGGCCACAACATCACTCTGGGCTTCAGGCGTTGGTGTCTGTGTAGGTACTGGGGTTGGTGTAGGAGGAGCAACTGCCACAGGTACACCAGCCACATTGATTGCCTGTGTGTATTGTGTACCACCCGACACCCAACATTCGGCCACGCTCCCGCCAGCACGAGGCGGACAGACAATCTTCCACCAACCAGTGTTCGGGTCCTGGCCTATCACGGGAGCTGATTCACCTTTGAGCAGAAAGCTGACACGGTCGTAAATAACACCGGGACCACTGCGAACATTCAAATCCACCAGTGCGGTAACTAACGGTTCGCCGGTGTTGGGGGCAGGTGTACCAACAACGGCCGTTCCGGCCAAAGTCGCTGTTGCCGCCAACCCACTCACCCCCTCAGCCGTCGGCGTTTCTGCCACCACAGGTGGCGGCAGCGTCAACCCCGCTTCAGGCTCTAGCCCCCCGCTACCAGCAAACGCATTACAAGCCAGCCCCAACATCCCCAACAATCCAATAAACCCCCACAACGACCGCAAACGCATCATTCGATCCTCCTTCAGCCAAAAAAACAATCTACCCTCCAGCCTACAACAAAAAAACAACCATTACTGCACGAACCAGCATCACAATCCCCATTCTCCCCCTACGCCCATCTATTGGCAGAAACCCTCAGATAAATGGATAATCAGACAATTAAGTATAATCAACCCTGATATGGGAGAATACCTATGAGCTTTAGAGAATTTATCAGCCAGGCCGCAAAAAGCGGCGACCTGATCACAATTGAGCGAGAAGTAGATACAAATTACGAATTGGCCAATGTTGCTCACGCCCTGGAAGGCAAGCCGGTTCTGTTTAACAAGATTCGTGACTATCCACAATGGCGCATCTGTGCCGGCCCTTGTTCCGACCGCAAATATTTTAGCATGAGTCTGGGCGTGCCGGTTGACCAATTACTACACCACCTGACACAGGCAATTGCCAATCCCATCCCGCCACCTGTGGTTGAAAACGCTCCCTGTCAGGAAATTATTATCGAAAAACCAAACTTATACGATCTGCCGATCTTGCTCCATTTGCCACAAGATGCCGGGCACTACATTGCCAGCAATGTCGTTATTGTCAAAGACCCCGAACTAGGACGAAATATGTGCTACCATCGCCTTTTACGGCTGGACGAAAGACATTTTGCTGCCCGAATTGTGGAAAATCGGGGAACTTATAACGCCTTGCAAAAAACAAAAGGTGATTTGCCGGTTGCGATTTGCATTGGTGTCTCTTTAGCGACTCATTTGGCTGCATCCATGTCGCCACCGCCTGGGGTAGATGAATTATCAGTTGCTCATGCACTTGCGCCCACGCCATTGGTTAAATGTCTTACGCATGATTTGGAAGTGCCGGCAGAAGCAGAAATTGTATTGGAAGGACGAATTACACGCCGCCTGGTGCGTGAGGGACCGTTTATGGATCTAACAGAAACGATGGATATTGTCCGTGATCAACCGGTTATTGAGATAGATTTGATTACTCATCGGCGTAATCCGATTTATCATGCGCTTTTGCCGGGTGGATTGGAACACAAGTTGTTGATGGGAATGCCTAAAGAACCGACGATCTTTGCGGAGGTTAATAAAGTGGTTCGCTGTACTGGGGTGGTGATAACGCCGGGAGGTGCGTCGTGGTTGCATGCGGTCGTGCAAATCGAGAAGCAGGGGCCAGAAGACGGCCGTTTGGCCATTGAAGCGGCATTTAAAGGACATGGCTCCCTCAAACACGTATGGGTTGTAGATACCGACGTAAACATTCACAACCCTGCCGAGATTGAATGGGCAATGGCCACCCGGTTTCAGGCCGACAAAGACCTGGTCATTCTCCAAAACCAGCCAGGCAGTTCCCTGGACCCATCCGGCATCCATATTCCCGGTCAGAAAAGCCGCACGGCCAAACTGGGCTTCGATTGTACAATCCCCTGGGGAGCAGATCGCACCAAATTCGAACGTGGGCAATACACCCCTGTTGATTTAAGCCAGTATCTGAATTCCTAGCCGTTATACAGGAGGCGCAATGGATCCCGTCACCTTTTTTGCACAAGAAAACAGCATTTTGCAACAAGATTTGGGGTTTGTAACTCTGGTTTCGATTGCGGCATTAGTTGCTATTCTGATTCGGCGTATTCGTCTGCCATATACAGTTGCTTTGGTGGTTGTGGGATTGATTCTTTCCTTCTTCCCCAATTTTTTGAATTTTACTTTGAGTAGTGATTTGATTTTGGCAATTCTTGTGCCCCCTCTGCTGTTTGAAGCAACATTGCACATACGTTGGGAGCATTTGCGAAATGAGTTGGGAGCAGTGTTGTTGTTGGCTGTTGGTGGTACGCTGTTGGGGACGTTTTTGGTGGGGGGGATTGTTATGCAAGCGCTCAAGCTGCCTTTATTGGCGGCTTTGGCATTTGGGGCATTGATTTCGGCAACGGATCCGGTGGCGGTGATTGCTTTTTTCCGTTCGCTGGGCGTCAGTAAACGGCTTGCTTTGCTGGTGGAGGGGGAGAGTTTGTTTAATGATGGTACATCTATTGTCTTGTTTAATCTGGCATTGGGGGCAGCGCTGGCCGCTAATGAGAATTTTACATGGCAAACGGGTGTCATTGAATTTTTCAGGGTGTCGCTAGGTGGTTTGGCCGTAGGGGCTGTGCTGGGGTATGCTGTTTCTTATTTGATTTTGAAGAATGTGGATGATCACCTGATTGAAACAGCTACAACGGTGGCGTTGGCATTTGGTGCGTTTGTGGCAGCGGAAGAGTTTCATTTGAGTGGTATTCTGGCGGTGGTAACGGCTGGTTTGATGGTGGGGAATATTGGTTCGCAAAATACTTCGCCAACGACGCAAATTACGCTGGAGAATTTCTGGGAGTTTATGGGGTTTGTGGTGAATTCGCTGGTGTTTTTGCTGTTAGGGCTGGAGGTTGAAATTAGTCGCCTGATAGCGAACCTGACACCGAGTGTGGTGGCGATTGTGGCGGTGTTGTTGAGTCGGGTAATTATTGTGTATGGGTTTTCGTGGATTTACGGCCGTTTCCTGTCTCCCACACGTCGTATCCCCATGAAATTTCAACACGTCATGTATTGGGGGGGCTTGCGTGGTGCTATCAGCCTGGCATTGGCACTCACGCTTACTGGTCGCGTTTTCGGCCCGGCCATCGCCCAAGAACTTCGCCTAATGACGTTCGGCGTTGTTTTGTTTACTTTGCTGGTACAAGGCATTACCATCGAACGGCTCATTCAGCGGCTGGGGCTGGCTGCCAAACCAGAAACTGAAGTGGAACAACAGCGACGGCAAGCTATTCTCTATGCACGACAGGCAGGCCAACGGGAATTGTCTCGTTTATATCGGGATGGCATACTCTTTCCGGATATTTGGGAGGCAATGGCTACTGTTTATGATGAACAAATTGACCAAAGCAAATTAGCCTTGCGTGATCATCTGCTCAAGTATCCGGAACTGGAGCAAGAAATGTATTTACAGGCACGGGAAAGAGCTTTGCGTGCTGAACGTCAGGCCATTAGCGATGCCGCCCGCCGGGGGGTTATTTCTGATGATCTGCACCACCAACTTATTCGAGAAGCGGATAATCATCTGGCGGCGTTGGAGTTGTTGCAAACACGCCGAATTCAATCTGGCAAGGAAGAGGAGGGATCAGAGTAAATGGGGTGCATTGTATGTGCAACACGTGGGGGGGAAGGCAGTCGGGCTGTGCAAATGGAGGCAATTCGGCTGGCGAAAGAAACCAAAAAACCGCTTGTTTTTCTTTTTGTGGCCGATCCGGAAAGTTTGGGTGAGGTGGAAAGTGGTTTGATTCCGGCGTTGCGAGAAGAACTTTACTGGATGGGTAAGACGCTTTTGCATATTGCTTTGCGTCGGGCTGAGTTGGCCGATTTGCAAGCAGATTTGGTGATTCGAGAGGGGAAAGTCAGTGAGGAGATTATCCGTTTTCTCAATGAGTCTAAGGCAGAGGTGTTGTTGTTGGGGGCAAGCCGGACAACAACGCATCATATTTTTGGAGATGATGCGATTGAGCGGTTTGCTCAGTCAATTGAGAAAGAAACGGGTGTGCCGGTGCGGGTAATTCATCCTAAACCGTTAATTGATGAGCCTCAAAATGATTGAACGAATTCAGGAAATTTTGCAACTTTTGAGTATAACAACAGGAATGCAGGTGCGGTTGCTGTTGTCGGTGTTTTTGGCGGTGGTTTTGTGGGTGGCGCGGTTTGTTGTGCATCGGCTGCTTTACGGCCGTTTTTACCATAAACCCCAATCGCTTTATACCTGGCGCAAGGCAACGGATTATGTGGTTGTTGTGTTGGCTGTGTTTCTAATCGGCCGTCTTTGGCTGGAGGGAGTGCAGTCATTGGCTACATATTTGGGATTGCTATCTGCCGGGTTGGCAATTGCCTTGCAAGACTTGTTGGTGAACCTGGCTGGATGGGTGTATATTGTCTGGAGACGGCCGTTTCAAATGGGCGACCGCATCGAAATTGGCAATCATAGCGGCGACGTACTTGATATTGGCCTGTTCGAAACCGCTTTACTCGAAGTCAGCAAGCGTATCAACGCCGAACAAAGCACTGGCCGTATTATCCACATTCCCAATGGCCTTGTTTTTCGTGAACCCCTCGCCAACTTCAATCAGGGTCTTCCTTTTATCTGGAACGAAATACCCGTGCTCATCACCTTCGAGAGTGACTGGGAAAAAGCCAAACAAATCCTGCAAGAAATTGTCACCCGCTATGCCCCCAATGTTCAAAAAGTTGCCCAATCTTACTTTCGGCAACCAGATCGCCGTTTTCTCATCTCACATAATCGTGTCACACCCACTGTTTATACAGAGGTGGCTGCCAGCGGGGTACGGCTCACTTTACGCTATCTGGTACATCCACGAGAGCGTCGTGATAGTGAGCAAACAATGTGGGAAGCGATTTTGCGGACATTTGCACAACATTGGGATATTGATTTTGCTTACGAGACTCAACGCGAATATGTACACTGGCGGGAAAGGAAACGCCCTCCACAACAAACGGCCGATTTTCCCACCCCGCCTGATCCAACCATCACACCCACCCCAGATAAACCAACAAACAGGAAAGACCTATGAGAACACAACACATTCAATTAAACGAAGAACAACAAGCCATGCTCAATGGCGAACGCGGATTAGCCAAACAAATGGCCATGCGCCTGTTGCTAGACATGGCCGCCACAGCAGGGGCCACGACACTTATCCCCATTCGGAGTGCCCATTTATCCGGTGTTTCCCCACTTACTGGTGGGCTGGGATTGCGCCGCTTTCTGGCCAAACTGGCTGCCGATCCACACGCCCAAGTCGCCGTACCCACCACGCTCAATTCAGCCGGATGTGATGAGTCTCAATTTGAGGCCATGCGTATTACTGTGCCCGATTTTCTGGCACATAGTCAGGAAATTGTCTCGTACTATACACAACTCGGCGTAGAGCCGACTCGTTCCTGCACGCCGTATGAATGGGAGGGAGTTGTAGAAGGAGCCAGTGGTGGCGCCGCTGCGTGGGCTGAATCAAATGCGATTTGCTTTGGCAATTCTTATTGTGGCCTGCGCACCAACCGGGAGTCCGGATTATCTGCATTGGCAGCAGCGCTGACAGGTTATACGCCTGCTTATGGGTTACTGCATGATGAAGCCCGACGGCCGAATTTGTTAGTGACTGTGACGGCGCAAATGGAAGACCCGACTGATTTTTCGATTCTGGGGGACTGGATCGGCAAACAACGTCAACCCGGCTGGCAGATGCCGTATGGCCCTATTCCTGTTATTCGTGGGTTACCACCAGAATTAACTCATGAACAAAAGAAGGCACTGGCAGCAGCAGCAGCGAATTACGGTTGTGCGTTGTTGTACATTGAGGGACTCAGTGAAATTCCGGCAGGTAAATACGAAGCAGAATTGGTGTTTGATGACAAAGTGTTGGCCACACGATATGAGGCGTTACGCCCGCAAACGGCCGTTTCTCTTATCACCATCGGCTGCCCCCAAGCCTCCATCGGCGAACTTCGCGCTGTTGCCCAACTCCTCAAAGGCAAACGCCTGCCCGCATCAGCCCCCCCTCTCTGGATCTTCACCTCAGCCACCAACAAAGCCATCGCCGAAAAAACCGGCCTCGCCCAACTCATCCGTCAAAGCGGTGCCCTGCTTCTTCAAAACACCTGTCCCGAAGTCGTTCCTTACGACCAAAACTGGGTCAAACACGTTCTCACCAACTCCATGAAAGCCGAACACTACATCAAATCCGGCCTCAATGGAATTCCCACCTCTGTAATGAAACTTGCCGACTGCATCGCCGTTGCCACTGGCGAACTTCACTTCAGTCAGATACCAACCACCACACCCCCCTCACCTGTTACCAGCCCCAAACCAACAACTTCCCCACACTCCCCCACACCACTCAGCGATTCCTTGCCAGCCACCTTCATTGCACACGGACATGGTTTACCCTCCCAACAAGATTTCACCATCATTGGAGAAGCCTTTGTCACTGACACCCCAATCACATTTTTAGGGTTTGTCAATCGCGAAACAGGCATCATCGAAGAACCCGGCCATCCAGCCAACGGACAAAGCATCGCCGGAAAAATCGCCATCTTTCCAAAAGGCAGTGGCTCCACAGTTGCCCCTTACGTTTTATTAGAACTGTTCTACCGGGGCAAAGCCCCTGTGGCCATTGTAAACACCGAAATAGACCAACAAAGCGCTCCGGCCTGTTCGCTAGAAGGCATTCCCTACGCTTACGGCTTTGATACCGACATCATTGGCAGCATTCGTTCGGGTGATGTGGTAGAATTAAAGCGACGTGGGGAGCAAGTAACGCTACGTGTTATTCAAAGGGGGAATCCATCATGAATGATCACAAAGCCCCTAAACAAGAGCTTACGTTTCTCTTATTTTCTCATGTTATAAAGCATGGGGTTCATACCCACCCCTAAATCTGGTTTTTAAACAAAGATCATCTAGTTAAACAAAAAGGAGACACATGGCGAACGAATTTTTGAATTTTATTTTGGCCCTGGTAATTATTATTGTAGCGGCCAAAGGAAGTGGCTATATAAGCACCCGTTTAGGACAGCCATCTGTGCTGGGTGAACTGTTGGCTGGTGTAATTTTGGGGCCCACTGTGCTGGACATTTTTCATGCCTGGCCAGTGTTAAGTGGTGATGAACATTTGCCAGAGTTTATTCACCTGTTGGCAGAACTGGGTGTTGTGTTGTTGATGGCATTGGCTGGCCTGGAGTTACATGTAGAAGAGTTGCTTCGGTCGGGCAAGGTTTCGGCTTATGCAGGGGTGTTGGGAGTGGTAATACCATTTTTCACTGGCTGGGGTATAGCCACATTGTTTGGTGCAAGCAGTTCGGGTGCTGTCTTTATTGGCCTGACGCTGGCGGCAACGAGTGTAAGTATTTCGGCACAAACATTGCTGGAGTTAGGTCAATTGAGAAGTCGTGTGGGATTGGCGCTGTTGGGTGCGGCCGTTTTCGACGATATTCTGGTTATTTTGTTTCTTTCTCTGTCGCTATTACTGGTTGGTGAGGAAGCAACGGGCGGTCTGAGTACGGTTGTCTTTACATTATTGCGGATGCTGGGCTACTTTGTAGTAGCAACATTGATTGGCTTGTCGGTAATTCCTCGTTTGCTTAACTGGGTTTCTCGTTTACCAATTAGCCAGGGAACGGTAACGTTTGTGTTGGTTCTGATCTTGCTTTATGCCTGGGCAGCTGAAGCTCTGGGCGGACTGGCCGCAATTACTGGTGCGTTTATGGCAGGTCTGTTTCTGGCACGTACATCGGTCCGTGATTATTTGATTGATAATTTTGCAACTTTGGCGTATGGCTTTTTTGTGCCAATTTTCTTTGTGAATATTGGGCTTCAGGCCAATTTGCGAGCGATTGATAGTTCAGCATGGGGCTTGGGAATTATTCTGCTAATAACGGCCGTTTTGGGCAAAATCCTGGGCAGCGGATTTGGCGCCAGAGTGGGCGGGTTTACTAATCGTGAATCTCTGCAATTGGGTATTGGCATGGTTTCTCGTGGTGAAGTTGGCTTGATTGTCGCTTCATTTGCCCTGATTGAGGAACTTATTTCCAGCAACAACTTCTCCATTCTCGTATTCATCGTTATCATCGCCACTCTGATCACACCGCCTATGTTGAGGGCATCGTTCGCTACACAAACTGTTCCAGCTACTACCAAAGCTGAGCAATTGACAGAATCATAACACAAGGAGACGAAAATAATGCGATATATGGTCATGCTTGTACTTGATAACCTCAACCAATGCCCATCCGTGCTAGATGCCTGGGAATCAACGGGTGTACGGGGAATTACCATTTTGGAAAGCACCGGCCTGGCAAAAGTCAAGGGTAAGGAATTACGCGACGATCTACCTTTAATGCCCGGATTGACTCGTTTGTTACGGGGACAGGAACAGCGTCATCGCACCATTTTTACAGTGGTTGAGAGCGAAGAAGATGTGGACAGGATTATTGAAGCCACTGAGTCGGTTATTGGCGATCTGAACCTGCCTCATAATGGTGTGTTATTTGTTTTGCCGGTTGTGCGTATGGTTGGTGGGCAGGCGAGTAAGAAGTTTGAGGAAGAAGAAACGAAATAAAAAAGCCCCGAAGTGGGGCTTTTTTGGTGGGCGCGATAGGACTCGAACCTATGACCTCACGGATGTGAACCGTGCGCTCTAACCAGCTGAGCTACGCGCCCAAGACGGGAAAATTATAACACTGTGCTGGTTTGCCAGCAAGCATTAATTTGCTGATTTTGGGTAGAACTGCCGTATTTGGATGCAGTTCGGTATAATGGCTGTGTGGCCTGCTTAATGGATTATCTTGTAAAAAAAGGATGCTCTTAGGATGAAAGCGTTTGTAACCGGAGGTTCTGGATTTATTGGGCAACGGGTGGTGCGAAAATTGGTCGCACGTGGGTATGATGTGTATGCATTGGCTCGCTCGGAGCGAAGTCAGAAAATTGTGGAAAGTTTGGGCGCAACGGCCGTTCCTGGGGACATCACCGACACAGCTTCCATGCGCGAAGCGATGAAAGGGAGTGATGTTGTCTTCCATATCGCTGCCTGGTACAAACTTGGTTCACCCGATTGGCCACAGGCAGAAGCAATTAATGTGGGCGGAACACGAAAAGTTTTGCGGCTGGCTCATGAGCTTGGTGTGCCCAAAATTGTTTATACCAGCACCATTGCTGTTTTTGGTGATACCAAAGGCCAATTAGTGGATGAAACCTATTACAGCGAAGGGCCTTTCCTCTCTGAATATGACCGCACAAAATGGCTGGCACATTACAAAGTTGCCTTGCCTATGATTGAAAAGGGTGCGCCCATTATTATTGTCATGCCAGGTGGTGTGTATGGCCCAGGTGATACCAGTATTATCGCCGAAATGATGCGACTGTTTTATCGGGGTATGCCCATTCTGCCTGGCCCAGAAACAACGCTTACTTATGCCCATGTGGAAGATGTGGCGGAAGGACACTTGCTGGCACTAGAGAAAGGAAAAATTGGTGAAAGCTATATTTTGGCTGGCCCGGCAATTCCACTGGGAGAAATGTTTGATTTTTGGGCACACCTTACAGGCAAACGAGGTGCTGTAATCCACGTGCCAGCACGGCTAATACGGCCGTTTGCACCTGTGATGGGCTTTTTGTACAACCTGCTCCCCTTGCCTGCCAGCTTTAGCGAAGAAGCTGTACGCAGCCTCGGTGCCACCTATATCGCCCGCTCGGATAAAGCACGCACCCAACTCGGCTGGCAAACTCGCCCCTTACAAACTGGCATGATGGAAACTTTTGAATGGATCGCTCAAACAGAAAAGGAACGGGCAGCTTCTGGGCGCCCGGCGGAGTTGCAACTGGCTAGCCTGGCACTGGCAACGGCCGTTTTCCTCAGCGCATGGTGGTTTTTCGGCCGTCGCCGTAAATAACCCCAATAACAACACAACAGGCGGTGCATTTATACACCGCCTGTATTCCCCCCGAAACAACCTTGGCGCAAATAGCCTCTACGGAAGCCCCATTGTTTGCACCTAAAGCACCTATACTTATACCATTACGACAACCACATCATTCATAATAGGCACGCCTCCGGTTTTGCTGACGCTGGGCAACTGCTGCCTGTAGCGCCATTGCCCGTTGCCGTTTCACTACCGCCACTACCATCAGAAAAAACAACACAGATGCGACTAAAATTGTTAACATATCCTTTACCTCTCCGACAAATTGGGCCTGGACGGAGGCTACCAGGCCCAAAATCAACGTATCAGCAGCCATTCCTGACCACTGACACTATTTTGCAAACTCGGGAGGCAAAAAGGAATAGGCCATTTTATCTATTTTTACCTGAAGGAATCCCCTAAAGGTACTGTTATCACCCCGTAAGTTCGCCTATAATCCACGCTCACCACGTACATATGGCACACCCAATGCTGCCGGTGCGCCCAGCCGTTTACGTGCTGCCTCACGTGAGGAAAACATAAGCGCCACAATAGTAAACAGATATGGAATCATAGATAGCCAGGTACCTAAAATCGGATTGCTGGCAAATGGCAACCAGGAGACAGACTGTAAGTCAAGGGGCAAGCGACGCAAAGCCCCAAAAATATACGACCCTAGTGCCGCTCGCCAGGGATCCCACCCGGCAAAAATAACCAGCCCAACTGCAATCCAGCCCTGCCCGGCCGTCATATCTTCAATCCACAAGGGCGTAACGGCCAAAGAAAGAGAGGCACCAGCCAGACCTGCCAGCATACCACCTACAAATACATAAAAGTAACGCAACCGGACAACATTTATACCCGCCGCATCGGCTGCCGCCGGATACTCACCAATTGCTCGTAAATTTAGACCAGCTCGAGTGCGATTGATAAAAAACCAGACCAAAGGTACAAGTAAAAAGCCTAAATAAAGAACAATGTTTTGCCGTCCAAATAATGGCCCTAAAATGGTGGGGCCAATAAGTGGAATATCATTCAAAAAAGGCATTTCAATATTGGGCAATCTGGGAACATCACGTATTTGAACATAACGCGCCCCAAGAACGGCCGTTAATCCTCGCCCCACAAAAGCCAACGCCAATCCACTCACCACCTGATCCCCCCGTAGCGAAATAGCCACCAACCCATGCAACAAGCTAAGCACACCAGCCGCCAACATACCCGCCGCCACACCCAACCAGGGATTGCCCGTGCTAAACGAAACAGCAAATCCGGCCAACGCCCCCGCCAGCATCATACCTTCCACCCCCAAATTCAACACCCCCGCCCGCTCCGTAATCAACTCACCAATAGTTGCAAACAACAAAGGGGTTCCAGTACGCAAACCAGCGCTTACAATGTTAAAAATGAAAATCAATGTTGTTCCATCCATAAACCTACCCTGCGGTCACCTCTGTATCCAACGCTTCCAATTCCTGTGATTTCGGCCGTACCAATCGTATTCGATAACGGGTAAGCAAATCTGCACTAATCACACAAAACATAATAATCCCCTGAATCATCAAGGGAATACCCGCCGGTTGAATCGAATCACCACCCACCAACAAACCACCAAACAAATAAGCAACCAACACCACCGCCAGCGGATTCAAACGAGCCAACCATGCCACAATAATGGCCGTAAAACCATATCCCGGCGAAAAATTTTCCTGCAAACGGTGCACCACCCCGGCCACTTCAGACATACCAGCCAGCCCAGCCAATCCCCCAGAAATAAACATGGCCAACATAATATGTCGGGCCAGATTCACACCCGCATATTCTGCTGCACGCGGGTTATCCCCAATCAACTTCAACTCATATCCCCACTTACTTCGCCGAAACAACACCGCCAAAATAACAGCAGCTACTAACCCGATCAGAAAACCGATATGTGCCGTCATGCCCCGAAAAGCAGGCACAAAATCCACAAAATCTAGCAAACGCGGAAACCAACCAGTGCGCGGAAACGAACGTGTAAGGCCAAACCCGCCTGCTGACCAGGGGCCATAAATAAAGAAATTGTTAAATAAGATGGCTACGTAAGTCAGCATCAGAGATGAAATAATTTCATTAACCTGCAACTTGGCTTTAAGAATACCAGGGATCAGCCCCCAAAGCGCCCCCCCCAGAAACCCGGCAACCCCCATTGCCAGCAACATAATTGGACGCGGCGTTTCTGGTGGCATAACAAACAAAGCCACCCCACTGGCTGCCCATGCGCCAATAAGCAACTGCCCTTCTGCACCAATATTCCACAGTTTCATACGGAAAGCTACCGTGACGCCAAGACCAGCCAGTAACAGGGGGGTCGCTTTTACTAAAGTGTCAGACGGTGAGTAGGAACGCAAAAATGCATCCGTAAACATCTGGCGGTAGGCCACAAGCGGGTTCAGGCCACCATAGCTGAGTAAAAACCCACCAAAAAAGAGCGCAGCCAAAATAGCCGCAATCAATCCCAAGAAAGACATCCACTTTGGCACGATTAATCGAGGTTCGATCTTTATTCGCATGTTCAGTCTCCAGCCTGAATTTTTGTTCCGGCCATCATCAATCCAATTTCATCTACAAGTTCGTCTTTGGGTGGCACTTCGCCAATGATTTGTCCTTCGTAAAGAACAACAATGCGGTCGGCCAGGGAGAGAAGCTCATCCAGGTCTTCAGATATAAGTAAGATGGCAGAGCCACGGTCGCGTTCGTCAATGAGGCGACGATGGACGGCTTCGGTGGCGCCGGCATCAAGTCCGCGACTGGGATAAACAGCGATGATGGCTTCGGGTTCACGGGAAAGCTCACGGGCAAGGATGAGTTTTTGCAGGTTGCCACCAGAAAGTAAGCGGGCTGGTGTTTTGACGTCTGGCGTTTTGACATCGAAGCGTTTGATGAGCTGGACAGCCTGGCGAAAGGCTTCGCTAAGGTTGATTGCCCAACCTTTGCTGATGGGGGGATGGCGGTAGCTTTTCATGATGAGGTTTTCGTCCAGGTAGAGGTTGGGGGCGGAGCCGACACCGGTACGGTCGGCGGGGATATGGGCCACACCGCGGTCTATGGCAGCAGTGGCGGGTTTGTTGGTAATGTCTTGGCCGTGTACGAGGATTTTGCCGCTTTCTGCTGGCCGCAGGCCCGTAATGACTTCGGCCAGTTCTACTTGTCCGTTGCCGGCAACACCGGCTACACCAACTATTTCGCCGGAGCGAACTGTTAGGGAGAGGTTGCGCAGGGCGGGGAGACCGCGATCATTTTTGGCGTTGAGGTTTTGGATTTCCAGGATGGGGTTGCCAGGATTGGCTGGTTTTTTTTCAACACGGAAGAGGACTTCACGGCCGACCATGAGGCGGGCGAGTTCGGCTTTGGTGGTGTGGGCAGTGTCTACAACGGCCGTTACTTTGCCGCGCCTTAACACAGTAACTCGATCGGCTATCTCTAGTACTTCATCCAGTTTGTGGCTAATGAAGATAATGGTATGTCCGACGGCGGCCATTTCGCGCAAGGTTTTGAAAAGTTCTTCTACTTCCTGAGGCGTAAGTACGGCCGTTGGTTCATCCATGATCAATATTTTGGCGCCATGATAGAGCATTTTCAGGATTTCTACTCGCTGTTGCTCCCCTACGGATAATTGCCAGATTTTGGCGTGTGGATCAACTGCCAGGCCAAATTTTTGAGAAAGTTCCGCCACTTTAGCCTCCAGGGCAGTATAGTCCAATATAAAGCCAATATCGTCTTGCCCCAGAATGAGGTTTTCGGCAACGGTAAGTGTGGGAACGAGCATAAAGTGTTGGTGAACCATACCGATTCCCCGACGAATGGCATCACGAGGGGAGTTGAAGGTAACTGGTTCGCCATTGATGATGATTTGTCCTGCGTCAGGCCGATAGAGGCCACTCAAGATATTCATGAGTGTGCTTTTACCGGCACCGTTTTCGCCAAGCAGAGCGTGGACTTCACCGGGATAGAGGGCTAAATCCACGTGGTCATTGGCCAATACGCCGGGGAAACGTTTGACAATACCGCGCATGACAAGTGCATAGGGTTGATTGGTGTCTAATTGGGTCAAGGGAACCTTCCTGTTTATAACTGGTGTGTTTAATTGGGTATCTGGTCAGGGAAGATGGCCATTTTTTTCATCTACCTCTAGCCCTGCTACATGATCGCTGACAATGCCAGAGATGTGGGCAAAACGGCCGTTTAGCGTCACTGCCAAAATTGAACCATTGGGAATATGCATGCCGCGCACAAAATGACTATAACGCCGCATCATACGCGGCGTCACATCCTCTTCACGCAAGGCATCCGGCAACCCATGCAACAGCGCCCACAAAATCCCGCCAATAAACAACCCATGACTAAACACAGCCACAAACGGCTCATTTTGTTGTCGTAAAAGGGTTAACGTATTTTGCACCCGCACCAAAAACGCCGCAAACGACTCCCCCTCCCCCTCATCTCGAAAGTGGGGATCCATTCGCTCCCAGTATGCTTCAGCCAATGGACGGCGTTCGCTCAAGGTTGTACCAAAATACCGTTTCGGAGCCAGATAAGTAAATTCATGTACAGGCCATACTTCTACATTCACAGGCATAAAACGGGCAATTGTCGGTTCGGCCGTTTGGCGGGCACGTACATAAGAAGAGTGGGTAATCAGTGACGGCTTCTCTGTAAACACATCTGCGACACAGCGTGCTTCCAGTTCACCCAATGATGTCAGAGGCGAACTTGCCGGATGTTCAGTAGGCAAATTGGCATTGGAAATACTTTCACCGTGACGAATAAACCAAACAACAGACATAAACACTAACCAGAAAACTCCTGGCAGGCCCCAAAAGAGACCTGCCAGGAGCAACGACAAACAACGCTAATCCAGCGGCGGAATTTCGGCCGTAGGATCAAATCCCTCAACCAGGAAATTCATGCAAATTGTACAAGGCTCGCGGCCAGTAATGCCAAACGCTTCCATATACCCTTCTGTTAACCCTTCCAGGTCAGATTGCGTCAGGCTAACCCCTTCTGGCACAACGAGATTGCCATGATTGTCCATAATCGGACCACTGAAAATGTCAAAGCGAGTGAACTCGCCATTGAGCATTTGCTGCAACACCTCTTGCACCTCTGGGATTACGCTTTCCGGTACACTAGGATATGGTGTCTGCCCTTCCATGAAGCCAAACAATCCCAACATGCCATCGGCCGTTGAACCATAGAAGTCCTCTGGCTGCCATGTGCCTGCCTGAACCTGCTCAACGATGTCCAGGTAGACAGGTCCCCAGTTCCAATAAGGAACAGTCAGGCAGTTGGATTCCAGACCGGCACAGGCGTTGTCTGAATCGTAGGCAATACCTGTAAATCCGCGATCGGCAGCGGCCTGAACAGGGCCAGGTGTATCGGCACCGGTAATAATGACAGTGGCACCAGCATCCAGCATTGATTCGGCTGCTTCGCGTTCCTTAACCGGATCGAACCAGGTGAAGATCCAGCGAATATCCATGATGCAGTCGGGGCAGGTGCGGCGCATACCCAAAGCGGCAGCATTGGAAAGTCGGATGACTTCGGCAATGGGCCAGGGGGCGATAATACCCACTCGTTTGGAGCCGTCTTCAGCGGCTTTGGCTCCGGCAATCATGCCGGCCAGATATTTCATTTCTTCCATTGCACCAAAGACGTTGCCAAAGTTGGTGTCGTTCTTTTTCTGGCCGGAAATGTGAATGAATGCGGTGTCTGGAAATTCTTCGGCAACGATGGCGGTGGGTTCCATGTAGCCAAAGGAGGTGGTGAAGATGACGTCGAAGCCTTGACGGGCAAGGGAGCGGATGACGCGCTCGGCATCAGCACCTTCGGGGATGCTTTCCAGGTAGGCGGTGTGTACGTTATTGCCGTTTTCTTCCAGGTAAAGACGTCCCTGGTTGTGGGCGAATGTCCAGCCGCCATCACCAATGGGGCCAACGTACACAAAAGCGACGTTGGTTTTGCCTTCTTCAATGGTGGGGATGGTGACTTGTACTTCGCCGTCGAATCCTTGTACGGTTAGGGTTTCGCCTTCGGCGGTGGTTTCTTCTCCTCCGGTTTCGGTTGTGCCCTCGGTTTCAGTTTGGCCGGTTTCTTCTGTGGTGCCAGTATCACCACCACCGCCGGTACAGGCGACGAGTATCAGGGCTGCGATCAGGGCGAAAATGAATAGTCTGAACAGGCGTTTTTGTTCCATTTGTTTCTCTCCCTCTTCTGTGAACTAACAGGAAACTGCAACGATAAAATTGGTGGAATTGGGTGTTTATGTTGGCCGAAGAACGGCCGTCTTACTCACAGCATCACCTCCTTTTATGGCACGTGGGGAGGAGAAAGATCCAGTTTCCGCCCCGCGTGCCGCTCCACAAGTGCCAGTTCCTCCTGATAAAATTTGATAGCAGCTGTGGCATTAGCCGCCTGAGCTAATGCTAATGCTTGCTGAATATCTGAATATGCCTGTTCGTATTGTTTGAGACGCAGGAAGCTGCGGCCGCGTTGGTGGAGAAGTTGGGCAAGGACGAGGGGGGTATCAGAACGGCCGTTTTCCTTGTGTACCAGAGGGGAAACGGCCGTAATACCCGCCTCAACCATCCTGAGCGCATCCTGTACTTTGTCCCGCTCCAGATAATATTGTGCCAGCTTCTGATAAGCATAAGCCTGCCGGTACGAATCGGTCAATCCCAGTTGCAAGGCTTGCTCCAGATAATGCTGCGCTTTTCGGGAAATGTGACTTTTTCTCTCCAGTTCCAGCAAAGCCAGCACAAAAGCCAAATCCCCGGATTGCGTCTGGTGTTGTCGGAACAACTTGTTTGCCAAATGGCGTGCCTTATTCACCGCCCTGCCCTGCAATAATGCCAAACAAAGGGCCAGTTGTGCCTCAGGGTTATGCCCACTCTCCTGTGCCAGCTGTTCAAACCGTTGTTGTTCAGCCAGAGTAGCAAAAACGGGCATTTCAAACCAGCCAATCCGATCCCCCCACCAGAACAAGCCTAGCAGCAATGCATGAAGCGGAATTGTCAAACTACTCAGCAATGGTGTAGCCGAAAAGTTGTAAATTGTCCGCCAGTCGCCAATAGAAAGTAATAGGGTGAAGATAGGATAGTAAATGAGGGAGAAATAAACCTGAAAGCGAAATGCGCGCAAGCCAAAATAACGCAAGAAAGTGGTACGGGCACGCCGTAATAAGAGCCAGAGGGCTAATCCATATAGCAAAGAGCCTATTGTTCCGGCAAGGCTAATGAACCAGTCCTGAGAGGGGGTGAATGTCCCGGCGGGAATGACATATCCCCAAAAGACACGATAACCAAATTCGATAACACGGCCACCAAAAAGCCAGGTAGCAATAGCGTGCCCCATTTCGTGCAGAAAGACGCCTACAGGAACAGCAATGAAGAAGGAAGCCTGTTCTGCGAGTTGTTTTTTTCGTGTTGTCAGGGGCTCTTGATTAAGCGTTTGCCATTCACGCCAAATGACGGCCGTTAATTGCACACTTCGAAATACATAAATCAGCGCAAAAATGTTGAAAAGCCCCAAAACAGCAGGCATATATCACCTAATCTGGTACGATCCACGTACCGGTCTCATGACGCAAGGCGCGGGCAATGTTTTCGGGATTGGTAATTAATGCCTGTTTGCCGCCTTGACGCAAGAAAGCCAGTACAGCCTCCACTTTTGGTTTCATACTGCCGGGCGCAAAGTGTCCTTCTTCAAGATAATGAGCGAGAGAAACGGCCGTTACCCGATCCAGGTTCTGCTGATTCGGCCGATTAAAATTAATAGCCACCTTCTCCACACCCGTAGAGATCAAAAACAAATCTGCACCAAGCCGCGAAGCCAGCAAACCACTCGCCCAATCCTTGTCAATAACCGCATAAACCCCTTTAAGCTCACGCAACTCACCCTTGCGATTCTGCACCACAGGAATACCACCACCGCCAGCCGCAATCACCACACAACCAGCATCAACCAATCGGCGAATCGCCTCTTCCTCTATAATACGCAACGGTTTGGGCGACGCCACAACCCGGCGCCATCCCCGGCCAGCATCTTCCACCACACGCCAGCCATCCGCCTCAAACTTGCGCGCATCCTCTTCCGTCATAAAACCACCAATCGGTTTGGACGGATTCTCAAATGCCGGATCATCCTCATCCACCAACACCTGCGTAACAACCGTAACAACCGGCACATCAATCCCCCGGCTATACAACTCATTCCCCAAAGCCTGCTGCAACATATACCCAATTGAACCTTGTGTATCAGCCACAATCAAATCCAGAGGAGTTGTATGCACCTCATGGGCTGCCAGCTCATTTCGCCGCAAAATAAACCCAACCTGTGGTCCATTTCCATGTGTCACGACCAAACGCCAACCGGCTTCAATCATATCTGCCAGGTGTCGGCAAGTTTCCCGGACTGCATCCCATTGATGAGGTACATCCGGGTGGTTCTTATCAGTAATCAACGAATTGCCGCCAATAGCGACCAGCGCGGTGTGGGACATAACAGAAAGCTCTCCGTCATCAAAAATGTGGGTTTCTATCCATACGTGACGTGATGGATCGACCATGATCATACAGCAGGGTAACAGGATGGGCAACTTATTATTTTGCACAAAACCTTCCCACTGTCTTTCGATAATTCGGTACAAATACAACAAGTTTTTGGAAT
>RFGV01000143.1 GCA_003696605.1 Chloroflexota bacterium | reverse complement strand
ACCAACGTGTCACACAATGAATGTCCAGGGTAACTTTGGTGCGGGGAAGCTGATTAAAACTCTCCCAATCCCACACTTTTTCTTCTTCTACCTCTCCAAAAATGCGGAAAGTCCAGGTTTTGAGATCAACCTGAGGCACAGGGCCGTAATGCAAAACGGGGAATTTTTGCGTTAATGCCTGACCAGGGGGCAGGCGATTTGATTCTCGCAGTTTCTTTTCCAGTTCACGCCGTCCAAAGATATTGTCCCACATAGTGCTCCTCCAGCATTTCAAGAGTCAGGCATTTCTAAGATTGATTATACTCGGAAAGATTGCAAAAAGATTGTGGAAAGATTAAGGAAAAGGGAAGTGACGGGGAAGGAAAGAAAAAACGGCCGTTTCCACCGATAATTTCAGCAGAAAACGGCCGTTTTCCGTGTGTACAAATTTACAGCAAAAGCTTAATGCGCGTGTCCGTGTGCCAATTCCTCATCTGTTGCCTTACGCAACGAAGCAATTTTCACATCAAAGTGCAACGTCTGACCAGCCAGTGGATGATTAAAATCAAGCACAACGCCGTCATCACGCACTTCTACTACAAACGCCTGCAGCAATTCACCGGTACGGCCGTCGCGCAATTGCAACCCCATACCCGGCGTCAACGTCATATCCTCTGGAAAAATCTCCAGCGGTACTAACTGCACCTGCATCGGGTCCACTTCGCCATAGCCATCAGCCGGATTCACCACAACCTGGCGGCTATCTCCAACCTTCATGCCATACAGCTCACGCTCCAGACCAGAAATTATTTGACCATGACCTTGCAGGTATTCCAACGGCTCACGTCCTTCCGAAGAATCAATGACCTGACCGTCATCTAACCGCAAAGTATAATCAATGCCGACAACCATGTCGTCAGCAACGGTGAGATTTTCAGACATTACTCAAGCTCCTACTGTCCTTCTTTGCGGACATCAACAGCCACAGGTCCCTTCTGACCTGATTCGACATTAAATTCCACACGCTCGCCTTCCGCTAAGGAACGAAAGCCAGTGGCCGAAATGGCTGAATAATGCACGAAAACATCGCCACCCTTATCACGAGTGATGAAGCCATATCCTTTGGCATCATCAAACCATTTCACGGATCCAGTTTCTCTTTCTGACATGTTTCTTGACTCCTTGTTACAAAAAAAAGTTTCTAAATATTTGGTCCGTTCCACTGGCGATAAAAAAAACCGCCCGTACGGTACTTCGGGCGGTGAATTTCCTATCATCCGTTGCAGAATGTACCAAAACCTAAACAGAGCATATCATACTTTACCATTACGGTCAACTATTTTTACATATTCGTTTCAAACAATCCATTTATGCAGGCTGAACGTTATCCATCAGCGTAAAGAAGCCTTCGGTCAATGTTGGGTGAATGTATATTGCTTTTTCAAACAAAGTCCAGGGTGCGTCGGCCATCATCAGGCCCATCAGTGTTTGCACCAATTCTCCCCCTTCGGAACCAAGGATGGTTGCGCCCAGAATTACGTCCCAAAATAAACTCATACCCTTCATTCACATCAAAATAAGTAAATGCCACATTTTTTGCCGCATGGTTTGGCAAATTCAAATCAATCCAATAGCACACACCCTTATAATGACACGTATAGGTTCGCTGCGTAACCTGCAAATATTCCTGATGAACAAACTCTGGCTCGAAATACCATACCCCTTCAAATAACCGAACACCTCTCCCGACTTGCGCCTTTGCCAGAACAACACCGTTCTTCTTGTCTTTAATAATAATCGTTCGTGGTTTTTGCTCAGACATTTTGCAGTCATTCACCTCGGTTATTACAGATTCGGCATAGCTCCTCATTATTGGTGTTACTCGTGTTTGATTGACCAACTAACCAATAAATTTCTTACTCGCTTAATCATATGTGTTGATTGCTCCCGAGACTGTAAGTTGCCCCACTTGTTCACTAAAAACATGATTTATTTGACTGATGTATGGCTTGCTCTGTAGTTTTTTACATTGGCAAATCGCCAAACCGCCTGGCAAACGTTACAATATAAAAGAGGGCAGGATATACCTGAAAATTAAGGAGACGTGGCATATGCGAGTCATTATCACGGGTGGCACAGGGCTAATTGGTCGGGCTTTGACTAATAGCCTGGCAAATGATGGTCATGAGCTAATTATTCTCAGCCGCCAACCAGACCGATATAAAGGGCAAATAACCAATGCCAACCTGGTGGCCTGGGATGGGAAAACGGCCGTTTCCTGGCAACACCTGGCCGATGGTGCCGACGCAATCGTCAACCTTGCCGGAGCCAGTATTGCCTCTGGCCGCTGGACACCCACCCGCAAACAACTTATTCGCCAAAGTCGGGTACAGGCCGGTCAAGCTATCACTCAGGCCATCACAGCCGCTACCCAGAAGCCACGAGTCGTCATTCAGGCCTCTGCCGTTGGCTACTATGGCCCCTGTGGCCACGAAACCATTACCGAAGATAGTCCAGTTGGTCATGACTTTCTGGCTAATGTGTGCCAGGAGTGGGAAGAGAGTACGGCCGTTTTAGAAACAATGGGTGTACGACGAGCCATCATTCGCACCGGCATTGTGCTAAGTCTGGCTGGCGGCGCACTCCCTCGCCTTGTCTTGCCCTATCGTCTATTTATAGGTGGCCCCCTGGGAAACGGCCGTCAGTACATGCCCTGGATTCACATCGCCGACGAAATCAGAGCCATTCGCTTCCTGATAGAACAAGAAAATGCTTCCGGTCCCTTTAACCTCACCGCCCCTGTGCCACTTACAAATCGGGAATTTGGACAAGTTTTAGGCAAAGTCATGAAACGGCCGTCTTTACTCCCTGTTCCCGCTTTCGCCCTCCGCCTCCTTTT
>RFGV01000142.1 GCA_003696605.1 Chloroflexota bacterium | reverse complement strand
GGGTTGTATTTGCCGGATACAGGGCAGCGGTTGCAGGTAGTTGTGCCCGGTTTACGCGAAAGTGATGTGGTTTATTTACGGCCGTTAATTATTCCCTAACTGTTTCTTGAATGTTATTCACGTATTTCTGCCGCCGGGTAAGACCCCAATACTTTCAGAAAAGATGCCTGTTTTAAGATGCCCAGCAAAGCCTCCTGAACTGGGGGGTCGTCTTCATGTCCCTCAAAATCTACATAGAATAAGTAATGCCAGGGGCGATTTCGGCGTGGACGAGATTCGATTTTTGTCATGTTGATACCGCGTTGAGCCAGTTCGCCCAATACAGCGTGCAGGGCACCTGGTACGTGGCGGGTGGTGAAGATGATGGAAGTTTTACTGGGATCGCGTCTGGGGGGTGTTTCTCGCCCGAGGACGAAGAAACGGGTGTAATTGAAGTCCATGTCTTCCAGATGACGGGCAAGAATGTCTAGTTGGTAAATTTCGGCGGCGAGGGCGCTGGCAATAGCGGCCGTTTCTGGTTGGGGGTTGGCTGCCAGGTCTCGTGCTGCGCCCGCTGTGTCGTAATAGGTAACAGGTTCAATGCCTAAACGGCGCAGATTTTGTTCGCATTGTGCCAGTGCTTGTGGGTGCGACCAAACGCGACGGACATCTTCCAGCCGTGTACCCGGCGGTGCCATCAGGCAATGTTCAACACGTACAATCACTTCGGCCTGTACCTGCAAGTCGTGATCAACCAGCAGGTCGTAAGCGGGAATGACGGTGCCGGCCAGGGAATTTTCGACGGGGAGCATGGCGCAAGTGGCTTTGTTCTCGTGAACAGCATCGAACAAGGCCAAAAAGCTACGGCACGGCAGAACGGCCGTTTCCCCACCAAAATACTCCCGCACAGCCTGCTCCGAATAAGCCCCTCGTTCCCCTTGAAACGCCACAACCATCATCCCATCTCCCTTTTTTCCTTTCCAGTGGCACAAAAAGCCGCTCCTAATTACAATTATGGTAAGTAAAAGTGTGCCACAACTGCCAGTTTACAGAACTGCATCTCGTTTTGTATAGTATAACCGGAATTGTTGCACACAAGCGAATAAACAACCCAACTGGCCGCAAAGTAAGGAGAAGTCCCATGACAACAAAAGCCATCAGTTACGCCGACAAGCCTTGGCTTAAACACTACGACGAAGGTGTCCCCCACACTATCGAAGTCCCAAATTTTCCACTTTTCCACTTTTTAGAAGAGTCTGCCCGTAAACATCCTGAACACACAGCCATCATCTTTCGTGGCCGCAAAATCAGTTATCGCGAGCTAAACGATTTGGCCGACACACTGGCTGCAGCACTGGTTGCCAACGGTTTCCAAAAAGGAGATCGAGTCGTTATTTACATGCCCAACACCCCTCAGTTCGTCATCACCTACTTTGGTGTGCTCAAAGCTGGGGGTATCGTCATCGCTACCAACCCCCTCTACACTGAACGCGAACTGGAACACCAACTCAAAGACTGTGGTGCCGAAACAGTATTCGTCATGAGCCTTTTTTACAATCAGCTCAAAACTGTACAACGCAAAGGCACAACCAACGTCAAGCGTGTTATTGTCACCAATATTAAAGAATATCTGCCCCCTCATCTAAAAGCCTTATTTACCCTGTTTAAGGAAAAGAAAGAGGGGCACTATGTTGAACTGGAGCCGGGGGATATGGCATTTCAGGATTTTCTGGCAATGGGGCGCCAGATGCCACGGCCGAATGTTACTGTAACCGGAGATGATATCGCTTTGTTGCAATACACCGGTGGTACAACTGGCCTTTCCAAGGGGGCAATTGCACTCCATCGCAACCTGGTGGCCAATGTGCAAATGATACGTGCCTGGATTCCCGATTGTCGGGAGGCCGCCGAAGTCATTTTGGGCGCAATTCCATTCTTCCATTCCTACGGTATGGTAACGGCCATGATTTTTTCTGCTGCCGTAGCTGGTACACTGGTTGTTATTGCCAATCCGCGCGACCAAAAAGATGTGTTGGGAAGCATCAGCAAATACAAGGTGAGCATTTTCCCAGGTGTGCCAGCGATGTATGTGGCAATTAACAATAACCCAGAGGTGCAAGCTGGTAAATACGATTTGCGCTCCATTCGGGCATGTATTTCCGGCTCTGCCCCATTGTTGGTAGAAACCAAGCGCAAGTTTGAATCACTGACAGGTGGCAAGCTGGTAGAAGGATATGGCCTCACAGAAGCGCATGTGGCAACGCACGCCAACCCGATTTTTGGGGAGAATCGTGCCGGTTCTATTGGGCTGCCTTTGCCGGGTGTTGAGTGTCGGATTGTGGACCCAACGGATGGGGACAAGGATATGCCAGTGGGTGAGGTTGGCGAGTTGGCTATCAAGGCGCCGAACATTATGCAGGGGTATTGGAATATGGAGGAGGAGACCCGTCGGACTTTGCGTGATGGCTGGTTGTACACAGGGGACATTGCCCGCATGGATGAGGATGGTTATTTCTACATAGAAGACCGCAAGAAGGATATGATTATTGCTGGTGGGTATAACATTTATCCACGTGAGGTTGAAGAGGTGTTGGCGCAGCATCCGGCCGTGCTGGAGGTGACAGTGGCCGGCGTGCCTGACCCGAAGCGAGGCGAAACGGTCAAGGCGTGGATTGTCAAGAAGCCAGGTGATCCCACAACAGAGGAAGAAATTATTGAGTGGAGCAAGACGCAACTGGCGAAATATAAGTATCCACGTTTGATTGAGTTTCGGGATGAGTTGCCGAAGACAACGGTGGGGAAGGTGTTGAAGCGGGAGTTGGTGAAGGAGCATAAAGAAAAGGCGGGTATGGCCTGATTGAATTATGAGAGAATGAATTGCCCTGGTTGAAGTTGCCAGGGTTTTCTGTTTATTTTGGCAACTGGCTGGCGTTATGACAAACTACGATGAATTTTTGTTTGTGGATCAGGAGAAAAAGTTTCGGGGTTTTCAGAAGTTGTTGCGGCCGGAAACACGTCAGGCAGTGATGTTGATTGAAGCGCCGAAGGATATGGGGAAGACGTGGCTGCTGACAAAGATGGCCCGCTATTGTCGGGAAACGGCCGTTTCTCTTCCTGTTGCGCTGGTTGATTTTCGCAATCCGCGCGAAATGCACGAAATTCAGGACTTTTTGGGGTTGATTCGATTGATCCGCAACAAGTTGGGTTTTGATTCTTTTTTCATATCCCTCAATCGCACAATTAATCGATTTACAGCCTCTGCCATGCACCACGAGTTGACAACTGGGCTGGCCACCTTGCGCCGTAATCTGGAAACGTACTTTAATCTTGAGGAAATCAAGACTTTGTGTTTTGACCTGGGTATTAATTATGAGAATTTGCCAGGTAGCACGCTGGCCAGCAAGACCCGGGAATTGGTGGATTATGCGCAGAGATACGGCCGTTTATCCGACCTTATTACCCTTTGCCAGCGTGAACGAGATGCAGTGAACTGGTGGCTTGGCCTGGAAGCCTGGCAGAACCAATCCCTTCAGTCCGAGGCTTCAGATACGGCCGATACATATGCCCCCCTTCTCGCCGATAGTGAAGCCGATCGTCAATTTGCCGAACGCGCCATCAACAACGCCTTTTTTGAAAGCCTGGCCGCCTTGCTTGCCAGCCACAAGCCTGTTGTTTTTCTCTTTGATTCTTACGAAGCCGCCCCTGTAGAAGCCGAACGCTGGTTTTTAGATGAGTTATTCCTTCGTTTGCGTGATGAGGAATCCCTCAAAGATTTGGTGGTGGTGATAGCTGGCCGCAAAACACCAGATCTTACCGATTTGAAAATGAACCATCTGGTAGTCCAGACGGGATTGGATCCATTTACTGAAGAATATGTGCGGGAGTATTTCGAAGAACGGCGCAAAATAACCGGTCTTGACTGGCATACTGTTGTACTCACCAGTGGGGGAGTGCCGGGCGCCCTGGCCATGATGGCTGATCATGCGTTGGCCGTTTCTCAGGCGGATGATGACTTTTTTAGTGATGTGTAGCTATGACTGTTGATTCCACCCAAACGATTGCTCGTTATCTGAGCCAAATGCTCAGTGAACTGCACCCCATGATGGTGGAGGCGTTGCATTTGGCGGCTGTACCGCACTGGTTTTCGGCCGAGTTGTTTGCGGCCATGCGCCAAAATGATGACGGCCGTAATGCTGGCCTGATTGAACGATTAACCCGCTTTTCTTTTGTAGAAGTTGTTACACCTGCCACAGAAGGCATGCCGCCCATTTATGCTGTTCGTGAGGATGAGCGTGTTATTTTGCAACGACACTGGATTGCTCAAGATGCCCAGGCTTACCGTGAGGCGCATCGTCGGGCACTGGCTTTTTGGGAAACCAACGCTGATCCGAACCCGTTCGCTCAGGCGCAAAATGTGCTTTACCATATGTTTTTTGTGGATGTGAACGTAGCAATTGAGTATTTGATTGCTCGTTTTCGACAGTACCATGATGAGCGTCAACTGGCCGCGATTGAGCGGTTGTTGCAAACGGTGGATGAGGCTCGTTATTTTCTGGCACTCCTGAATGAGCCGCGTTTGGATGAGTTGGCTGTTTTACACACGCATTTGCAGGCGCGTTTGGCTCAGTTGTATGGGGATTGGGGGAAAAGCAAGGAGTTGCTGGAGGGATTGTTGGCGCGGGTGGATGAATACCCGCAATTACGGCCGTATGTGTTTCGGGCGTATGGTTTGGCTTTGGCGCATACGGGGCAATATGTGCCAGCTATTGAACAGTACCAGCTTGCGCTGCGGGCTTTTGATCAGTTGTTGCCTGTGGCCATAGATGCAGACCGGATTGAAGCGGAGAAGGCGCATACTCGCCTGGCTTTGGGGGATGGGTATGTTGGCCTGGCGAATGTGTTGCGTGGGCAGGTGATGGATACGGCCGTTTCGCAGGACCGCTGGTATTGGTTGCGCAACACGTTTTCCTTTTTCTTATCTTTGCCACTGGTTGTTTACCTCACTTTCTTTTTAGGGTTACGTGTCTGGCATCCTCATTTTTGGCCAACTTTGTCCTACCTGGATTGGATCGTAGCCCGTTTGTTTGCCGTGGCGGCACGCCACTACCGACAGGCGGACAAAACGCTGGAGGCACGGGGTGAACGGCAAGAAGGGGGTGTGGCGGATGAGCGGCAAGCCCATTTGTTTCTTTCTTTAGGTGATGCCGAACAGGCACGTAAGCTGTTTGAGCGGCTTTTGTCAGAAGAACAGATATTAGGGCCGTATCGGCAAGCTGTGATTCGTTTGGGGCTGGGGCAGGCGTTGGTGATGACACGGGCGTATGAGGCGGCTATTCCCCATCTGCAAACGGCCGTTTCTACCTTTACGCTGTACGAAGATAATACCTCGCTGGCTCTGGCAGAGCGGACTCTGGCCGAAGCATTCGTGGCACAAGGGCAAACGGCCGAATCCCTCCCCCACTTCACGACCGCATTCAACCTGTTTCAAGAACAAGACGATTTGGCTTCGGCTACAGACGTGGCCGAGCGACTGGCAGAACTGGTTGATAAGAATGTTTTTTCCGACGATGTGGCCCAAATGGCACAAAAAACGGCCGAGTCACTTCAGTTACGCCGGTATGCTTTTCGCTACCGGCATCCTGCTACCATCTGGCTTCAGCGGTTTATTCTGGTATTTCTGGCCTTTCTCGTTTTTCTGCTGCCGGCAGCCACCATCAAGCTGGAAATTAGTACCAATGTTGTGCCAGAAATCCGTTTTAGCGCAACTCCATTACTACGTGCAGACGATCCTGATTTTACCCCCTCACTTAGTCAGGGCATTGCAGCTGTCAATGTTGTGCCTGCGCCAGATAATTCTGTTTTGCTTTGGCTTGGCTTAATTCTCCTGGTGGGTTATATCCTTCTTTCTACAGGGTTGGGAATTCTGGCCATTATTTTTACCCCTTTGCATCAATTACAAGCGGCCACAATGGCCGAAACTGTCTGGCTCGACCAGGAGGGGTTGTTTACTGGTGCTGGCACTGAAGACTCACGCCGAATTTCATGGCGTGATGTGACGCATCTTCTGCGGGCAAACGTTTATTTTTGGAATAATTTACTCATTGATAATTCTGGTACGGCAATTGTTACGCCAGAGGAACGAATTGAGCTGGAAGGGCGGCTGGCATGGTATTTGCCGGTTGTGCGTCGGGTAGCGCGCAATTTGCCAGAAACGGCCGAAAAACAAAACTGGAGCTACCATCTTTTGCGGAGCCGAATGGGTACACTCTACCTGTTGACGATTGGGCTGTTTGGGGTGATTTCCCTGTTTGGTACCCGTGCTTCTGGTTTGGTGTATGCAGATATACCAGGGTTACGATACAGTCTGGCTGATTTGTACCCATATCTTTATTTGGGTTTGTTTGTGCCCCCAATGTGGTGGTTTGTAATACGGCCGTTACAAATTCGCTCCCGTATCAAGCCATATACTCGCCTTCCCTGGTTGCTCGGCAGCATTAGCTTGCTCCTGACCTTGCTTCGTTTGTTTACCGGCCTTCGTCCCTGGCTAACCGTGCCGGATATTTACCCCCCGCTCACCATTTTGGTTCTGACAATTGGAGCCGTTTGGGTGTTGTGGCAAACAAGACATGTACGCACCCAAAAGCACGTCTATTCACGTCCGATTCGCTGGCTGGTTTTGGTAGCCGGAACGGCCGTTTGTTTGTTGGCCCTGGCCAATCTTACCCGTGAAACAGTCACCTATCACTTTCTTGTTATCGGCAATTCATGGCAAGAACACCTTCTGCAAACCGAAGAAGCCATTGAGCGGGAACAACAGGCACGCCAGGCCATAGACGCCTATACAACCGCTTTAACTGTCTCTGATTGGCGTATTTTGGGCATAAACGGCCGTCAGGGTTTCAAAGTGCCACTCATCTTACCCGAAACACAACCAACAGCCTGGTATGCTGCCCTAAACAACCGGGCTGCCATATACGCTCAAATAGGAGCATATGAGTCTGCTCTCCAGGACTATAACCAACTAATTACCTACAATCACCACCTGGACCAACTATACGTCAGACGTGCGCTTGTCTATCAGGGGCTGGGCACACAACCCGGTGACGAAATTGGCGAAAACATGGTCATGCGCTCCGAATACAATGCGGCTATCCAGGACTTTAACGAGGCTATCAGCCGCAATCCAGATAACGCCACCTACTATCTTTGGCGTGGAGTTGCCTACCATGCGCTGGGTAACGAAGATCAGGCATGGGCAGACTACGACACCGCTCTTTCCCTGACAGGCAAACAAACTCTCACACCCAGCCAGCGCGCCCAAGCATTAACCGGCAAAGGCTGGATTGTTTATGCTCAGGCTACCCGTGTTGGTACAACAACCCAACGCAGAGAGTTGTACCAGCAAGCAGCGATGCTTTTCCGTGAGGCCGTCCAGAACGACCCTGAATCAGATGATGCTCTGTTAGGGCTGGGCTATGCCACTTATTCCCTGCGCCAATATGATGATGCTCGGAATGCCTGGGAGAAGGCTGCCGAAATTAACCCCAATAATGCCAGTGTAGCCATCTCGCTGGGCACGTTGTATTGGCGAATAGGTACATTGGGGAATGATTATGAGTCCAGCGGCGAAGATCGTTGCGCTGATGACAGCTTGTCTTTGAGTGAAAAAGAAACTGCGGCAAGTTGGTTGGAACGGGCAATTGAACAATATAATCGGGCTATTGCTATTCCTGGTCAGGAAGATGAGGATATTGCTTTTTCTTATCGTACACGCGCCCAAATACAATTTTTGTTGCGTAACTGTCCTGGTTATGACCAGGCAGAAGTGATTGCAGATGCCATTGAGAGCTACACCCGTGCCATTAACTTCGATCCGGATAATGCGCTTTACTACCATTTTCGGGGGCGATTGGCTTATGCAGAATGGTTGAATTTGCCAGCCGGGACCGGGCCATCAGCGCGTGAATGGTTGTTTTTGGGGTTGGCGGACCAGCAAAAAGCGATTGAATTGGATCCGGTTGACAAAGGGGATTACCAACCTCATCGCTGGCTGGCGTTGACAGAGCGGGAGGCAATTGGGGGGACGTTGGCTCGGGGAGATCAGCGGTTTGCAGCCGGGGAGTATGAAGTGGCTTTGCAGTATTATGAGTTGGTGGCAAAGAATGTGCCAGATAATGCGGAAGCGGCGTTTAAGGCAGGGTTGACGGCGTTGGCTTTGGGGGATGTGGCACAGGCGCGAGTGTGGTATGAGCAGGGTCTTGCTGTTGTTGCTCAAAGTTCAGGGGGGGATGCTGTTTTGGAAGAGGCGATTGGGCAACTGGATGCTTTGTTGTCGGAACGGCCAGAATTGGAGGCAAACGGCCGTTCTATTTTGGATATGTTGAACGAGGCGAGGGAGCAATAACGATTAGTGTGCTTGTGTGTGGTGGCGAATGACGGGCTGGAGAGCTTGCCAGAGGCGTCCTTCCTGACGTAATCCGCGCCGATCCAGATCGCTGGTGGCCAGTATGATGCCTTCCTCGCAGCGGGATGTGAGCCCCCGAATAATATTGACCAGCAATTCGTTACGTATTTTAAAGTCGTCTTCCATTGTCCATTTGTTGCCTTCCCAGCTTTGCGCCAGTACGAAGGCGTTGCTGAGGGGGCGTTTGAGGAGATCCCACCAGCCAGTAGCGGCCGTTTCCAACCATACTTGTATTTTTACTACCCGTTCTGATAACAAGAAATTGTACATGGTTGTGACCATGATTCCTTCCGGATCAGGCGGTGCGCCCAGTTCTGGTGGACGAGCAGATACCAGACCCTGATAGATACTTTCGATAAAGATGTGGCCTATTTCGGCCGGTGTTTTGAAGCCAAGGGCGGGGGCGGCCTGACGCACACGTGTCGCTGTATCTACCAGCCAGCGGCAAACGGCCGCACCGACAATGTCTGGTTCTGGTTGAAAGCGGGGTTGGCTGAGCAAGTAGGTAAAAAGGGCATGAAGGAATCGGTCAAACTCTGTGACATTACCATGTGTTTCTAGCCATTCACGTAATTCGTCAACTAATGTGAGTAATGTGTTTCCGATGCGTTCGCGTATGAATTCTGGCGCTGTTTCTGTCGGAAGCAGGCGGGGTATCTCTTTGTCATAGAGGGCTTGGGTGGTGAGGGCGGCACGCACGGGATCCATGCCGTGAATACTGAGTGTGAGGGCTTCGGCAATGTCGTAGGGAGACGGTTTTATGCCCCAGTCGGGATGTGCTAATGCCAGCCAGGTTAGCCAGGCGCGTACTCGGGGTTCGTCGCGGGGACTGGAGCGGCGGCGGGTAAGGTGGTTGGGCAGGTTGGCTTCCCGGAGTGATTGGATGAGTGTGTAGCGTAGTGCGCCGTCGAGGTAGGGGGTGATGATGGCGATGTCGGAAGGGTGGTATCCTTTTTTGTGGATGAGTTCGTGGAGGATGGGGGTGAGGTTGGTGACCATTTCCCGACGGTAACGGCCGTTTACAATTCCCAATATTGCTTTTTCCGCCTGAGCTGTGGGCAATTTGCGACCTACCATCAACTGGTTTTCTACCAGATTAGCCAGATGTTGTAGTGGCTCAGATGCAACAAAAGATTGGTGGAATTCAAACACATGCCTGCTAAGTTTGCGAAATTTTATGGCCGCATTCGGATCAGCAGCCATAAATCGTTTGTATCCCCCACCCTCGTCATAAGCAATGGCAGCGGATACAGTAGAACCCATTAATTTTTGCACAAAATTTTGGGCAGCGGCCGTTCCTTCTTCGATATTATCCACCAATAAATGGCGATAGCGTTCCTTAAAGTAACGATGAAATTCAGGATGTTCTACCAATTGCCGATCAAAGACAGAGATAACCAACGAAAGATCGAGTAAGCTGTTTTCCAGGCAGAACTTACGAAAACTGGTAATAGCAAGGTAGGCATCATCCAGATGACGTATTTGTTCTGGTTCACCAGCCCAGGTTAGTTTTTGGCGTTCAATAGCCTGTTCCGGCGTCATTCTGTTTAGCGCAGCACCATTCAAAATATCAAGCAACTGGGTGACAATTTCTTGTGGTCGTGAGCGCAATGTGGCGAATGTCCCTGCTTCAATCATTTTGGAGACAATTCGCCACATGAGGATTTGTGCCAGGTCGTAGCCAAGGATGGTGGGGGGACGATAGGGGGAGATAAAGCCGGCGGGACGTGCGACAAGTGGCCAGAAGAGTTGGACCATTTCCAGGGCCATTTGGTTGTAGGTGGTGATTTTGAGGTTGGCATAGGGACCCAAACCGGAGTTGTGGATGGTATTTAGCCATTTGGATTCGTGGGTGGCTTCAGCAATGAGTACGAGTATGGTGTAGGCAGGTTCGCCATTGCGTAGCAAGTGGAGTAGGCGGTGTTGCAGGGTGGTCGTTTTGCCTGTTCCGGCTGGGCCTATCAGGAAGATGGTTTCGTTGGCTTCTATGACTTGTTTTTGTATGGGTTTCAGGTTCATAAACATTGACTGTATTATTTAAGGTTGACGGTAACGCAGATGAACAGCGCCTAGATGGATTTCGTCGCCATCTACGAGTTGGATGCCGTATTCGGGTACTTGTTGGTCGTTGACCCATGTGCCGCTGGTGCTGCGTTCGTCGTAGATGCGGTAATTGGTGCCTTCGAGCATGAGGGTGGCGTGGAGGCGGGAAACGGTGATGTCGTTTTCGAAGGCGATGTCGGCTTGAGCTGGTGAACGGCCGATCTTCACGAGAGTGCCTGTTAGCGGAATTTGGGCTGGCATGCGGGAGACGGATTCGAGCACTTCCAGGTGAGCAATGGGTGGGGTGTGGGGAGAAATAAGCGTATTGGTGGTAGTAGCAGGGGTATCAGAAACGGCCGTTTCTGGTGCGGGAGTTCTGCTGGCAGCACGTTTTGTTGATCGCCCTCGCGGCAAAAATTGTTCCAGATTACCCAACACCCCAGTTTGCCAGGCTGCATAGCCCAAACCGGCCACAACACCAAGTACCAACACAGCAATGCCAATGGTCGCCAAAATTTGACCTAATCCACCTCCTGCAGCCAATTCTGGTGGAATTTCTCGTGTCCCTTCATTAACTGTAAGCACAACTGGTGGACTTGTGACACGGATTCCCTGATTGTCCAATGCCGCGATTTGCACAATATTGTTGCCATAAGTCAGGTTATCAATTTCGGCTGTAAAAGAGTCCAGTGATTCTACAGGAATATCCTGAACAACTTCTCCATTTACCATCAACTGTGCGGCTACCAACGCCCTTTCCTCTTCATCTAACCAGGAAGCGTGGGCACGAAAACGCAATCGAATTGGCTTTTCCAGATCAGGCAGGGAAAGCACACGGCTTTCCAGAGGCAGGTCGATGACAACACTGGGTAAATTTTCTGGAATTTCGATGGTTGTTTCGGCCGTAATCAGTGGATTTTGGGCCAGCATTACTGTTACCTGAGCCGAGCCACCAGCCAAAAATTCGGGTGTATAAAGAATACGGGCTTGCTCCCGAAAACTCAGGATACGTTCCCAGATGGCGGTAATTTCGGCAGGGTTGTCCAGACTGGCAGATAGTCCTCGTGAGCCAGCGGCAAGTTCTTGCAGATAGTCACGTCCTAATGTTTGGGTGGCTGGTAATAAATTGTTGTTGGTGAGCCAGATGGTGTGAATTGGAATGCCTAAAGTAGCGGCGCGAGGGGCAACGTCGTCATGCTGAAAGCGGGTGCTGACCACGTCGGTGCCATCAGAAATAATGACGAGTGCTGTACTCATTTCTGGATTGGGCTTTAGTTCTTCCAGTTGTTCGAGAAGTCCCATTGTGCTGTCGATGAGGGCTGTTGCGCCTGTGGCTGGGGTAAGGGGGGTGGCGAAGAGGTTGCGGACGCTGTTGTAGAAAAATGTGGGGGAAAGTAATTCGATAGCGGCTGTTTCGCCAACTTGATATATCGCAATAGCATCGGTTTCTTCTTGCATGTTGCCCGGAGATGCAAACTGGAGAATTGTGTCCTGGATGGCGGGGAATTGTTCGGCGACACCAGTAGGGATGTCTATCAGGAATACGGTGAAGGTGCCGGCGGTGTAGGTGCCGGCGTAATTGCCTGGTCCGACAGATTGCCCGTTGTGCAGGATGTCTAGTGGGGTTTGGCTGAGGTCGAGGGAACGGCCGTTTTCATCCATGCCAACTACATGAATTTCGATAGCTGGTGGACTGCTAATGTTGCTGCCGGTGATGCGAAGCCAGGGGACAGGTGTATTGGTTTGTGCCCAGGCTATTACAGTTGGTACAAACAGAATGACGAGGCAGACAAAACCTGTTCGTATTATTTGTAACCATTGCCGTTTGTTTCCTGGCATGATCTTGTCCCCTTTTTCATGAGCTTGTGGATTGGTTTTCTGCCTGTTGGTCTAACCGGGCAGGGTAAGTGGCAATTACCATGTTATAATATCAGACAGATGGGGGAAAGTAAACATAAACCAGACTGCAAACAAGGATGTATTGCATGAAGCGGCTGTGGGTGCTGCGATTTTTTTTGTTGGGATTTGTGTTGATAGGGGTTGGTCGTGCGTGGGCACAGGATGAGGGGCTGATATTTGAGGTTGCTCGCGTAGATACGACAGATTTTCCTGTGATTCGCTTGAATTTGTTTACGGCCGATTCGCGTAGTGTGCCGCTGAGTGATTTGTCTCGCTTGAGTATGCGTGAGAATGGGGTGCCGGTTGAGTTTACGCTGAATACTGTGCCGGTAGGGGCGGATTTGGTGTTCGTTGTAGATACCAATGAGTTGATTTTGGGGGAGGATGATGCTGGTGTGAGCCGTTGGCAAAAGGTGAAGGCGAGTATCGGCCGTTTTGCTACCCGCTTTATGAATCCGAATGGCCTGGATAAAGTAAGTATCGTGGTGCCAGATGGAGATGGGGAGGGGGGGATGTTTTTGGTTCAGGACGAGACGGACCCGACAGCGGTTGTGGCTGCTGTGGAGGCGTATGTGCCTGTGCCATTAGAGACTGTTCCTGTGGCGGATATGATGCAGTTGGCTATGGCGCATTTGGTTGCCAGGGAAGGAAACGGCCGTTTTCATGCCCTTTTGCTGTTTAGTGATGCCTCCCAACTACATACCCAGCTTGAGTATGAGACAATCACAGCCCAGGCCCAAGCTGCGCGAATAGCTGTTTTCCCGGCTATTTTGGGGGCACAAGCCAGTTCGCAGGCCGTGGAGAATGCCCGACGGCTGGCAACAGCGACACGTGGTTTCCATGTGTTTATGCCGCAGCCAGAGGAAGCAGATGCTATCTATCTGGTCTGGCAACGGCAGGCTAATCAGCCACAAATACAATATCGCACTTTGCGTGCTCATGGTGGTCAGTACACGGTTACCCTAAACTTGGGGCAAGTACGGGCTATGACGGAGTTTGAGGTGACGATTTTGCCACCGGAACTTTTGTTGGAAGTGGAAGAGGTATTGTATCGGCGAGGGGCAATGCCAGATGCGCCGGTGGATGCTCTGGAGCCGAAGAGTGTAGATGTGCCTTTGTTAGTCAGTTGGCCGGATGGCCGACCGCGTCGTTTGACGGATGTGGTGTTTTCGGTAAACGGCCGTTTGCAACCGCCGCCATTATCGTTTGAGCCGGATGAAACAGGGCGAATTCTGTTACCCTGGAATATGACTGCGTTGGGAGAGGGGAGTTATGAATTACGTGTGGAAGTGGTCGATGAATTGGGGCTGGTGGCAAATAGTGATCCGGTAACTGTGCGGTTGTTGGAAGAACGGCCGTTGCCCCCAACACCAACCCCAATTCCTACATCTGCGCCCACAGTGACCATTCCCTCTGAGTTGCCGCTGACGGAGTTACAGATTTTATGGCTGTTGGGTAGTGTGGCGTTGGCGTCAATTTTTTTGCTGGTGGTGCGTTGGCAGCGACGAAGAGATGTGGCACATATAACAGAATGGGTGGAGACGGCAATCGCTGATGTGCCGCCACATCCAGAGGAAGGGGTGGCACCGCTTGGGGCACAGTCAGGGTTGGTGGGTTGGCTGGAGCGAGTGGATGATGCATCTGCTCATAGTTTTTTACGGTTGCCGGGAGCTGATGTGACTATTGGGCGGGATGCTGGTGTGGCTGATTTGGTGTTTGCTGACCGCACGGTTTCTCCTTTGCATGCCCGAATCCGGTGGGATAACGGCCGTTATTGGCTCTATGATGAAGGCAGCAGCAATGGGACATACTTGAATTTTGTGCGGCTAGGGCTGGCCCCCCAGGCATTAAATGATTTGGATCATATTGGTATAGGTCGGTTGGCTTTTCGTTTCCATTTACGGCCAGATGAGGAAGAATGAAGAATTAGTGACTGATAGGTAACTGGGAAACGGCCGTAACTGGTGGCTCATCATTTGCACGCATGGCCATTAGCAACGGCAGTGCCAACAAATTAAGCAATGCCAGACTGGCAAAAATCCAATGAAATTCAATTGTATCAATCAACCCTGTTGTTGTTGCCTGTCCAATTCCAGTTCCGACATTAGAAATTGCCATAAAAATAGCAAATTGGCCTGCCCCCATCCGCCGATCCGTTGTTTTCATAGCTAACGTTACATAAACCAATTCCGCTGAAGCCAGACAAAACCCCCACAAAACGATAATGAAAACAATATTGCTCAAGGTGGCCGTAAATGCAATAAGCAATAAAGCCACAGAAACAATCATTACCGTAATCATTCCCTGCTGCCAGATGCTCAGGCGGCGAGCCAAAGTAGTGCCTGTAATGCCTCCCAGCAACATTCCCACACTGCCCAATGCGGCCACATCTCCCACTTGTACCAGGGTGCCCCCTAACCCTTCATTGGTGAAAAGGGTGACAATAGCATTCGCCCCATAAACAGAAACAGAATAGATGATGGCATAGAGGGTAAGACGGCCGATTTGTGGTCGCCATAAGTTGCGTAACGCATCCCAATCGAAAGCGTGAGTTGGCGCACGCTGTTTTGGTTCCCGAATGCGCCAGAGCAACAGGTGAGGCAGCAGCGTTAACCCAGTGATAATCCAGAAAATAATTTGCCAGCCAAACAGATTAATAAGACGGCCGTAGATAGCTGCCAGCAAAATCACGCCACATGAACGCCCAATAACCATTGCACCCTGAATCAAGTTATATTCTTTCGCTGGTGTGACATCAATAGCCAATCCATCGGCCGTTGTATCATAAAACGCCAAACCGAAAGCAATGAAGAGAGCAGTGACAAGAAACAGGGGATACATCGTTACAGGTGGCACAAAGCCAGCCGCAAATGCCCCCATGTTTATCATAAGCAAACCAAGAGCAATATAAGGCACCCGGTGACCATGATGAAAAAATGGTAGTTTGCGCTGTAACCCGTATCGGTCACTGAGTAACCCAATGCCAATTTTTAAGATAAATGGAACAACTAACAGACCGTTTAGCAGTGAGAGTTGGGCTGCAGTTGCTCCGAATGCGCGCAAGTAGAGATTGTTGAAGACCAAAACATAAGCAAGCATGGCTCCCTGAACGAAGTAAAGAAAACCAAAAAGAAAAAGACGGCCGTTTCTATTGTGGGTAATTGAGTTCATAATAGTGGCTCCAATTTTGTTGCCCCAGACACGATTTACAATCCTTTTACGAGTACCTAATACACATTGAATATCTTATGCTCATCATAATGGTAAATAACCCCAGTTTCAATACACAGTTTCATGTTTGGGGCCTCAGAAAATAAAGACCTGATACAAATGGACCACATTAAACAGCCAGAAATCAGTAACACAGACACAATATTTCTTTTTATTAGGCAGCAATCAAATTTAATATACAATTAGAAAACACGTTTGATGTAAAGCACGCTTTCAGGCTGGTAGTACCTACACAGGAGGAAATAACATGTTTCGCCGTTTTGGGGTTAACTTTGCTGTGGTCTCTATTTTGCTGGATATTATTTTGACCTTGATTGCATTGAGCCTGGCAGCGGCAGTCCGCCCTTTCTTGCCCACCTTGCCTTTGTTAGTTCCCGTCTCTGCTATTGAAATTCCTCCCATTATCTATATGCTGGTGCCGATTTTATGGGTCAGCGCATTTTTATTGACCTCCGTTTATGACCCACGCAGAATTTACAAGGTAATTGACGAACTACATACAGTTACTCTGGCTACTGGTCTGGCAGCATTGTTATTCGCCGGTTTGCTCTATCTCTTCTTTAGGGAGTTTTCTCGTTGGCTCTTTGTTATATTCATTGCTTTGGATTTGTTTTTCTTATTGAGCTGGCGGTTAATAGCCCGCGTTGCTTTCAAGATGGGACGTATGTCTGCTCCTGTACGGCGGGTTTTGATTGTGGGTGCGGGTGAAGTTGGGCAGCAAATTGGGGAAATGATTGAAAAATATAACTGGATGGGGTTGAGATTGGTTGGCTATCTGGATGATGATCCCGAAAAACAAAATGGCCAATTACCGGTTTTGGGTACATTGCAAGATGTTCGTACTGTGGTTGAGGAAAATCAGGTAGAGGATGTGGTGATAGCCCTGCCTCGGTGGGCTTATGAGGAAGTGAATAAATTGGTTTGGGTATTGCATGAGTTGCCTGTGGATGTGCGTATTGTGCCTGATTATTTTAGTCTGGCTGTTTACAGAGCAACGATTGATGATTTTAGTGGAGTCCCCATGATCAATTTGCGCGATCCCGCCTTGAATGATGTCCAGCGAGTTGTTAAACGGCTTTTTGATTTGGTTGTAGGGGGGATGCTGACATTAATGGCCTTGCCAATTATGATTGTGGTGGCTATTGTGGTGAAGTTGGATTCTCCTGGTCCTGTTATTTTTAAGCAGGAGCGAGTGGGGGAAAACGGCCGTATTTTCAAGATGTACAAATTCAGGTCCATGATTGTTGGGGCCGAAAAATTACAGGAAGTAGTTAACACGACTGCTAGTAGTGATCCGTTGATTTTCTACAAACGACCGGATGACCCACGAATTACACGAATCGGCCGTTTTTTGCGACGTACCAGCCTGGATGAATTGCCACAGCTATTTAACGTGTTGAAGGGAGATATGAGTTTGGTTGGACCTCGCCCAGAGCTGCCTTGGTTGTTAGATCAATATAAACTTTGGCAACGGAAACGCTTTGCTGTGCCGCAGGGAATGACTGGTTGGTGGCAAGTAAACGGCCGTGCTGATAAACCCGTGCGTCTGGATGATGATCTTTACTACGTGCAAAACTACTCATTATGGATGGATATTTATATTTTGTTAAAGACCTTTTGGGTTGTTTTGCTGGGCAAAGGGGCATATTGAAGCCTTGTTTTATGTGCCAACGTTTTACATGCTTGCTTAAAAATTGATTCGTTATCGTCGTTCCATTTTCGCTTTGCTATTTTGCGAATATGGTACGCTCGTGCTATAATATTATCAGTTAGCTTCCGTTTTGATACGTACGATGGAAAGTGGGCTTCCCCCACTTTTTTTGTTTTCTGTACGTAAGAAATGGTTAAAATTATAAGGTGAAAAGTGGTCCCGAATTCTAAAGGATGGGTAAGGTTAGGATAAATGAAAAGCGAATTTGTTTTAGCCTTTAATGAAATTTGCGAGTCACGTGGTTTGCCAAAAGAAGAAGTCTTCGAGGCACTGAAAACTGCGCTTGTTTCTGCATACCGACGTGACATGAATTTACATAACACCCAGCGGGTAGAAGTAGATATTGATCCCCGCACAGGTGATCCCACCATCTATGTGGAAAAAGAGGTGGTGGATGAGGTGCATGATAGCCGGACAGAGATTTCGCTGGATGAAGCGCGTCGGGCTGGCCATAAGGATGCCAAAATTGGCGATGTAATTATGGTGAATAGCACAACAGCCAGCTTCGGCCGTATTGCTGCTCAGACGGCCAAACAGGTGTTGTTGCAGCGGGTGCGCGAAGCAGAACGGGAACAACTTTACGAGGACTTTTCTGGTCGGGAAGGCGAACTCGTGAATGGTACGGTACAGAGTGTTACTGGGCAGAATATTACAATTGGTCTGGGACGCACAGAAGCGATTTTGCCCAAGAGCCAACAGGTACCGGGTGAGCGATATCGTCCGCATGACAAGATTCGTGTTTATGTTTTAGAGGTGCGTCGCACCAATCGAGGACCACAGATTTTTGTCAGCCGGAATCATCGTAATTTGTTGCGGCGGTTGCTGGAATTGGAAGTGCCAGAGATTTATAACGGGCAGGTGGAAATCAAGAGCATTGCTCGTGAGGCTGGGCAACGGTCGAAGGTGGCTGTTCAGGCGTTGCAGCCGGGTGTGGATCCGGTGGGGGCGTGCGTTGGTATGCGTGGTGTGCGCATTCAGAGTATTGTCCGAGAACTAAACGATGAAAAGATTGATGTGATTGAATGGGACCCGGATCAGCGAATGTTTATTGCTAAAGCGTTGAGTCCAGCACGGGTGTCTCATGTGTTTTTGGAAGAAAATCCGCGTGAAGGAAAGACGGCCGTTGTCGTTGTGCCCGATGATCAGCTTTCATTGGCAATTGGACGGGAAGGTCAAAATGCTCGCCTTGCAGCCAAATTGACCGGTTGGCGAATTGATATTAAAAGTCTGACAGAAGCCGCTGCTGAATCGTTAGATAGCCTGGACCACCCGGATGTCGATCCAGAAATTGCTGGTGATGAAGAGTTGGTGGAGAAGGTTAAGCAAGTCTTGGCAAAGAAAGAGGCTGGGCGGCCAATTACTTCAGAAGATTATTATACGCTCGATCGATTTGTAGGTGGCGTGCTAGGGCAAATTATTGCGGCGCGAGCAGCAGAGCAGGAAGAGCTGCGCAGGAAACGAGCAGAGTTGCGCAAGAATATACCCGCCGTTGCCTGGCAATTGCCGCTGGATGAATTGGATTTGCCAGGTCGTATTCACAATTTGTTGCTTGATAACAAGATTGAAACGGTTGGTGATGTGTTGTTGCACCTGGAAATGGGTGATGAGGTTTTCTTGCAGTTCCGTGGCTTTGGTGAGAAGGCTCTGGAGGTGCTAAAAGAGCATGTGGCGGCTTATAAATTGCCTGCACCTGTGGAGGAAGAGCCAGTACCAGAACCAGAAACAGAATTGGCAGAATCAGTG
>RFGV01000141.1 GCA_003696605.1 Chloroflexota bacterium | reverse complement strand
CAGCGGGCAGACGGGACGGTAGAGCAGACCCGCTACCTGCCCTTTGGCGGCTACCGGGCAGGCAGCGGCCCCAACCCCATCACCAGCCACGCCTACACCAGCCAGCGGGAGAACATGGACATTGGCCTGTACTATTACAATGCGCGTTACTACGCCCCCACCCTGGCCCGTTTCCTGAGTGCGGACACATTGGTCCCCGACCCCGCCAACCCGCAAGCCTTCAACCGGTACAGCTACGTCGAAAACCGGCCGCTCAATTTCAATGACCCAACGGGGCACTTTACAGAAGAAGCAATCCGTGGATATCTATTGAACTCAATTTGGCCCCGCAAGCGATAAGAATCAATCAAGCAGTCATAATCGAGGGTCAAATCACTGCGGAACAATACCACATGCGCCCGTGCACCAGTTTTTTTTGATGAGGGAGAAGTGACAGACAATAAAAAACGGCCGTTCCGGGCAGGACGGCCGTTTTCCACAAATCCTCATTCCGTCAACTACTGCCGTCGCCCCCCTTTAAGTTCATCCTGCAGCTTCTCCAACCCGGTCCAATCACCAGCGGCAGCCAGTTTTGCCTGTTCCGGCCAGGTGTCCGGATACGCCACCCGAATACCAGCCTCTTGCCGTACAATCCGCTCCAGTTCACTCACCGAAGTCGCAGCCAGCTGCGCATAGGTCTTAATACCCGCCTCATGCAAAATCTGCTCAATCTTGGGGCCAATCCCCTCAATCCGCTTCAGGTCATCTGGCTCAGGCGAAACCTCAACCTTCGGCGCAGTCACAGCTTCCGGTTCAGATGATACGGAAGCCACTCCCTCTGTCCCCCCGGCAACTGCTGTCTTTGCTTCATGGGCTGAATGAGCTTCATGCTGCGGCACGTGTGATGTATGTGTGTCACCATGTGCCTCTTCGTGCTCATCACCAGCAGTTTCTTTCAGAGAAGGCCGCGTAAGCCCCCACCAAAACAGCAAAATAATAATAACCAGCAAGACAATGGGAACCCAAAGCGGTGTACGACTATCATTAGCCTCTTGCACCCAATTTACCGAGGCCAACACAGAAAATAAAATGGTGTGCAGGAATACTGGCACTTTTCCCTCCTTCTCTTCTATTCATTTGACAAAAAACTCTCTATTATTTGTACCGTAATCCTGAGATTCTTGCCATAAATTATAGCATTAAGACCAGGGGGTTTGAGGCCGTTCCTGCAGTTCGCCATCCACGTAAATATCTACCTTCTCGTTGTAAAAGCAGAGTAACCCTTTGATTTTGGGGCATTCAGGGATGGGGTCCATATATCCCCATACAATGTCTTTGTAAATTTTGTCGCCTATCTTCACCGACCAATAAGAAGCGACACCTTTGTAAGGGCATTGAGTCTGGGTGTCGGTTGGCTCCAACAAATCCATGCGAATATCGTCGGGATGGATGTAGTAGCGGGTGGGTAAACCGGTTTCGAACAGGAGAAACGGCCGTTTTGTATCCGCCACCGTCACCCCATCAACCACTACCCGAACATGACGCGAACTGGGCAACGTATCTACCCGATGATACGGATCACGCGCATGCACAAACACCTCCTCCTCTTCCTCAAACCAATGATCCATTTTCCGCCAACGAAACGCCACATACCCCTTGAGCTGCGACAACTCCGGTGCCGGATCCACATAACTCCACGCCCCATTCTCCGCCACACGCTCGCCCACTCGAACATGAAACGTCTCCCGACCTTCATGCCCCCGCCCAGTCGGCTCCAGACAATCCATCCGCACATCCTCGCGCGGGAAATAATACACCGGAATACGCCCCGCTTCCTTCACCAGCAAGACCCGTTTACTATTTGCCACAAATTCACCATTAAACTGTACACGTACCCACCGAGGACTGGGTTCAATTAACGTTTTGGCCATTCCTGCTCTCCTTCTTGCATAATCTCAAAGCCAATATTATATAGACTTCTGCTGTCATCATCCGCAAGAGAGCTTACAAACACCGTTTTCCACAAGTATATTTTTATCAGCGTAAACCACGCGGCAAGAACGCCTCATCCAATTTACGCCGCAAACTCCTGATCATCGGCAATGTTTCCGGTGTTTCCGGGCCAATCCATACGGTTGCAATCTGGCCCAATCCGCGATGGGTAGTGGACTCAATGATAATCTGCATGTCGTCCGCAAGATAAAGTACATACCCTCTGGGCGTATATGGCACACCTTTTTCATCCAAAACAGTTCGTACTACCTTGTTTGCTACAACAGGCGGCACGTAAAACTGCTTGCATATCATATCTTTCTTGTCGGAGTAAGCGGCCCATACAACTGCCACAACCGGCAGCGCCCCTAATAATCCATACCAGATATTAGAAGTGAACATCACCACAACATACCATGCTCCCGCTCCCCAAAGCAGCATATACAATCGCATCAGTGAACTTCCCTTTGTCCATTCTTTGAGATGATAATTTGTTCTTATTCTCACGTTGATATTCCTTGTTTCAATATAAAGTTGAGCCAGTGTCCATTTTTCTTGAAAAATTATACGTAAACAAGGCGACAAGGTTTTTCTCAATTTGGAAAATCGGGAAACAAAACGGCCGTCTTGCCTCACACCCACAAGACGGCCGTTTTTCCGGAAACACCTGATAGTTATACTTCTGCCTTCTGTCTCCCCCTCCCCAACATACCCTTATTGCCGCTCTCGCAACAAATCCCGAATTTCAGCCAGCAACTTCTCCTCAGCCGATGGCTCCGGCGGGGCTGGTGGCGCCGCCGCCTCTTCCTCCTTTTGCAAACGGTTCACTGTACGTACAATCAGGAAAATAACAAACCCCACTATCAGAAAATTCACCACATTGTTAATAAAAAGACCGTAATTAATCGTCGCTGCACCTGCCGCTTGCGCCTCTGCCAAACTGGCATAATCTCCCCCAGACAAATTGATAAACAAGTTACTAAAGTTCACGCCACCCAACAACAACCCAATTGGCGGCATAATCACATCATTCACAAACGACTTGACAACTGCACCAAATGCGCCGCCAATAATGACAGCAACGGCCAAATCCAACACATTGCCCCGTTGGATAAAATCACGAAACTCCTTTAACATGTTGCCCTCCTTGCTTGTTTCTAACAGGATAAAACAAACTGGCGTTTCCGGTTATATAAACACCTGTTTATCACCCAAGGTCACAATCGAAACGTTGCCTGCTTTACTCAGTCACCTCCAAACGGCCGTTTCGCAATGCCCGCAACAACGCATCCTGATCCACCGGCAACGTCAACACCCGCACACCACACGCATTAAAAATACCATTACAAATAGCCGGCGTCGTTGGAATAGACGAAATCTCACCCACCCCCTTCGCCCCATACGGGCCATCCGCCGTTGGATCTTCCACAATCACCGACACAATCTCTGGCGTCTGCTTAATCCCCGGCATTTTGTACCGCGCCAACACATTCGTAAATGGGACACCCTTCTCTACGATAAACGCCTCCGTCAGACAATTACCCAGCCCCATCATGACACCCCCCTCCACCTGGCCTCGCAACCCCACCGGATTAATTGCCCGGCCTACATCATTGACTGCAATCACCTTCAGAACATGCACCTCCCCCGTATCCAAATCCACCTCTACCAAAGCAGCCTGGGTAGCAAAGCTAAATGCAAAATGCATATCACCACCAGTTCCCAGAGGCTGTGTCACTGGCGCCACATATTCATAATAGGCACGCGGCTCTCGTCCCTCATCAATTAACCACTGCACGGCCTCGCCAAATGCCACCCGGCGTCCATTCGCCCGCAACAACCCTTCCTCAAAGCGAATACTTCCGGGGGGCACATCCAACCGTTCGGCTACCACACTGGCAAGCATTTCTCGCATACGCCCGGCAGCCATTCGCGCCGCGTTTCCTGTCACATAGGTTTGGCGACTGGCTGTTGTTGGCCCACCATCCGGTGTCAGGTCAGTATCTGAAAGCAGAACACGCACCCGATCGTAAGGCAATCCCAACTCTTCGGCCGTTATTTGGGCCACTACGGTCACCAGCCCTTGCCCAATTTCGGCAGCACTGGTACGAATTTCGGCCGTGCCATCTGGATACACCTCCACCAAAGCGGCCGATTTGTCAGGAGCGCCACCACCCAAACCGGTATTTTTATACGCACACGCAATACCCCACGCCCGCACACGATTGCCACCAGGGTTCAGAGGCGTTTTGTCTGCCGCAATACGCCTGGCCACCTCATCCAGCGTTTGTATTAATCCGACACTTTCGCGCAATGTCTGACCAGTAGCGGTTGTGGTTCCCACTCGCAACGCATTTTTACGGCGCAATGCCAATGGATCAATCCCCAATTCATATGCCAAAATATCTATGGTTTGCTCTACCGCAAAGGCAGATTGTGTGACACCAAACCCACGAAACGCGCCACTAGGTGGGTTGTTGGTATAAGTGGCATAACAATCAATTTTGGCGTGGGGTATGGCATAAGGACCAGTGGCGTGAGTTGTGGCACGGGTCATCACTTTGTCGCTCAGGCTGGCATATGCGCCCCCATCTCCATATAGTTCGGCCTGAACGGCCGTTATTCGTCCATCCCGTTTCGCCCCCATCCGAATATGAATCGTTGTAGCATGCCGTTTGGGATGAAATCGTAACGATTCATCTCGCCGATAAAGCATCTTCACCGGTCGTCCTGTTCGCTGCGCCAGCAATGCCACATGAATCTGGGCCGCAATATCCTCCTTGCCGCCAAAACCACCGCCTACAAGCGGGCTGACAATCCGAACTGCCGAATCTGGCACCCCCAGACACGCCGCCACCTGATTGCGATCAGCATACGGAATCTGCGAACCAACATAAATCGTCAGACGCGGATGCGCCGCATCATATCCTGCGGGCACCCCAATAGCACACTCTGGCTCCAAAAATGCATGTTCCGTTGTCGCCGTGTGGTACGTCCGCGAAACCACCACATCTGCCTCAGCAAACCCCTGTTCGATATCCCCATGCCGCACCTTGATATGTTTCAGCAGATTGCCTGTTTCCCATTCTTCATGTACCAGCGGTGCCCCCGGCGCCAGCGCTGCCTCCGGGCTATCCACAACTGGTAATGGCTCATACGTCACCTGTATCAAATCCAGAGCGGCTGCGGCAATTTCTTCTGTTTCTGCGGCCACAATCGCCACCGGATCCCCAATATAGCGCACTTTATCTTTGGCCAGTGCCGGCCAGTCCTGATACACCAGGCCATGATGCAAACGACCAGGCACATCTTTGGCTGTCAGTACAGCATACACGCCAGGCAAGGCTTCTGCCTGAGAGGTATCAATGGCCAAAATTCGGGCGTGGGGATAGGCAGCCCGCAAAGTACGGCCGTATAGCTGGTCTGGGAATTGAATATCATCGGTATAGACGGCTTTTCCGGTTACTTTGGCCACAGCTTCAGGGCGAATGACATTTGTGCCTACAACGTGTAACGGCCGTTCACTCTCCGGAATTGTTACCGGCAATGGTGGCTCACCCCGCATAATCGCTGCTGCCGATTTGATCGCAGTAATAATTGCCGGATAACCAGCACAACGGCAATAGGTATCCTTTAGGGCTACTTTGATATCATGGTCCGTTGGCTGTGGATTTGCATCCAGCAGTGCCTTGGCCGTCATAATCAGGCCGGGAATACAAAATCCGCACTGTACCGCCCCATGTCGGACAAATTCCGCTTGCAGGGGATGGAGTCCTTTGAGTTGTTCGGGGCGATAATAGCTGGTTCGCACACGGGGACTGATACGGTCGCGGAAAATACGGCCGTTTTCTGCCCCGTTTGTCGCCAATCCTTCAATCGTTTCCACCAGGCACCCATCAGCCTTCACTGCCGGATAAATACACGAATCTACCGGCACACCATTTACCAACACAGTGCAAATACCACATTCAGCTTCATTGCACCCCACCTTTGTTCCCGTCAGCCCCAAATCATATCGCAACACCTCTGCCAGATACCGATGGGGTGGTATTTGCAGGTGATGTGTTTTGCCATTGACTGTGATGGTTAAATTAACTCGTTCTGAATTCATGCCAAACCAACTCCTTCCGGCACAATCTGGCCGGTTTGGGCGCGAGAAACAGCCAGAGGCAAACTGCGCCGTAACAGCACACCTATCATCTCGCGCCGGTATTCAGCCGTTGCCCGGTGTTTGCTTGTACGTGGTGAAAACTCATTTTGGGCGGCCATCACACAATCAGCCAGCGCTTCCGCCAGAGTCCGCCCGCGTAATACAGCTTCGGCTTGTTCTGCCCGACAAGGGACTGGTTTGACCGGCCCGATACAAATCCGTACATCTTCGATAACGGCCGTTTCCCCCTCTGCCAACTTTACCCACACAGCACAAGCCAAAATCGGCAAGGCAACACCCTGAGGTCGCATAATCCGCTTAAAAGCTGACCCCTCCCGCCCCGTAGCCGCGACAAATCGAAAGCGGGTAATCAATTCGCGCGTATGATCAACGGCCGATTTTCCTGGCCCGCGAAACAGAGAAAGAATCGGATGCCAGGAACGGCCGTTTTCCCCTGCCACTTCCACCTCCGCATCCAAGACCACCAACGCCGTTGTGCCATCCGCCGCTGGCAACGCATGTGCCACATTCCCCCCTAGCGTCGCTACATTACGCACCTGCGGCCCACCAATTACCCCACAGCTTTCCACCAGACAGGTCGCCTTCTGTACCAGCAATTCCGAAGCCACAATTTCGGTGTGTGTCACAGCCGCACCAACCAAAATACGGCCGTTCTCCGCCACAATCCCCCGCATCTCCTCCACCCCCGTCACATCAACCAGGGCCGTCACCGGCGGCTTGTGTCCTTGCTGCATCTCCAACAACAAATCCGTCCCCCCAGCCACAACCCGCGCATCTCCCTTATATTTTGCCAAAATAGTTAGCGCCTCATCCACCTGTTTCGGGCGATAATATGCCCGCCATAGCCTCATCTGCTACCTCCACAAAAGCTTGTCACAATTCCGTCAGTCGTTGCTCCCCATTATACAGCAACCCCATTTTGGTCCGAGCGATACGTTCCCGCCCAGGAATCAGACAAAATATGGACAATTGTGCTACAATACACACATAAAATAACAGGATAAAAAATATGATACCAAACAAACCCGATACCACACCCGTCTATAACCTGAAAGTTGTCATCCACGAAACCGGAATCAAACCAGATACCGTGCGTGCCTGGGAAAGGCGATATGGATTGCCGCAACCCCAACGAACAGCTGGCGGACACCGATTATATTCAGACCGGGATATTGCGCTTATCAAGTGGTTGATGGCCCGACAACAGGAGGGCATGTCCATCAGTAAAGCGGTCAAACTATACCGAACACTGGCAGCAGAGGGGAAAGACCCGTTGGTACAAGCCGAAACGGCCGTTTCCACCCCCACATTACCTGACGACGCCACCCTCAACGACCTGCGCCAGAACTGGATCAATGCCTGCCTGCAATTCGACGAAGAAACCGCCGAAACCACCCTCACCCAGGCATTCGCCCTTTACCCTCCCCTCATCGTATGTAACGAAATCCTTCTCAAAGGCATGGCCGACATTGGCAATCGCTGGTATCAAAATCAGGCAACCGTTCAGCAAGAACACTTCGCCTCTGCATTAGCTATGCGTCGCCTCCATGCGCTGGTAGCTGCCGCACCACGCCCAACTCGTGCTGGCCGCGCCCTCATCGGCTGCCCTGCTGGTGAAGAACACACCCTGCCACCACTCCTGCTCACGCTCATGCTACGCCACCAGGGATGGGATGTCCTTTATCTGGGTGCGAATGTGCCTATAGCCCGGCTGGAATCTACCATCGAAACGACCAATCCCCGGCTGGTTATCTTCACAGCCCAACAATTGCATACGGCCGCTTCGTTGCGAGAAACGGCCGAATTCGTCCAACAAACCAACATCCCCCTCGCCTTTGGTGGGCGCATATTCAACCTCATCCCCCAACTCCGCCAACACATCCCCGGCCACTTTTTGGGGGAAACAATTAACGAATCAGTTGCCACCGCCCACCAACTCTTGCACACCCCCCAGCCAACCCCCACACCACCACCTATTCCCGAATCGCTCCAGGCTGCTCTGGCTGTCTTTCAGGCCAAACAAGCAGTTATTGAGGCAGCCGTCTGGCAAAAAATGCGTGTGGACAGTGACTTCTATCGCCACATTGCCAACGCCAACCTGTTTCTGGCACAAGACATTCTGGCAGCCCTCCAATTGGGCAATCTTTCCTGGTTGGGCACACAAATAAAGTGGATTGAAACCCTGCTGCAAAATTATGAAATGCCCGTCTCCCTCCTCAAAGCCTATCTGACTACTTATCATCAGGTTGCCAGAGAAACGTTAGGAGAAAACGGCCGTCCTATCATTGAATGGCTGGCTCAAATGGTCAATCCGGCCAATTAAGCAGCAGCAGACAACGGCCGTTTTCATGCCAGCCACCGCATCACCTGAACCTCAAACAAACCACTGCCCCACTCATCCACTCGCCAACGACCACGCGCGACAAACGGCTGCCAAAACGGAAATTCCCGACCAGGTAAATTTCCATCTGCAATGACATACTCATCCCCATCACTGATAAACACCCCACCCAACCCTGTCCAGCCAGGCAAACGAAATGCCACAATTTGCACCGTACGGCCGTTTGTTTGGGATAACTGGCGCAATGACACACGCTCAGGCAAGGGAGAGACACTCAGCTCCAGCGGATTGACACTAACAGGCAAACCTAACAACATCTTTTCCCAGGCCAGCCGTTGCGCTGCAGTTTCGGCAGAAACGGCCGTTTCCACCGCAAACCCAAACGCCATCTGAAAAGCACTTCCCGCCCGCATCACCTCTGTCGCTTCTGCCAACATCGCCACCCGACTCTCCCCCAATCCATCCAGCGCTCCAGCGCGAATCAGATGAAGTAACTCTTTCTCCTGTAAAGAGACCCGGGCAGTCAGGTCACGCAAACTGGCAAACGGCCGTTTTCCCCGCTCCGCCACAATGGCCGCCACCGTTTGCCGCCGCACATCTCGCACCTCCCCCAGCCCCAGCCACAACACCGGCTCTGGCTCATACGACAACGTACACCGGCGACCACTCACATTGACATGCGGCGGCCGCACCCCAATCCCCAATCGGCGGGCTTCGGCCAAATAAACCGCCGGATGATGAAAACCGCCTGCATCGGCCAGACGCGCACATAAAAACTCTGCTGGCCAGTGCGCCTTCAAATACGCCGACCGATAACTGACATCCGCGTAAGCCGTCGCGTGTCCCTGATTGAAGCCATAGCCAGCAAACGCCACCACCTGTTGCCACAACTGCTCTGCCTGTTGTGCTGTCAAACCAGGTCCTTCAGGTGCAGGCCGCTGGCAACCAGCTATAAATCGTTCTGCCAGAGCTGTCATTTCTGACCGCTGGAATTTGCTCATCCCCTTGCGTAAGCGGTCTGCTTCCGCCCAGGACAAACCAGCGATTTCCCTGGCCACTCGCAAAATCTGTTCTTGAAACAACAACACTCCTTGCGTACGCCGCAAGATTGGCTCCAGGGCTGGATGAAGAAAGGTGACTGGCTCTTCGCCACGATAGCGACGAATAAAGGCACGGGCCATACCCCCTGTGGCCGGGCCTGGCTTGAAGAAAGCGTTGGCAACTGCCAGATCGCGGATATTTTGTGCCCGCAACTGGCGCAGTGTGCGTTGGGCTCCAGCCGATTCACACTGGAATACGCCGATGGTGTTCCCATTGGCCAGCAAAACGGCCGTTTTTTCATCCGCCAGTGGTATGTCCGTCAGGCGAAAATCTGGCTGGTGAAAACGGCGCACCAATTCGGCCGTATCTGCCAACACCGTCAACGCCCGAATCCCCAACAAATCCACCTTGGGCAATCCTACCGCTTCCACATCTGCATGGTCATATTGGGTAATGAGAAATCCCTTGGGCGTATATTGCACCGGCACAACGTCAGTCAGTGGGCCAGGGGTAACGATAACGCCGCCGGGATGTACGCTAAGGTGATGGGGTTGCCCCACCAGACGGGCAGCCAGTCGCATAATGGTCTGGCTTTTTGGGTCTGGAATTTCGGGTATGACCTCTTCAACAGTGCGCAGGTCTCGTCGTTGAGGATCGGGATGCCAGCCACGGGGAAGAACGGCCGTTAGTTGTTTGATTTCTGCCTCCGTCATGCCATGCGCTTTAGCTGTCTCCCGCACAGCCGAACGGGGGCGCATGGTGCTAATAGTGGCTACCAACGCTACCCGATCTTCGCCATATTTCTGTCGTACATAAGCCAGCACTTCATCCCGCCGCCGACTACAAAAATCAAGGTCTATGTCAGGTAAACTGGATCGAGCAGGGTTGAGGAAACGTTCAAAGAGCAGGTCATGGGCCACAGGATCGACGGTGGTAATGCCCAGGCAGTAGGCAATGAGCGAATTGGCAACGCTGCCGCGTGTGCTAACTGGTATGCCGTTTTGGCGGGCATATTGGACAATGTCGGCCACGAGTAAAAAGAGCGGGGAAAATCCAAAACGGCTGATTTCTTGCAACTCGTGTTCCCAACGCTGCCATACTGTGGCTGGAATGTCCGGACCATACCGGGTTTCAAGGCCGGTTTTTGCTTGTTGGGCCAGTGCTTCTTCGGGGGATTGCGTATTGGGCAAAGAGAAGAGCGGCCAAATAGGACGGCCGTCTGGTAATACGTATTCACATTGTTGGGCAATTTCACTGGTGCGAGCCAGCGCATCGGGAAACTCGGCATAAAGTGTGTGCATTTCAGCGGGGGAAAGCCAGTGGGGGGAAACGGCCGTTTCTCCACCAGACGGTAACATATAATCCGGAACCATTTCTACCGGACAGTTCAGGTCAATGGCAGCCAACAGGCGTAACAATGGCACATCTTCTGTTGTCAGGCAGTAAACTGGCCGAACGGCAACTGTGGCCAGGCCAAAACGTGTACCCAATGCTTCTATTTCATGGGCAACGGCCGTGTCTTCTGGTGTGTGCAGCTCCAGGCTCAAATAGCAATTTTCTTCAAATATCCCTCCCAACCGGGAAACTATGCGGCCAGCAGCCAGCCGATCACCTGCGCGTAAATATCGCTCCAGCCAGCCCTGTCGCCCCCCTGTGAGGCAAATCAGGCCGTCGCGGTATTGCTTGAGCATTTCCCAGGAAAGCAGGGGAGTCGATTGTGCTGACGAAGGCTTGCTTTGCAAGTGGGACGAAATCCGACACAGTGAGCGATAACCAGTTGGGTTGGTGGCAAGCAGTACCAGTTGGCCAGAAACGGCCGTTTCCAACATCGTTTCTCCGGGCGGCGGGGTTACTGTAACCGTCATTCCCAACAACGGCCGAATTGCTCCCTCCCGACACGTATGGGCAAATGTCACTGCACCATACAGCACATTCAAATCTGTCAACGCCAGATACTTCATGCCATTCGCCTGCGCCCGCGCCACCAACGCCTCCACCGACGGCGTTGCCCGCAACAACGAATACCACGAATGCACCCGTAAATGGGTTACATCAACTCGTTCATCCATAGACAGCCGATCATATGCCACTCTGCCGAAAAGACAACCCCCCTCCCAGCCACAAATTCTATCCCTCTCCTAAACCCGATTCGACCATTTCAGGTATAATGGATATATGAAAAGACCATCTCTCGATTTTGGCGTCTTGCCTTTTCTCTTTCTTGGTATCGGCCTTTTTGGTCTTGGCCTTTTATCCACATTCTATGTGGTAGATAATTTCTGGCCGATAGATGTAGCCCGCCTGGACCTGGTGCGGGATGTAGCTCTCGATCGTGCCGATCCTGCCTCCTTGCTCGAAGCAATCGTGCCCGAGTATTTGCTGGCGTTTCTTGCCGCCATTCTGGTCATGGTTACGGGGCTGGCTTTGCCGCTGGTGTATGTTCTAAATCGGCGTTTTAACCGGTCAGAGCCCTCTTTTCTGGTTGTGTTGCGGCAATCAATGTGGGCTGGTATCTGGGTGGCGTTTTGTGCCTGGCTGCAAATGAATCGGGCGCTGGGTGTTGCCATAGCGTTCCTGGTGGCGGCAGTGTTGGTGTTGTTCGAGGTGCTTTTGCAGATTCGTACACGGGCGGCAGTCATTTCAGCCAATAATTAGCGGGGTTGCCGGGAAAGATATGCAGACATCATCTCATGAAATCCATAAGCTGTTGCGCGCGTTGCCAAGTATTGATCGGTTATTGGGTACGGATGAAGGAAGGGCACTGGTGGCAGAATACGGCCGTTCTCTTACCCTGACAGCCCTGCGAACGACGCTTGCCGAAACCCGCCACGCCATCCAAAACGGCCGTACACCAACCATTACCCCATCTGCCCTGGCCCACGCCACACGACAATGGCTGGCATCCCTCACCAGCCCGACACTTATTCCGGTTATCAACGCAACTGGCGTTATTATTCACACCAATCTTGGCCGTGCGCCACTCAGTTCCGCCGCCCTGACTGCCATCCAGGCTGTGGCTGCTGGCTATGCCAACCTGGAATATGACCTGGAGGCCGGTGGGCGCGGTTCACGCACCACCCATGCTGCCCGATTGCTGGCTGAACTAACAGGGGCAGAAGATGCCCTGGTCGTCAATAACAATGCCGCGGCCGTATTACTGATGCTAACTGCTCTGTGTCAGGGGCGAGAAGTCATTATCAGTCGTGGGCAATTGGTAGAAATTGGTGGCGGGTTCCGTGTGCCGGATGTAATGGCCCAATCGGGTGCCCGGCTAGTGGAAGTGGGAACGACGAACCGCACGCATTTGCGAGATTATGAAGCAGTGATAGGAGAAAATACCGCCGCTATTCTGGTAGCCCACCATTCAAATTACAAAATCGTTGGATTCACCACTGAACCATCGCTGGCGGAACTGGCGGAACTGGCGCACGCTCACAATTTGCCTTTGCTGTACGATCAGGGGAGTGGGGCGCTGCTGGACACAACGGCATTTGGTCTGGAAGCAGAACCGACCATTCAGGCGAGTCTGCAAGCAGGATGTGATGTGGTGACATTTAGCGGGGATAAATTATTGGGTGGGCCACAGGCAGGTATTCTGGTAGGACGGTCAGAGTTGATAGCTCAGATTAAGCGGCATCCACTGGCACGGGCGGTGCGGGCTGACAAGATGTGTCTGGCTGGATTGGCGGCAACATTACGGCCGTATCTGACTGGTCAGGCAGTGCAGGAGATTCCCGTCTGGCGCATGATTTCCCAGACGGAAACGGAAATAGCGGCTGTGGCTGAACAATGGTCGCGTAAATTGACACAAAATAATATACCGGCAGAAGTGATTGCTGGTGTATCCACAGTGGGTGGGGGTAGCCTGCCTGGCACAACGCTGCCGACTCGTCTTGTGGCTATCTCACATCCCAATGTGGATGATCTGGCAGCTCGTTTGCGCCAAAATACGCCGCCCATAATCGGCCGTATCCAAAATGAGCAACTGGTGCTAGACCCGCGCACTGTTTTGCCGGAGCAGGTCAATGCTTTGCTCAACGGACTGATTTCCCATGCCTGTTCCAAATAAATGTGACCTTTTTCTCAAACGACTGTAAACAAATTTATAGATAATGGATAGAAAATGGGAATAAAATCGGACATGAATACACGCATTCTGGCCATTGAAACCTCTTGTGATGAAACGGCCGCTGCTGTTGTAGAAAACGGCACGGCGATTCTCAGCAACATTGTTGCCAGCCAGATTAATTTACATGCTCAATATGGTGGTGTTTTTCCAGAAGTGGCTTCCCGACGCCATGCTGAAGTCATTTACCCGGTCATTCAGCAGGCCCTGGAGACAGCACACATCGGTCTGGACGATGTGGATTGTATTGCGGTGACACAAGGACCAGGACTGGTCGGCTCGTTACTGGTGGGGGTAAATGCAGCGAAAGGGTTGGCGTTAGGAAGAAACAAGCCACTATTGGGAGTCAATCATATCGAAGGACATATTTATTCTCTATGGCTGACAGAGGCAGCATCGGAGATCGAGTTCCCTGTCTTGACCCTGGTGGTCAGTGGCGGGCATACGGAATTGTATCTGATGACAGATCATGGCAAGTATCGGCATCTGGGTGGCACATTGGATGATGCGGCTGGGGAAGCGTTTGACAAGGTAGGCCGATTGTTGGGGTTGCCGTTTCCGGGTGGCCCGGCTATTGACAAAGCAGCTACAACAGGCAATCCGACGGCGTTTCGTTTTCCCCGTGCTGTGATGGATGATGGGTATAACTTTAGTTTTAGTGGGCTAAAAACGGCCGTTATGCGCCAGACGCGCCACTTTGACCCGGAAAAAATGCCCGTTAATGACCTGGCCGCCAGCTTTCAGGCCGCGGTAGTGGATGTGTTGGTTACCAAAACCAGACAGGCCGCAGAAGATTATGGCGTAACGGCCGTTCACATCGCCGGCGGCGTCTCCGCCAACCGTGCCCTGCGCCAAGCCATGCAAGAAGCACTAGACATCCCCGTACGCTATCCCCCACCCATCCTCTGTACAGACAACGCCGCCATGATTGCTGCCGCCGCCCACTGGCATTTCATCCAGGGACAGCGACACACACTCGATCTCGATGTTATTCCCAGCTTGCAACTAACCTAAAAAGAGGGCCAAAACAACCAACAAAAATCAACGAGGACAAACAATGAAAAAAAACACCCAACGCCTAAACGTCTTCTTTCTGCTTTTTCTGTCAATTATTCTGCTCATCACACCAGCCGGCACAAATGCAACTCCCCAACAACCAACCTCCATGCAACCAACAGCCCTTTCCGAACTGGGCACATTGCCAACCATCACACTCACAGCCACTTATACCGACACACCAGCCAAATTTGTTCCGCCACCAGCCACCTTTTCCACCAATAACGTCCAGACGGCCACCTTTAATGTAACTTATCTGGGCAGTTGGCCCCAAGAGGCCAAAAATGCTTTCGATTACGCCGTCAGTATCTGGGCAAGTCTCCTTTCATCTCCAGTTCCCATCACTGCGGGGGCAGGCAACTACTGGGCGAACTTCTCCAATGCCCCTCGCCCCAATACCTGGTATCCCAATGCTCTGGTTGATGCAATTGCTGGTACAAACATAGATTCCACAAATGCAGATATTGTCGCCAACTTTAGTAGCAATTTTTGTTGCTGGTATTTTGGCACAGATGGCAACACACCGTCTGATCAATGGGACTTTGTCAGTGTGGTTCTGCACGAATTGGGACATGGGTTGGGGTTTGCCGGCTCTATGACGGTTTCCAACGGTCTGGGGTCTTGGGGAGCGAACACAGGATGGCCGTTTATCTATGATGTGTTTACAGAAAATGGCTCTCAACAAGGGCTAATTACAGCTTTTCCCAACAATTCTTCACAGTTGGCACAGCAGCTTACCAGCGGAAATATTTTCTTTGACGGACCTAATGCGAACGCGGCGAACGACGACGATATGCCACCCAAATTGTATGCACCCAGTACCTGGCAACAGGGTTCCAGTTATTCTCATCTGGACGAAGACACATATGGAATGGGAACAGCACATGCCTTAATGACGCCATCTATTGCCAACGGGGAAGCGAATCATAATCCGGGAAGTATTACGTTGGGTATTTTTGAAGATATTGGGTGGTCCACAAATACAAATACAAATACAGCACCAACTTTTAGTTCAATTCCAACTCAATTGGTGTTGATGAATTCCAATAATAATAACCTGGTTGATTTGTATGCATATGCGGATGATGCAGAATCAGCAGATAGTGCGCTGACGTTTAGTATTACCAATACGCCAAATGTAGATGCGGGTGTGTCGCTGGACAACAACCGTTATATCAGCATCAATCCTGTAAATAGCTGGACTGGCACGACCACTGTTGCTGTGCAGGTGACTGATCCCGAAGGGCTTTCGGCTGATACAACTTTTAGCGTAATTGTGGCATCTACTCTATACTATCAATACCTACCCACAATTACTGGCGACTAAATGGGAAACGGCCGTAACGAAACTTTTGAACGATTAACTATTGAAGTAAACGCCTGGATTCTGGTACACTGTACAAGATTAATGTAAGTAGTAAAAGGCAAGCAGGCATGGAACATCCTAAGCTGGATATCCAAGAACAACGTGCCACAGAACAGCTAGAGACCCTCTACGCCGTCAATAATCTTTTCCGACAGGCCGAAGCTGACGGGTTAAATATCCATGTCATATTACCCCGCATCCTCAACATCGCCATCAAGCAACTCAATGCCTATGATGGCAGCATCATCATTGTTAACGACCAACTCCAAATCGAACACGCCTGGTTTGCCAACCACCTCATCAACGAAAAAACAGACACTTCATTCTTGAACGAAATCCTGAAACACGGATTGGCTGGATGGGTTATCCGTAACAAACAGCCCATCATCATTCACGACACACGCACCGATTCCCGCTGGTTGCGCCGACCATCCCACATCACATCCGAAGAGCCGTGGTCTGTTATTTGTACACCATTCTTGATTCGCGCCCGTGCCATTGGCGCCATCACAATTCACAAAGCTGGCGAAAACCAATTCGACACTCGCGATCTCAACTTGCTAAAAGTCATTTCCAATCAGGCCGCGGCCATTATAGAAAACGCCCGCCTGTTTGAACGTTCACAGCGCCAATTACGCATATCGGCTCTCCTTAATGAGGCCAGCCGGGTTATCAATTCGTCGCTAGATATCAACGAAATCATGCAGTCCCTCCTCACACAAATGAACGAACTGCTACATGCCGAAGCCATTTCCATTGCCCTGGTGGACAAACAAACCAATGAGCTGGTTTATCAGGTAGCAGAAGGTATTGGCAGTGACAAAATCGTTGGACTGCGGCTTCCGGCCAATCGGGGTATCTCTGGCTGGGTTATGGAACACGGCAAACCGGTCCTGGTTGCGGACACCAGTAAAGATTCAAGATTTGATGGATTGGGAGACAAACGCACAGGGTATCATACACAATCAATGATTTGTGCGCCCATTCAGCATAAAGAGCAAGTATTGGGCACCATTCAGGCCATTAATCCAATCGGTGGCGGCGATTTTACTGACGAAGACCTTAATTTGTTGGTAAATTTGGCAAATATTGCCAGTAGTGCCATTGCCAATGCCCAACAGTATGCCCGCACCCAGGCGGCAGAAGCCCGCTATTTGAATTTGTTCCAAGATAGTGTTGACCCGATTATCCTCACAGATTTGGAAGGAAAAATTGTTGAGGCAAATCGGCGGGCATTTGAATTTTTGGGATATCCTCGTCAGGAGTTGATCGGCAAGCCGATTTATTCTTTACATAAAGATACCGCGGCGATTCCCTCAATTAGTGAAATTCAAAAGGAAAGTGTTACCATTTTCCGCAGCCAGATTCAGACAAAACAAAAAGTTGTTATTCATGTAGAAGTTCATGCCAAATGCACGCTTTTCCAGGACTCGGAATTGCTGCAATGGATTCATCATGATATTTCGAAGCAGGTGGAACTGGAAGAAATGCGTCGGGATTTAACGGCGATGTTGTTCCATGATCTGCAAAGCCCGCTGGGAAATGTCATTTCCAGTCTGGAATTGTTGCGGTATGAGTTGGTGGGCTATGAGAATGAAGTGGTAGATTCGATTTTGGAAATTGCTTTGCGTAGTAGCCAGCGGTTGGAAACATTGATCCATTCATTGCTGGATATTAACACGCTGGAAGCAGGTCATCCTGTGACGAAGCAAGAGAAAGCGGAACTACATAAGCTGGTTAATGAAATATATGAAATGGAACGGCCGAATCTGGAGAAACGTGGCATTGAATTGGTTTGCCATTTTGAAGAAAACCTGCCCTACTTGCACGTAGAAACAGATATGATTCGGCGCGTTTTGCTGAACTTATTGGATAATGCGCTTAAGTACAGTCAACAAAGCCAGAAAATCACCATTGAAGCCGTCCACCTGCCCGACCAAAAGATGATGCAGATCTCCGTCAGCGATCAGGGAAAAGGTATTCCACCAGAGTATCGTGAGAAAATTTTTGAAAAATTCCAACGGATCAAGTTAGCCAACGAATATTCTAAAGGGTTGGGGCTGGGGTTAGCTTTTTGTCGCCTGGCAGTTGAAGCTCATGGCGGCCGTATTTGGGTAGATGATGCACCGGGGGGTGGCGCCAGATTTAATTTCACGTTGCCGATCTATGAAGGAAAATAGTAATCGCCTGTATTATTGGGATGCCTGGCGTACTTCTTTTGCCGCCCGAATTGTTGAGACAGTTTTGCAGAATCGAAAACAGGCTGTTGTATTGGACAACACCTATTTTTATCCAGCTTCTGGTGGCCAACCGGCTGACAGGGGGTGGCTGAATGGTGTGCCAGTGGTGGATGTTTCCATTCGTCCAGAAGATGGGGCAGTGTTGCACTGGCTGGGGGATGGAGATTTGGGGGGAGAAATGGTATCGGCCGTTATTGACTGGCCGCGTCGTTTTGACCACATGCAACAACATACTGGCCAGCATATTCTCTCTCAGGCTTTTTGGCGAGTTGCCCAGGCAGAAACAATTGGCTTTCACCTGACTGAAAGTAATCTAACGATTGATTTGAATATCTCGTCATTGTCTGATGAAGTTGTTCGCAAAGCAGAACAGTTAGCCAACCAAATTGTATGGGAGAATCGAGCGGTTCATATCCGCTTTGCAACGCGGGAAGATGCGTTGGCATTACCTTTGCGAAAAATTCCGCCTACAGAAAATGGGTGGCTGCGCCTGATCGAGATTGAAGGGTTTGACCTGACGGCGTGTGGGGGAACGCATGTGCGGCAAACAGGTAGTGTAGGCGTTATTAAGGTGATACGGGCGGAGCGGCGCAAGAACAAAATGCGGATTTATTTTTTGTGTGGGGGACGAGCGTGGCAGGATTATGAGGGGAAAAATGGTGTCGTGGCAGCCTTGATGGGAATGTTGACCACTGGAGAGGCGGAGTTGGTAACGGCCGTTTCCCGCCTGCAAGAAGAACTCAAACAAACTCGGCGAACACTCAAGCACCAGCAAACACAACTTTTGGCAGCTAAAGCCGAGCGGCTTCTGGCATCTGCTACCAAACTGGGACAAACGCGCCTGGTTTGTCACATTTCTGCTGATGAGGATGCAAATACCTTGCGGCAGTTAGGTAATCAGCTGGCTCAGCAAGAAAATGTGATTGCCTTGCTGGGGCTGGCTGGTTCACGGAGTTTTCTTTTTTTTGTCCGTTCCGAAGATGCACCAGGAGATATGAAAGCGTTATTGCAAACAGCTGTGCAAATTCTTGGCGGGGGCGGTGGCGGAACGGCCGTTTCTGCTCAAGGTGGCGGCCCCCCTGCCACTCCCGACACACTCCAAAGCGTGTTCAATCAGATTACCCAAGAATTACACAAACTGATATAATGATTGGCAAACATGCACAAGTTCGATAACAAAATGGAAGAATTGGCCAGCGGCGTTTTTGCCGAAACAACCTATTCAGGCGTAAACGTTGGCGCAGTGGTTACATCTACTGGCGTAATAGCCATTGATGCCCCTTCATACCCTGCTGACACTCGCGACTGGCTCATGCGCCTGCACCATCTTTCCCCTTACCCCATCCATTACCTTATCCTTACCGACTATCACGGTGACCGGATTCTCAATACCCGTCGCTTTAACACACGCCTGATTACACACCAGCTGACGGCTGCCCGCCTGGCTCAATACGAAAAACGATTCCCCTCTGCCCTAATCGAAAGCCTGGTAACCCGAAAGGGTAGCGGTAACAGTCGAGAATTTAGCAACGGACCGGCAGAACGGCCGTTTCTCAGCATCAGTCACGATCTCACAATTTACAAAAACAACAAATCAATCCAAATCATCGCTGCTCCTGGCCCTACCTCCGCCAACCTCCTCATCTACCTGCCCGAAAGCCACATCCTCTTCACTGGTGATATCCTTGTCGCCAACACACACCCATTACTTCAAGAACCTGTTAGCCAAAAATGGTTGGAAACCTTAAACCAATTAGAAAACTGGCCCCATCCTCTCAAAGCGATTGTGCCTGGCCGTGGCCCAATTTGTGGCCCCCAAACAATCACACAAGTAAAAACTTACCTGACTGAAATGCGTGCCTGCATCAAAGCCCATATCGCCGAAGACAAACCACAGGCACAAATAGCCGCTTATATCCCCAAATTTCTCGATATGTTTCCCACTCACAATCTGCCACTTTCCTGGTTACAGCAGCAAATTCGCCAAAGTTTGGAACATGTGTACACTGAGGTAAAATTGACTCAGGAACAGCCAGAATCGGCCGTTGCCTGATACACCATCAAACGCCAGCATCACAACCACATCCATGATTTTGTTCACAACGTTTGTCTCACCAATGGAAGAGGAGAAATGAGATTACGCAAGAACGTTGAAGCCCTGCAAACTGTACCTTTCTTTACAAACCTGAAAGCAGAAGAGGCAGCCGACCTTGCTCGCCGCCTCATCACCCGTCGATTTAGCCCCGGCCAAATCATTTTCCACCACGGTGATCCAGGTGGCTTGCTTTACATCATCAATAAAGGCAAAGTTAAAATCACTTATTCCACACCAGAAGGTCAAGAAGCTTTACTGGCCATTCTGGGGCAGGGTGATTTTTTTGGCGAATTAGCATTGTTAGACGATTCCCCTCGCTCGGCAACGGCCGAAGCCATAGAACCCACCGAAACATTCACCCTCCACCGCGAAGAATTTATTCGCTACCTGACTAGCAACCCCGATCTTGCCCTGCATGTCCTACACGTACTGGCCCAAAACATTCGCCGCCTCAACAACCAATTGAGCGACATTTTCTTCCTTGACTTACCTGCCCGCCTGGCACGAGTATTGCTCAATCTGGCAGAACAATATGGCAAAGAAACAAACGAAGGAATTCGCATCGATCTCGCACTCACCCAAACAGACCTGGCTGAAATGACCGGCGCAACACGGGTAAGCATTAACAAGGCACTGGGTAGATTCCGAAGAGCCAACTGGGTTGCAGTCAAGGGACGCAAGTTTACCATTGTAGATGAAGAAGCACTGCGTAACCTGATTCAGATTTCCGGCGGCTCCGTGTGACGACTGGTGTGACCAGAGTTCAGGTTCAATACTTCACGTCAAAATACGGCCGTATTGCCTACACCGATACCCAAACCGGTTCCCCTACCCTTATCTTCATACACGGCCTCCCCACCAACAAAGAACTATTCACCCCAGTCATCCCCCATCTACCCGCCAAATGGCGCATCCCATCATCCCCGACAGCAGCCACTTTCTCCCCATCGATACCCCTGCTGCAATCGCCCAAACTATTCAGACATTCCTGCTGACCATCTAACCCTGCCTCCCCTTACAAAATAATT
>RFGV01000014.1 GCA_003696605.1 Chloroflexota bacterium | reverse complement strand
TAGCCCACGGCACCATATACCCTGTTCCAGTTCAACCGGGCGGCATTTTTGGTTACCGGGTCTGTCCAAACCGAATCGGTAACCTGGCATCCGGTTGTGAACGTGTCGAGCACGCTCCATGCAGAAGTGTCAGCTGTGCCATTACAGAAGGAACGTATCTGCCATACCACGGTCATATTGTTAAACAATCCCTGGACAACCCGCCTGTCAGTTGAGCCGCCAGGCACGATCAAATATTTCCATACTGATGAATTTATCGCACGGCCACGGATTTGATATCCACTCGAAGTGGCTGTGTTGGGTATCCACCGCAGGCGTGCTTCCACCGGTGTGATATGGTCAACATACAGCCCTGTTACCACCGGGCAAACGGGTTGTGCACTTTCCACAGTATCAGACCGTACTCCGGTACAGCCGTTGGAGTCGGTTACGGTAACCGTGTATACACCGGCAGTTAACCCCGTAATGTCTTCTGTGGTTTCGCCATTTGACCACATGAAAGTATATGGAGGTGTACCTCCTGTTACGGTTATATCAATGGCTCCATCGCCAGCACCTGCACTGCTTTCGTCCGTTACAGTTGCACTGATGGCAATCGGAGGTCCAAGTATATCAACCGTGAGTGAATCATACCTTGGTGGACAATTCGTATCAATCACTTCAACAACAATGGTTTCCATTCCTGTTACGGTATAATTGAGTGAATGTCCACTGGTAAGGAATCCTCCGCTTACAGTATACCAGTTGACTGAATCACCGGGCTGTCCGGCATTCAACGTAATCAACGTACCATGACATACAGTCACATCGGACCCGAGATCCGGGGCTTCACGCAGGAATACCGTGGCATCTGCGAAATCGGATGGACATCCAAGTGTGCTGATTTTCCAGTTGTAGAAGAAATAGTAGTATGCCGGGTCAAAGGTATTGCCGGTTATGGAAACAATTCCAGGCACTTCATACGGATAAGATGCGCCACTGCTATTCCTGTATAAGCCGACAGTGGATCCATTTCCATCGATACGGTAGGTACCCGGGGTGATCGTCATGCCCACATAAATCCGGTGGGCAAAAGCACCGCTTACGCTAACCGTTCTCGTATCATAGACGATGGAATTGGAGGCATCTGACAATTCAAGGGTTACCGTTCCGGCACCATCCGGGTATACCGTCACTGAATCCAGTGTGAAGGTCTGGTAAACGGTAAATAACAATCCCTGTACGCCTGTAGAAGCACTTGAGAAATAACCTCCCGAACCGATAGTACTATCAGCAGGACCTACACTGTAAACAGCACCAGCCTGGGCTAATGCATAAAACGTAGTGGTTGCTGTAATTGTTGGTGTTACGAAGGTATCTCCGGTTGCCAGCAGTGTGCCTCCCGGGGCATCATACCATTTAACCGTCAAGCCTGGGTCGACCGATGCAACCAGTACAGCTGACCCGGTATCGCAGAGGGCTACATCATGCACAACGGGTGCCGGAGGAGTGTACTTGCCTTCGATTACAACCGTGTCAGTCAGTGCCGGACAGGCTGCCGTATCGTTAACTACAACAACCAAGGTGTCAAATCCGAGCAATGCATTGTAAGAAAGGCTTGTACCACTTGTGAGGAACCCATCACGGTTATACCAGTTCACAACATCACCTGCCTGTCCGGCTTCAAATTCAAGCAATGAGCCGGCACAGACTACGGTATCATTACCCAGATCCACTGGCGACCTCTCTATCACAGTTACATCCAATGCAGCACGTGGCGATGCACATCCTTTGGTCTTGATTTTCCAGTTATAGAAGAAGTAATAATATCCTGAGGGTCCTAATCCGTTAATCGTATTGGTGATGGCAAGTACATTACCTGCCGTGTAGGGATATACAGCCCCTGATGAGTTTCGGTACAAACCACCGGTGGTTGTGCCATCCGCATCGAGTTCATATCCGGTGCCCGGAGGAATCTGAAATCCAACAGGTATTGTAACGGGCTGATTTCCTCCTACAGCCACAGCAACGGTCGTTGATTGTAACAGGGTACCACTGGAATTTCTCAAATTAATCACCAC
>RFGV01000140.1 GCA_003696605.1 Chloroflexota bacterium | reverse complement strand
TCCTAATTCACTAAAACTTATCATCCTATGAAACCAATACGCATCCTTCTCGCAGCCTTCATTTCATTCTTTTGTTGCTATTTTCCCCATGAAGCCAACGCACAGATTTACGCCCCCGAAGGGTTGAATATTCCGGGTAACTGGAACGGATGGGCAAACCCTCCTGCACCGGGACCACTGGCAAGCGCAACGCAGGTGCCTGGTGGCGAGGTAACCCTCATTACAACGGGAACCAGGCGGTATCACACCGTAATCGCCTGCCCGGCTGATGTACCTGCAGGAAACCACGATTTTTTATTCACCAGTGGACCATCGGGCAGCCCATGGGATAATACCTGGAAAGATGTCAATGTCACCTTTAACACACTTCAAACTTATACTTATAATGGCTCATCGAATAATAATATTACTGTAACCAGCGGGAAATGGTATGTGGTCAACTGGGAAGATCTCGGCTATGTCAACACGCGGGCGATATTCATGGAACTGAGTGAAGAACCGGCAACCATTAATAGCGTTACCCAATCCCCTGCTGCAGCCAATGTTTACCTCGGCCAGGCAGTGGATGTGACTGTTACATTAAGCGACCCCCCTGCGCTGGAAGAAAAAGTGTATGTGCGTTATTCTACAGACAATTTTGTAACCTCCAGCCTCGTGCAGGTTTCTTTTATCGGCAATGTGGGAACGGCTACAATTCCAGCGCAAACATCCCCTGTGACTGTATCGTATTACGTCTTCTCGACCACGATTAACAACCCCACTGCCGACTACGACATGTATACGATCAACTTCAACAATAATGGCGGCAGTAATTATACTTATACCGTTAAAAATGCATACACCACCATCAATGCTGGCGATTGGAATACCGGCTCTACCTGGGCTACCGGAAGTGTGCCTCCTGCCAATGCCAATGTCGAAATTAACCACGCTGTAACGGTCAACGGCACCGTTGCAAATCCTGCGGCCACGGTTTCTATATCAAGCGGTGCTTCGCTCACCTTCGGAGCTTCCGGAAAATTATCGATGCAAAGCCTGATCATACAGGGTAACCTAATTGCCAGCCAGGGTGAAATCACCTTTACCGGAGGTGGAAGTGTTACGGGAGCTGCATCTTTCAATGATGTTGTATTAACCGGGGGGCATGACTTTGGAGGCAATGCCACCATCAATGGTACACTGAAAATAAACCCGGGTGGTTATATCAGTGCCAATCCACCCATCTACGCTGCTGGCTCAACATTACAATACAATACCAATACCCTATATGGACGGGGTCTGGAATGGAGTGCAACCAGTGGACCCGGATATCCTGATAATGTCCTTATCACAAATAACACACAACTCAATCTCGGGGCAAACGGAGGTACTTCCACCGCCTTCCAGATTAATGGCACATTGACCATTGATCCGGGAGCTGCCCTATATATGGATTACGGCAGCGATGACATGACCCAGCCATTGACCATCAATGGCGATTTGGTACTTAACGGCACATTATCCCTGAGTGATGCCCTTGGCGGTGACCTGATGTTAAAGGGCGACTTTACCTATAATGCTGTAGCTACATTTAACC
>RFGV01000139.1 GCA_003696605.1 Chloroflexota bacterium | reverse complement strand
GGAATCTCCCCATCCTCCACACTCTGCAAAACAAACCGCTTCCAGGCATAATTCTCAATCACCAAATCACTAATGAGCGAATTATGTGGCGTACGCACACCAAACTCCTCAGCCACAGCCGACCAGGGCGCCCACTGAAACAAATTGTCCGCCGGCACCATCGTTCGCCCCCCCACTGTCACCGGCGCAAACAACAACAACGGCAAAACCAGAAAACCCAACCCAATCAACAAATCCCGTTTAATTGACTGCCAACGAATTTTCATCATCATCCGTCCTACACCCATACACAAAAAAACAGGGCTATTCCTAGCCCTGAAAAATACCAGAATGATTAAAAATCACCACCTATCGCGCCAAAATGACACAAAATTCGGCAGCTATCAATCTACCAGTAACGCAAACAACTTCTCTATATCAGTAAACGAATGCTCACGCGACGAAATACTTGCTACCCGCACCGTCAATCGTTCCGATTCCGGCATTTCATTCAACCGCTGCCGCTCCAACGCCGGATAGAAATACTGAATAGACGGTTGCAACCGTACCAGGCAACGCTCAGCCACCTTTTTACACCGATCGGCCGTAGTCAAAATAATAAAATCACCCGTATCGGTATGGCCAATAAAATCTTCCTCGCCCCCACTTTCCTGCACGGCATTCGTAATCATCAGTGTAACAGCACGGGACACATCATCAGCAGCCACAAACCCATACTTGTCACGAAACTTATTCAGTCCGCGAATGCCTGCCAACACGATGCCCCAATCTGGTTGCCGAACTGCCTGCTCTAACCGCTCACGCACCAACACCCCCTCCGGCAACCCTGTTACCGGATTCAACATTGAACTCAAGCGAGATCGGCGCAAGGCATTTCGTACCCGCAACCGCAATTCCTGAATATCAAATGGTTTGGTAATATAATCAACCGCACCCAATTCCAGACCAGCCAGTTTATCTTCTCGCTCACGTTTTTCTGTGAGGAAGATAACCGGGATGTTCTGAGTACGCCGCACACGACGCAAACGACGACATACTTCGTAACCGTCAATGTCCGGCAAGCGAATATCCAGCACAACAACATCGGGAGAAGACGCAGTAATACCCTGAACGGCATCTTCTCCTCGCATTGCCTGGGCAACTTCGTATCCCTGTACCCGAAAATAGGCACTTAGCATTTCTGACAAATCAACGTCGTCTTCTACAATAAATATCTTGTACTTGTCTTTGTTTTCTTCGGCCACTGGCTACCCTCTGCGTTCTGATTTTTCTTTATGCCAGACATAATAACAGGAGTAAGTTTACTCGTAAAGACAGGCGTTACCTTTTCACCAAAAGGGAAAGATAAAAATATTTTCTGCCTGCAAAATTCTGCAATAAACTCACCCTTTTGTACTTTCTCGTTTCATTAAACATCTAATTGTGATTACTTCCATATTACTCACCAACAAGGTAGTTGCCAACTTTTGCACCCAAAACTGGTGCAAAATGGTTTACTTGTGAGATGAACTGCCTGAATTTTCTCTTTTGTACAACTACTTGATAGGTTCTTTATCTATTCTGAAGATACAGGATTCTGCACCCATACCAATACAGGCTATTTCCTCTACCCGAAATTCCAGGCCACCACTGACCCAACGCAAGGCTTCTTGCAAAATTCCTACTGCAATGTAGCAAATAGGCCTGTCGGTGTGACGCCCCCAACACATGGAGCATCGGTCTATATAGTACAGGAAGTGGTCGTCGAATTCTTCCACGCGGCTGGTCTGATCGCTGAACTGGGTGAAAATGCGGGCCACAGCAGGGATGCCAATTTTGAGTTTTACTTGTAGCGGCAAGACTTTGAAAGCCAGGTCGCTGACGCCAGCCAGGGCACCGAATTGTTTGAGACCTCTGGAAAAGATAGCCCGACCGCCGCGTAAGGCCAGACCGCGCCCGCCTCGTGGGCCGTAGATTTCATCGAGCCCACGGGTAAGATTGGAGATGTGTGCAAAGTCAAAAGCGCGTTCCAGGTTGTCTGGGGGGAGTTCATGGATGAATTGCCGCATGTCGGTCAGGTTGAGCAGGGCGTTTAGGCCGTTTCGTCCCATGACTTCTTCCATTGACTCTAGCAGGATACGAGCCATTTTGTTGGGGTAGTAATAACCGCTGGCTGGGACCAGGTCTTTCACAAAAACCTCCAATGTAGTAAGCGGCCTGTAAACTGGATGCCTTTATTGGCCAAATAAAGGTGTAGCCCTGCTGTTGGGGCTGATTGGTACAAGTATAACAAGATGGGGGGGATTGCACAAAACCCAAAGGAGAAAACGGCCGTTTCTATGCCTTGTTATTCGCTGTAGCCAAATCGGTCACTACGGGACTGCCCTCTTTATGTTCATATTGCTTTCATCCATATCGCCATTTTGCTATAATGTGCGTGTTAAGGCTATCCGAAATATAGTAAACTGTTCCCCGTCATCACCAAGGAGGTCCATGTGGCTAAAGCACAAATGATTTTCCCCCCTGACTTTCGCTGGGGTACAGCAACATCTGCCCACCAGGTTGAGGGCAATAACACGAATAACGACTGGTGGCAATGGGAACAAGAAGGTCATATCCTGGAAGGACATCGCTCCGGGCTGGCCTGCAATTGGTGGGAAAACGCTGAAGCCGACCTGGATCTGGCTGCCGAAATGGGGACAAATGCCCATCGTCTCTCTCTGGAATGGAGCCGCATTGAGCCAGAACCAAGTGTCTTTGATATGGCTGCGCTGGATCGATATCGGCAAATTTTGCAAGGGATGAAAGAACGCGGCATTGAACCTATGGTGACTCTGCATCATTTTACCAATCCGTTGTGGCTAACTGAAAAGGGCGATTTTAATTCTGAAATTGTGGTTAGCTATTTCCAGCGATATGCCGCTAAAGTGGCCGATGTACTGGGGGATCTGGTGCCATTATGGGTTACTATCAATGAACCAATGGTTTATGTGTTCTTGCGGTATCTGGAAGGTGTCTTTCCCGCCCCCAAACAGTATGGCTGGGGGGCTGCCATGGAAGCTGTCCGAAATTTGTTGAAGTGTCACGCCGCAGCTTATCACGCTATTAAGGAGAAACAACCTCAGGCACAAGTGGGTATTGCCAAAAATATGGCGGTTTTTGCCCCGAAGGGGAAGGGGAACAGGTTGGCTCGCTGGTGGGCAGGGCGTGTCTCGTGGATTTTCAATGATTTGTGGATGGCTTGTATGACAGACGGCCGTTTCCGTTGGCCATTAGGTCGCCATCGTCTGCCCCATTTAGCTGATACATTTGACTTTGTTGGCATCAATTACTACACGCGCTATTATGTCAACTTCCCACCGGTAGGCGGACTGGTGGCAGAGGAATGGGGGCCAGATGCCGTGGTCAGTGATGGTAACTATGGTGAAGTATATCCGGAAGGGCTTTATCAGGTCATCAAGCGGGTGTTGCCATATCAGAAACCGATTTACATTACTGAAAATGGATTACCCGATGCAGTCGATCGGTTACGGCCGTCTTTTCTCATGACTCACTTGCGGCAAGTGTGGAAAGCAATCAGCTTCTGTTTTCCAATCATGGGATACTACCATTGGAGCCTGGTAGATAACTTTGAGTGGGATCGCGGCTGGACCCAACGATTTGGGTTGATAGAAGTCAATCCAGACACACAAGAAAGACGCTGGCGGGAAAGCGGCCGATTATACAAAGAAATTTGTCACTCATACAGCCTCAGTAGTGACATGGCGGAACGATACGCCCCTGAACTCATGGAAACCATGTTTCCTGGCCAATCCCCACCCGCAAAAAATGCCCCTTCTATTTCAGAACTTGCACCCACCTCATTTTAGATGTTGCACATTCAGGCAGATTTTTCTCATCACAAATCTGCCGCCTCATTTCGTCACCCCTATATGATGTATGCTATAATTGAAAAACACGAGTTGGTAGCAGAGTATATTTTAAGTGGAGAGTAGCATATGTCTGGACATTCAAAATGGTCCACCATTAAGCACAAAAAAGCGGCAGTTGATGCCAAACGCGGCAAGTTGTTTACCCGTCTTGCCAAAGAAATAACTATTGCGGCTCGGGAAGGCGGCGGCGATCCTGATGCAAACAATCGTTTGCGTCTGGCTATTGAAAAGGCACGCGCGGCCAATATGCCCAAGGACAACATCGAGCGGGCCATTAAACGTGGTACCGGGGAAATTGAAGGGGCGGAACTGATTGAGGTAATGTATGAAGGATACGCCCCTCATGGAGTTGGCCTGTTGATTGAAGTGGTAACGGATAACCGGAACCGGGCTGTGGCCGAATTGCGCCATGTGTTGAGCAAGAATGGCGGTAACCTGGCGGAAGGTGGGGCAGTAGCGTGGCAGTTTACCCGCAAAGGTTATATCAGTATTACTGAGCCAGTTGATCAGGATGAGTTATTTCTGATTGCTGCTGATGCTGGTGCGGATGATATTCAGTTTGGTGATGTGACGGAAATTTTCACAGAGTTGGATAATTTCCAGGCGGTACAGACTGCTTTGGCGGAAGCCGGATTTCCTATTGCGGAAGCAAAGATGATTTATGAGCCGAACAATCCAATTCAGCTTGAGCAGGCGCAAACTTTGCAGGTGATGGGCATTATTGAAAAGATCGAAGATCTGGATGATGTGCAGAACGTGTATTCAACGCTGGATATTACGGATGAGGCGATTGCAGCCATGGAAGCAGCCTGATTGGGCTTTGTACACAAGGGCTGGGTGGCAACACCTGGCCCTTGTTTGTTTGTGAGTCTGGTGGCGTTTATGCGTGTTTTAGGGTTAGACCCAGGTACGGCAACGACGGGATATGGCATTATTGATGTGGAAGACGGCCGTTTCTCTGTGGTCACTTTTGGTGTCATTACTACCCCTGCCAAACAACCGGCACCGCTGCGCTTGCAAGCCATCTACCATAAGCTGAGCGATCTGCTTCGTGAGTATCGGCCTGATACAGCAGGCGTGGAAGAACTTTTTTTTGGTCGTAACGTTACCACAGCCATTAGCGTGGGACAGGCCAGAGGGGTGCTACTGCTTACTCTGGCCAATGCGGGTATTCCTATCGGCGAATATTCTCCGCCAAAAATCAAGGAGGCTGTGACGGGCTATGGCAATGCCAGCAAAGAGCAAATGCAGTTGATGGTGCGAAACTTGCTTGACCTGGAGGAAACCCCACGTCCAGATGATGCCGCAGATGGGCTGGCTGTGGCAATTACTCATTATCAGTATCAGCGATTTGCCTCACTCTATTAAATTTTGGAATATATTTTGGATAGTCCATGATCGCGAGCATTAGCGGGACAGTTCTGAAAATTGAAAAGGATGCGCTGGTTGTGGGTGTTGGGGGAGTGGGCGTGCGGGTATTTGTGCCGCAAACTGTGCTGGAGAATGTGGGGGGTATCGGCCGTTCTCTGCGTTTGCATACTCACTTGATTGTTCGGGAACAGGAATTGGCCCTGTATGGATTTGAAACGGATGAGGATTTACGGCTTTTTGAGGTTTTGTTGGGGGTAAATGGCGTTGGTCCCAAGGTGGCTTTGGCAATTTTGTCTACGCTAAGCCCGGAGTTGCTAAAAAGTGCCATTATGCGGGAAGAAACGGCCATTCTCCAACGTGTTCCGGGAATTGGCAAGAAAACAGCCGAGCGAATTATGTTCCAGTTGCGCGACAAACTTGACCTGACGGCCGTTTCCACCACCGTCCCCCTCGTCAGCGACGTTGATGCAGATGTGATAGACATACTAACTGGGCTTGGCTTCAGCATTGTGGAAGCACAAGCTGCCCTGCAACATATTCCCCGTGAAGCCCAAACCATTGATGAACGGGTGCAACTGGCATTACAATACTTGGGACAATAACAGAAAAAAGGACACACCAGATGGACAAAACCGAAAAGGAAATTTGGGAATTTTTGCACCGACATCTGCGCAGCATTTTCACTCGTGATGTGACCACCTACAAAGCCACTACCAGCCACGATTTGTCTCTATATGAATGGTTTGTTACGCCACATCGGCAAGATGGGCTAGACTTTCATTTCTTTATGATTGAGCATAGTTGGGCTGGTACAGAGCGAGACTTTCGCTATGACTTGCTGGAACCACGCTTGCAACTCTATGGAGACACAGCAATTGTAAGCTATACTTTTATGCTCACGATTGCTGACAAAGAGGGTATTAAACACCGCACTCATAATGAAAGTCGTGTCCTGGTAAAAACGGCCGAAGGCTGGAAAGTTGTTCATGTTCATAAATCGCCCGCCTGGCAAGCCCCAGCCGCGCCCCCGAAGGAATTATGATTCAAATAGGTGTCATCTCTCAATTGCAAGTACAACCGGAAAGCCTCAAACATGGAGAACGGCCGTTTCGGACTTATGATCCTTCTGGATTATGCGTCGTGCCTGCTCTGCGCCTCACCCCAAACGGCATCATTGGCCTGCAAGACACCTGGCAAGAAATCCTCGATATCCACCATACCGACCATCCTCGTTCACGCAACCGTCAAATAAATGGTATCTCCTTCATGTTCACTACACAATACGACACCTTACAAAAACGCTTTGGCCCCCATGCAACACCGGGTATCGCTGGTGAAAACATCCTTGTCCACAGCGAATATACCCTTTCCCTTGCTGACCTGACTCATGGCGTCCTGATTCGCACAGATGAAGGAGATATATTGCTGAACAATATAGCCCCCATTGCCCCATGTGCCCCGTTTAGTCGGTTTATGTTGTCCATGTCAGAAGACCCGCCAGCATGGCTTATGAAAGAAACTTTGCAATTTTTGGAAAATGGTCGGCGTGGTTTTTATGGGCTTGTCACAGAAACGGCCGTTGTTCGTACCGGCAACCCCGTTTTTCTCCCCACCAATAACAAACCTGACTAAAAAACGAAGCGATTTTACTACAACTGCATCCTCACATCTGCGAATCCTTTTGCAGGAGTTCTCGCACCCGGATTATATCAGTCTGAATTTGCGCTTTTAAGGCATCCAAACTGTCAAATTTTTGTTCCGAGCGAATAAAATGCCAGAATTCAAGCGTAAGCGATTGATGATACAGGTCTCCTTCAAAATCAAGCAAATGCGCCTCAACTGTTTTTTTCTTGCCACTCACTGTAGGACGAACACCAATATTTGTGGCAGCTAAATACCGCTTATCACCGATGCGGGCAACAGTCGCATACACACCGTTAGCCGGGAGAAGTTGTTCCTCCCACGTTTGGAGATTAGCCGTAGGCACACCAATAGTACGCCCTCGTTTGTCGCCTTCTATGACGACACCACTCAGGTGAAACGGCCGTCCCAAACACCCATTCACATCCTCCATATCACCCGCCTGCAATCCGCGCCGCACCCGGCTACTACTCACCAATTCTCCCGCCCAAGTGACCAGCGCCGGCACAACATGAACCTCAAACCCCTTCTCGGCACCCAGCCGTTGCAAAAACGGTAGATCACCCTCACGCTGATATCCCAAAGCAAAATTCCCACCCCAAAGCGCTCGCAAATTCAGATATTGGCAAAGCTGCTCAACAAACTCGGCAGCACGTGTGCGCCGCACTTGCTCAGTAAATGGTTGGGTAATTATCAAATCAATCCCGGATTCAGCCAGCAGCGAAACCCGATCTTCCAAAGTAGTGATGTAATAAGGAGTCGTTAAATTTTGAATAACTCGTCGTGGATGGGGAAAAAAAGTAAGCACTGCAGCCCTGCAACCAGCAGCTCTCGCCGCCTGAACCATTTCTCGTAGCAGACTTTGGTGGCCACGATGCACGCCATCAAATGAACCTATGGCTAAAAAAGTTGGCCGATCGGGTGTTACATCTCTAAGGTCGGAAACCCGGATAACTGATTGGGTCATTGTTTACCTGAAGTGTGGGTTTGTTTGCCGGCTATTTTATCAGAGTGTATCAGTCTGGTGAAGCAAAAACCAGGCTATTCTCAAAGTTCCCCATTAAATATTTTGCGCGGTTGCCAGGCCTTGTCACGAGCCACCAAAATGCCAATAAACCGATTTTCTGAATCAAAAGCAGCAATTTCTTCTGCGTGGGGGTGCTCTGCCTGTCGTTCAATTCGTTGCCCCAGTCGCAGTTGTGTGGCTTCGGCCGTTGTTACGAAAAGTTGTGGCAGGTGGGCGACTGCGTTTCTGGCTGGCAGGAGTAAATTCGGCAATGATTCGGCCGTAATTTGAGCAAGGGGAACTGCTTGTTGGCGGGTAAATTCGCCAACGGCTGTACGTTGTAAGCTGGTGATGTGGCCACCACACGCCAATACTTGCCCGAAATCATGGGCCAGAGAGCGTATGTATGTGCCGCTTGAGCAGGTTATGTCGAGTTTTAGATAGGGGGGATTCCAATCAAGCAGGTCGAGTTGGTAGATTGTCACCGTACGTAACGGCCGTTCTACCTCGACACCCTGCCTTGCCAGTTTATAGAGAGGCTGGCCACCTTGCTTGATAGCAGAATATGCCGGAGGCCGTTGCTGAATCTCGCCACGGAATTGGGGCAAAATCTTCTCGATAGCTTCACGAGAAACATGGGAAAACGGCCGTTCTGCTACCACTTCCCCCTCTGCATCATAAGTATCCGTCTCCTGCCCCAAACGAACTGTCGCCACATACCGCTTTGGCCGCCCCACAAGATACTCCAGCAATCTTGTCGCCTGGCCGACACACACCAGCAACACCCCCGTTGCCAGCGGATCCAGCGTGCCCGCATGACCAACTTTCCGGGTAGCGGCAACACGTCGCACCCGCTGCACCACATCATGTGACGTCATACCAGAAGGCTTATCAACTACCAAAATCCCGGCTAGTGATTTATTCATAAATAATTAGAAGAAAACCTGAAGAGGTCAGGATTGAGGAAGCACTTTCTCTTGAACTGTTTGCTCACAAATTGCCTGCTTACACAAAGAAACGACCCGCGCCTCAGCCTTTGCCAATGGCCCCTCCAATGTACAACCCGAAGCCAATGGATGACCGCCTCCACCCAATGCCGTTGCCACAACCGACACATCATAAGGGGGACGACAGCGAAAACCAACCCGCACTGTACCATCCTCCATTTCCAGCAAGACCACACCCATTGCAGCCCGATCAATATCTGCAAACAAATTTACTAACCCGCCACTGCTATCACCCGTGTGGCCAATCGCCTGCCGCTCCTCACTGGAAATACTCGCCCATACCAGCCCATCTTCAATATTCATCTTGTTTAGACCAATACGCCAAAGCAATAATGTGGAAAGGGGCTTCAAGTTAAGTGTTTGTGCTGTAATAAGGGATAAATTGGCACCAGCTTCCACCAACTCGCTGGCAATCTTCAAAGTCTGAGCTGATACGTTGTCTGTACGAAAGCCGAGCGTATCAGTCACCAGGCCTGTAAGCAGGCTGGTAGCCAATTCGGCCGTTAAGGGAAGGCCCATTTGGCAAAACAACTGATACAAAATTTCCGTCGTAGAAGTAGCGGTAGGCACAACCAGATTAATATCACCAAATCGGGTGTTGGTGATATGATGGTCAATGTTAATGATTGGCCCGTGTGACGCTGGTAAAGCCGCAAAAGCCCCACCCATCCGTTTCCTGTCACCACAATCAACCACAATCACCAAATCGTAGCTGGACTGGCTGCCAGGTGACTTTTGCACATTATCAATAAGTGGCAAAAACTGAAAACGAGAAACCAGGCTATCGTCGCAAACGAGTGTTACATCTTTTCCCAGCAACTGCAGCGCCACCCCAGTGGCAGTTAATGAACCAAGAGCATCTCCATCTGGACCAATATGCGTGAATACAATAATGTTTTGAGCAGAATCAATCGCTTGTTTGATGGCTTCTATTGTTGTGGACACAAAATGTTTCCTTTACTGCGAATTTTTAAGGCAAAGTATATACCAACCGGTCTAACTTTACTCTTCTTCATCTACCGGAGGAATTTCCAGACTGTTGAGTATCTGGTGAACACGCTCAGCTTGCGCCAGTGTGGGGTCCCAATGAAAAATTAGCTGGGGCGCGGTACGCAAACGTAAGCGATGAGCAACTTCTCGCCGAAAGAAACCAGTAGCTTTTTTGAGGGCTGCCATGACTTCGTCCCGACGTGATTCATCGCCAAGCGCATTGACATAAACATCTGCGTATTGGAGTTCACGGTCGATGGTGACTTCGGTAATAGTAAGAAGTTGCAAACGTGGGTCACGTAGTTCACGTTGGCAAAGCTCGCTGAGAATCATCTGAATTTGATGGGCAGTTCGTTGTTGCCGAATTTTGCTCATGGTACACCCCTCACAAAAAAGAATCCCCGATTACATGAGATGGTGTAACAAAACGGCCGTCTCACGCAATCTGGGATTCAACAATTCAACAATCAGCTTTCCACACGCCGGGTTTCAAAGAATTCAATAATATCCCCCGGTTCAAATTCATTCCAACCATTCAACCCAACACCAAACTCAAAGCCAGTCTTCACCTCTCGCACATTTTCCTGCAAATGTTTCAAACTGGCCACGTCCCCTTCAAAAAGAACCTGGTTGTTACGAATCACACGAGCCTTAGCATTACGGCGGGCTACACCAGAGCGCATATAGCATCCGGCCACAGTCCCTACGCTCTTAATCCTGAACACCTGCCGCACTTCGGCCTGGCCGATGGTCACATCCTCATAAGAAGGTTCCAAAAGTCCTTTAATGGCCTTTTCTACATCTTCAAGCAGCTTATAAATAATGTTATAGGTCTTGATTTCTACGTGCTCATTGGCAGCGGCTGCTTTGGCAATCGTATCCACATCCACATTAAAGCCCAAAATAATTGCATCAGACGCAGAAGCCAACATCACATCACTTTCCGTCACATTACCGGTATCCGCCCGGATCACTTCCACATCGACTTCTTCTGTACTAAGCTTCTTCAATGAATTGACTATTGGTTCAAGTGAACCTTGCACGTCTGCCTTGACAATCAGATTGAGGGTTTTCGTTTCGCCTTCTTGCAAACGGCTAAAGAATTCTTCTAATGTGGCTGTGCGGGAACGTGTAAGGTGTTCTTGCCGCTCTCGTTCGAGTTCTTCCACAATCTTGCGTGCTTCTTTTTCGCTGGAAACCACGCGGAATTGGTCACCAGCTTGAGGCACACCATTAAGGCCAGAAACAGAAACAGGGGTGGAAGGACCAGCCTGCTTGACAGGTTTGCCGCGAAAGTCGAACATAGCACGGATACGGCCGTAATACTCCCCAATCAACAATGTATCCCCCCGCTTCAACGTGCCATTCTGCACCAACAATGTCACCATGATCCCGCGCCCCTTTTCCTTGCGGGCTTCCAGCACAGTACCCGTTGGCGAAGCATTCGGGTTTGCACGCGGTCGAATTTCTTCAGCCACTAACAAAATTGCTTCCAGCAAGTCTTCAATACCCGTTTTCTCCTTGGCAGATACCGGAATCACCATGGTATCGCCATCCCATTCATCCGGGACCAATCCTAATTCAGCCAACTGTTGCATAACACGTGGTGGATTTGCTGTCGGCAGATCAATCTTATTCAAAGCAACAATAATAGGCACTCCGGCAGCACGCGCATGGTCAATTGCCTCTCTTGTTTGTGGCATCACACCATCATCAGCAGCCACAACTAAAATGGCAATGTCAGTAGCCCGTGCGCCTCGTGCCCGCATGGCCGTAAACGCCTCGTGCCCAGGCGTATCCAAAAAAGTAATCAATTGGCCGTTATGCTCCACCTGATACGCGCCAATATGTTGCGTGATTCCGCCTGCTTCTTTGGCCTGCACATTAGTATGGCGAATCACATCCAGCAACGATGTTTTACCATGGTCAACATGCCCCAGCATGGTAATCACCGGTGGACGTGGTTTCAGATCAGATTCCCGCTCTTCGGCCAAAATTTTACGCCAGACGGTTTTTTCGGTTGTTTCTTCTTCCTCTTCTTCTTTTTGTGTCGTTGGGGCGACAACCTCAAAGCCCATCTCTTCAGCGACAATACTGGCCGTGTCGAAGTCAATCTCCTGATTGATGTTTGCCATAATGCCATTACGCATCAATTCTTTGATCACATCAATTGGACTGACTTCCATCCGAGCGGCCAGATCGCGCACGGTAATAAATGCAGGTACTTCAATTGGTGCTTTTGATTTTGTTTTTGTCATGCTTCCACTTCCCTAACCAAGTCCGCAATAAACCCAGCTCTAACACAATTGTCAGATACAATTGTGCTTTTATGATATTTTACTCCATTGTCTCCGGCTGATTTTCAGCCAGGTAGGCCAAATCTGCCGAAGTAAGTTCTGTTTTCAATGCATGGCCTAATATACGTGCATTTTGCACAATTTTGTGCCAGCATTCTGTTTTATGACATACATAAGCCCCACGTCCGTTTTGTTTTCCGGTAGGGTCTATGATGATATTACCTTCAGGTGTACGGACAATTCTTGTCAATTGCCTTTTGTCGGTTTTTTGCCGACAGGCCACACATGTCCGATGTGGCACGTGTCTGGTTTTGGTTTGCTTTTTTTTGCTCATACCAGTTTTCATGCCAACAAAGTATCTTAAACTCGCATAGACGCAGAGGAAATAACCGAAACTGGTTGTTCTCTGCGCCTATGTGAATTTGCCTGGTTACAATCTTTTTAAAAGTCCTCGAATTCGTCGAGGTCATCCAAGTCATCTATGTCAGCCCAGTCACGGCGACGACGACTGCCTTTGCGCTTGCGTTTAATGACAACTTCGCCAAGATCTTCATCGAAGATGAGTTGTTTGCCTTTGCGGGATTTGCGCTTCCGGCCGGGTTTGTCAGGCTCTTGTTCTTCTTCTTCAATTTCTGTAGGCCGGGCTACAATGACACTCCGTTTCTTTTCTTTTTTCTTTTTCTTGCTGTCTTGCTCGGGCAGGGTGGGTAGTGGTATGTCTGTGGATTCGACAACGGGTGTTTCTTCGGCTTCAGCAACGGCCGTTTCAATTTCCTCATCTTCTTCGGTTTCCAGGGTAGCCATCACCGGTTCGGGTAATTCGGTATCTTCAGCCACAGGCTCGACAATTGCTGGCTCAGTAACGGCCGTTTCTGCCGCATCCACAGCTTCCACTGCCGGCTCTTCAGCCACTG
>RFGV01000138.1 GCA_003696605.1 Chloroflexota bacterium | reverse complement strand
TTTGATGGGGTGGATGATTATGCTATCTCATCTTCTAATTTGGGTATTTCGGGAGATGCAGAGTTAACTATGTGTTGTTGGGTTTATCTGCCAGCAACTCCTGGTGGTTGGGATTCTGCAATGGGAAATGACAGTACAGGAGTAACAGGTTCAGGGTTATCTCTTACATTGAATCAAGCGCGACCCGCAATAGATTTTTGGATTAACAGATTCAGAGCTACATCTGCTATTTCAACAGGGGCTTGGCATCATATCGCTGTGACAAAGATTCCAGGAACGATAGATGCCACGCATTGCAAGATATATGTTGACGGTATTGAGGTCGCAGGAGCAACAGAAGGTTCAAGCACGGCACCTAATATTATTGATGCACCAGCTGTCGTTGGTAGGTTAGATGGATCACGGTACTTGAATGCGCAAATTTGTGACGTTCGATTTTATAATCGCACCTTGACTGCTGACGAAGTGCAGTACATTTACAGCATTGGCGCAGCAGGTATCGATCCGGGAAATGCGAATCTTGTTGCTCATTATCCACTGGCTGAAGGTGCAAGCTCAACGCTGTACGATGTGAGCGGCAACAATCTGCACGCGACGCTTTACAACATCAGCGAGGCGTCGTTTTGGGCGAACACGCAAGACGTGTTCCATTACAACATCGACAAGGGATTCTCGCTCTATCAACACACAACCAACAACGACCTGCGTGTACCCTATGACCTGAATGGGCAGCCGTTGTCGATTACACCGCCAAGCGGATACACGCTCGCAAGCGAGCATCCCGCCGGAGACTGGCACAACAATGCCGAAACCAAACTTCAGATGCCGGCTGGAGATGCAAATCTTGCTGCCGGCACGTTCTGGATGGACAGCGCCGGCACCTTGCAGGCACGTAGTTACAATGACATCGTGGGCATCTGGAACAATGAGAACGTCACCTTCGCCGATGTGTCGGTGACGAACAAGAAGAAGCGCATCGCCACATACGACAGTGCACAGAGCGGATCTGCACTGACGCAGATCAAGCAGTATCTGAATATCCCGTAAACCTGAAAAAATATTGTTGAGATGATCACCGTAAAAATCCCCCTT
>RFGV01000137.1 GCA_003696605.1 Chloroflexota bacterium | reverse complement strand
GCGGTGCGCACGGGGGCGGCTGTGTCACAAATCCTGGTGGAAAACGGCCGTTCTGCAGGTGTTGTGCTGGAAAATGGGGAGGAAATCAGAGCCAAAACTGTTGTCTCTGGAGCTAATCCGTACCATACATTTGTCGATCTCATCGATCCATGCGAACTCGATCCATCCTTCCTGCGAGCGGTACGGCAAATAAAATTCCGGGGCGCTGTGTCTAAAATGCATTTGGCATTGGATGGCTTGCCCCAATTTACAGCCATGCCAGATGGTGAGTGGCACAGGCTAAACGGCCGTATTCAAATTTCACCCAGTCTGGAATATCTGGAAAAAGCGTACGATGCTGCTAAATATGGACAATTCTCAGAACGGCCGTATCTCAACATTCGTATTCCCACCCTCACCGACCCCACCCTGGCCCCCCAGGGAAAACACATCATGTCCATCCACATCCAATACACCCCATTCCACCTACGTCAGTCCACCTGGCAACAACAAAAAGAAACCCTTGCCCAAACAGTCCTCGACACCCTCACCGAATACATCCCCGACCTCAAAAAACACATCCTGCACTACCACTTGCTTACCCCAACCGATCTTGCCCAAACTTACGGCCTGGCCGAAGGCAGCCTCTATCACGGCGAACTCATGTTAGACCAACTCCTTTTTATGCGGCCTGTACCCGGCTATGCCCAATACCGCACACCAATTGACAACCTGTACCTATGCGGTGCTGGTACACACCCCGGCGGCGGCATTACCGGCGAACCTGGTCGCCTGGCCGCCCAGGCCATCCTGCAAGACTTGAAACAATAACCCCATGCCAACAAAAAGAGGGGCAGACTATTCCGCCCCTCTTTTCACATTGTTACACGACCAACCAGCTTTATTGCGATAGCACAAAACTACGCAATGCGCGATCCAAAGCTTCCAGATCGGCATCTGACAAAATCTGCATAGTAACCAGCAACAACACATCATCCGAAGCTGGCTTGGTCGCCAAAATAATAATCACCGCGTTGTTATCTCCACATTCAGACCACAGATCATAATGGCCTGTGTACAACTCATCCTCAAATGGTTGCCGTCCACCATACACACAACTATTTGAGAAATCAACGAAATCAAGCGCTTCTTCCGTTCCCAAATCACCCAAAGCGGCTGATGCGCGGAAGTCTACCCCCGGTACATTAAACGAATTCAGGAAGCCATCCAGATCAGGAGCTGCCCGCACAGCTATGCCAAGCACCTCACCACTACTATCATTTATCCAGGCACTGCCATCTACATCACGCCATGCTGCCGGAATTTCTATCTGCAACAAACCGGAATCATCCGTTACAGTCACATATTCACCATAGGTGTTGGAGCCGGCTGCCCCACTTTCCGATGTAGAGCTATCTGGCACTTCTTCATTCAATGTTTGGGCAAACGAAAAAACCTGCTCCAGTTCACGGCCGTTTAGCTGACCTTCCAGCACTTCTTCTGTTTCAAATCGCAGCACGCGAACCGATAAAGTGTCATCCGGATCGTGCGTCCGCAAAATATCACAATAATCAGCCATTGTGCCATCTGTTGCCAGAATCAGTCCCTCCATTTCGGTGATAATATCACCTGGACGAATGCCAGTTCTGTCGGCGGGGCTGCCAGAGGTAACGGCCGAAACCCAAATACCCGACAAGCCATCTTGCGTTAGAATAGCCTGCCCATTCACACCAATCGACTCCAGATTCTCACCTGTGCGCAGGGTTTCAATAATTGGGCGAGCTTCGTCACGCGAAATAGCAAAATACTGATTTACCGAGGATGCACCGGCATAATTAACACCCACAATCTGACCATCTGGCGTAATCAACGGCCCACCTGAATTACCCGGATTAATTGTCGCATCATGCTCCAGCACAGCATCCACCGACGCCCATGACGTTTCCCCATTTGCGCGTTCCTTGGAGATAACGCCACGAGTCAGGGTATATTCCGGATCACCTAACGGGAATCCGGCCGCAAACACATCCATTCCCACATTGATATCCCCTTCATACCATTCCAGGAAAGGAAAATCTTCACCTTCAATGTCAATAACAGCCAGGTCAGAGCATTCAGAGACCCCCAGAATTTTGGCATTACGAGGTTGATCCTCACCGGCTACGAACACCTTGATCAAGGCTGCGCCACCAACAACATGGTTATTAGTTACAGCAATACCGGATTCGTCTATGATAAATCCACTCCCTCGACCCGTTACATTAAACATCATACCCTCTGATGGATCGACGAAAGTGCCCTGTGCTTCAATTTGGATGACAGCACTGCGTGCATCCTCCAAATTTTTAACGGCTTTGGTTTCTGGGGTAGGGGTTGGAGCAGGGGTGTTGGTGGGGGCGGGTGTGTTGGTAGGGGCAGGGGTGTTTGTGGGCACAGGGGTAGGCTCCTCGCCGCCACAGGCGACTAGAAGCATGCCCAATAACAAGATGAGTAAACCCAATTTTTTCATGTTTGTCCTCCAAAAAGATTTGAAAATACGTGGGCTTCACAAAAACTTTTGTAACATGACAACAACTAAAAAAGGACAGCCCAAACGAGAATCAGTTATGGGGCTGAATC
>RFGV01000136.1 GCA_003696605.1 Chloroflexota bacterium | reverse complement strand
CCCTACAAAGGAGAATACCCTCCCCTAGCCCCTCCCAGCATCCTGTGCCTGATAGACCCACCACCAGATTGTCCTGTCAACCAGAAAACGGCCGAATCCCTGGCTCGCCACATCACCATCTTCCTCGACCGTGCCTACCTCCTGCGCCAGGTACACCGCCAAGAAGTCGAATTCTCCGTCGTCTCCGACATCAGCTATGCCCTCACCTCCACCCTCAACCTTCAGGACATCTTCCAACAACTTATGGATCCCGTTCGCCGCACCCTCAACGTAGAATCTGTCTCCATCGGCCTCATCGAAAACACCACCGGCGACATCATCTTTGTAGACGAACTGATGGGACCACTCTTCAAACCTCTGGCTCCCATCCGCCTCAAACGGGGACAAGGCATCGCTGGCTGGGTCGCCGAACACCGAGAAGCCGTCATCATCAACGATGTGTACAAAGACAAGCGATTTTATCGCCAGGTAGATAAAAAATCCGGCTTCCAGACCCACTCCATGATCTGCATTCCCCTACAGGTCGAAGAACGCGTTATCGGCATTCTGCAAGCTATCAACAAACAAACCGGCAAGTTCAATGAAAACGATCTGCGCTTGCTCCAGGCCATTGGTGGCCCCCTGGCGGCGGCTATCGAAAATGCCCGTCTTCATGCCGACGTTATCGCAGAAAAACGACGCATCGAAACCATCTTCGCCAATATGTCCGAGGGTCTTCTGACCATTAACGCAGAAGGATATATTACCCACGTAAACGACGCTTTCCTTACCCTGATTTATGACGAAACCAAAGAAATTATTGCCCAAAAAGCAACCGACATCATCCGCCTGAAAAATGGCAATATTGAAGAGTTTATCCAAACTGTTAAAAAAGCAACCAACGAATACCCACAGTTGGCCGCCGATGTGTACCACAACGACGGCAGCACAGTCCCTGTGCTGATTAGTGGCGCCCCCATTCGTAACGAGGAGGGTGAAGTCAGCGAACTGATCATGGTCTTTAGCGACCTGAGTCAGATTCGGGAAGTGGAACGAATGCGTGACGACTTCTTTCATGGCATTATCCACGAATTGCGAACACCGTTGGCTACGATTTTGATGTATGCCCGGCTGTTGCGAGAAGGTAAGGCACAGGAAAAGGAAAAAGCGGACCGTTTTCTGGGTGTTATCGAACGAGAAAGTGACCGTCTGCAAAAAATGGTACGACAGATGTTGCAGGTGGTGAAAATGGAGTCGCAGGAATTTCAGCGACGACCTGAGCCATTGTCTCTCAATCCGATTTTTGAGGAAATGCTGCCTCCGTTGGCTGATATTGCCACAGAAAAGGGACTGACTTTTATTCAGCGGATTGAACCTGATTTACCGTTGGTGATGGGGGATCGGGAAATTCTGTATATGGCTATCAAGAATCTGGTAGATAATGCCATTAAGTTCACGTTGTCTGGGTCTGTGCGGGTGGAAGCAGCGCATAAGGATAATGTGGTGGAGATTATTGTTAAGGATCAGGGGATTGGCATACCCAAACAGGCGTTACCGAATTTGTTTGGTCGGTTTTTCCGGGCACAAACGGCCGTTGAGCGTGGTATTGCTGGTACCGGATTGGGGCTTTACATGGTCAAAGAGGCTATCGAACATTATAATGGTACAATTAAAGTAGATAGCATCGAGGGGAAAGGAACAACATTTACAGTGTGTTTGCCTGTGGCTGAGACTTGATTTTAGCGAAACGAATACAGCTTCTTTACCTCCCGTGTTCGATCTCGATGTTATCAGCCACGGGAGGTTTTGTTTTGAAAGGGATCTAACTGTTTGGTAACTGGTTTTTTGAAATGATTTAACTTTGAATGGTGATACACTTGAACCTGTGATGGGGATTTGAGTAATGGAAAGAAAGCGAATTTATTTGGATCATGGCGCTTCAACGCCAGTGCATCCAGAAGTGGTAGCGGCGATGGCGCCCTACTGGAATGAGATTTATGGCAATTCGTCTTCGGTACATGAATACGGCCGTCTTGCTCAGCGGGCACTGGAAAATGCACGGCAAACAATTGCAGACTTGCTTCATGCCCAACCGAAGGAAATTGTCTTTACTGGATGCGGCTCCGAGAGTGATAATCTGGCCTTGCGCGGGGTTATGATGGCAGCTCGTGTATCTGGGCGGGGAAACCATCTGATTACGAGTGCGATTGAACACAGTGCTGTGCTAAAAACGGCCGAGCAACTCCGTGACTTGTATGGCTTTGATCTGACGGTGTTGCCTGTGGATGAATATGGGCAGGTGCAGTTAAGTGACCTGAAAACGGCCGTTCGACCAGACACCGTTCTCATTAGCATCATGGCCGCCAACAACGAAATTGGCACACTACAACCAATCGAAGAAATCGGCCGTTTCGCCCGTGCCCACAACATCCTCTTCCATACCGACGCCATCCAGGCCATCGCCACCAGAACCTGGAACATGCACGACTTACCCATCGACCTGCTCAGCATCGCCCCCCACAAATTCTACGGCCCCAAAGGCATCGGCATCCTCTACGTACGGCAAGGGATCAACCTCATCCCCACCCTCACCGGAGGCAGCCACGAAGAAGGCCGTCGGGCTGGCACTGCCAACGTTCCCCTGGCCGTCGGCTCCGCCAAAGCCCTACAACTGGCAATGGCCGAACTGACAACACGCAACCAACACTACCAACAACTGCGCGATCACCTCATCACTGGCATTCTCAACAGCTTTCCAGCAGACTGCCAGCTAACCGGTCATCCTGTCGAGCGATTGCCACACAACGCCAGCTTCGCATTCCGTCATGTAAACGGAAATGATCTTCTGATGCATCTCGATATGGCCGGCATTGCCGCCAGTAGTGGCTCGGCCTGCAAAGTCGGCGATCCCAAACCATCGGCCGTTTTAGAGGCAATCGGTCTCGGCCCAGAATGGACCAAAGGCGGATTGCGCCTTACAGTCGGCACACAAAACACAAGAGAAGAAATAGACTACACCATCCACACACTCCAACGCATCATTCCCAAACTACAAGCACTGGAAACAACAACAGCCTGAGAAACAAGAAACAAACCAGGGATAACAGAAATTTAAATGACACACAAGAAAAACAAGCGCGTTGTCGTCGCCATGAGCGGCGGCGTAGATAGTTCCGTGGCAGCAGCCTTGCTAGTCGAGCAAGGATACGAGGTCATCGGCATGATGATGCGGCTGTGGAGTGAACCAGGCATTGGCTCCCAGGCTCCAGTCAATCGCTGCTGCACCCCCGACCAAATGGCTGATGCCCGTCGTATAGCCGATTTGCTAGACATTCCTTTTTACGTAGTTGATACACAAAAATACTTCCGTCGTACCATCGTTCAGTTTTTTATTGACGAACACGCCCTGGGGCGCACGCCCAACCCGTGCATTGAGTGCAATCGCCAAATTCGGTTCAACTGGTTGCTTAACCAGGCATTAGCTCTGGAGGCTGATTTTCTGGCAACAGGACATTATGCACGAGTACATCATACAGAAACAGGCTACCAGTTGCTCAAGGGTGTGGATGAAGACAAAGACCAATCTTATGTATTACACATGCTCACCCAAGAACAGTTGGCACATGTTCTCTTCCCTGTGGGTGAATATACGAAGAGTGCCGTGCGTGAACTGGCCGTCCGTTTTGGGCTGCCAGTAGCCAGCAAGCAGGAGAGTCAGGATCTGTGTTTCCTCGGCGATGGGGACTACCGACGGTTTCTGCGACAATACAGCCCTGAAGCCAGCCGTCCTGGTCCCATTTTGGACTTGAATGGACAAGAATTGGGGCAGCATGAGGGGTTGGCATTTTATACAATTGGACAACGCAAGGGACTGGGTATTGCGGTGAATGAACCAGTGTATGTATTGCGTAAGGATGTGCAGCGTAATGCTCTGATTGTGGGGCCACGAACAGCATTGGGGCAGCGCACGCTGTATGCGCGGGATGTGAATTGGATTGCAGGTAATCCACCTGAAGCATCAATTCGGGCAGCGGTAAAGATTCGGTATAAGGCACGGCCGATGTTGGCAACGATAACGGTGACGGGAAACGGCCGTATTCGCGCCGACTTCGATCAACCTGTATATGGCATTACTCCCGGACAAGCGGCCGTTTTCTACAACAACGACATTTGTCTTGGCGGTGGCATCATCACTAATCCCCAGCCCGATTCAACCAACACCTCAAACAACGCCAGGAGCACCCAAACACCATGACAGGAATCGCAGCCCCCATTATCTTTGCCTTTCTCATTGCCACAGCCTACGGCGCCACATTCCACCTGCTATTCGGCGGCCCCCCTCGACACCTCATCCTCTATCTGCTTGCCTCTTGGACAGGTTTCGCTCTCGGCCATTTCCTCGGCACCTTCCTGAACATCACCCTGCTCAAACTGGGCGTCATCCACCTCTTCAGTGCCAGCCTTGGCGCCTGGGTAGCTCTACTCATCAGCCGATGGCTCATCAAAAACGAACCATCACGCCAATAAACCAAAAGCACCAAACATTTTGAACGCGTGTTTTAACAGTATATACTTTAAATTGTTATAAAAGCCACCCACACAAACCGTTTCAGGCAAGATATCTTTCGCAGACAACAGTTTTTCAGGCATTCACAAGTCATCATCAGGTGGAAAATCCTATGAACATGCAAATTCCAAATAATCCAAGACAACATTCCAACAAAAAATTAATATCCAGAGTCTATATTATTATCGGCATCATCCTGGCACTGCTTCTAGCAATTGGGTTCATCTGGAGCACCATTTGGCTAGCCCGGACCCAGGCACCAACTATCGAAGCCGTACGGGACATTCTCATCATTGCCCTGGCATTGGAATCTTGTGTGTTTGGTCTGGTGTTAATGATCTTGCTGGTAATGGTCATTCGTTTGGTCAATATTGTCGAATTCGAAATTAAGCCAATTCTGGAAAAGACCAACGAAACAATCGGCATGGTGCGGGGCACAACTGTTTTCATGAGCCAAAATGTAGTCAAGCCCGTAACCAAAGCAACCAGCATTATGGCCGGTATTCGCCGAGGGTATCGCGCCCTGTTTGGCGATCCACGTAAAAATCTAACCGATTAGCCGGCAAAAATACCAACTTATTAGTAGTATCGGTAAAATTACCGACAAAAGGAGAAGGAAAATGAGCGAAAATAATAGCGATTTGGGCGCATTTCTGGCAGGATTTGTAATAGGTGGTTTGGTGGGTGCAGCTACAGCTCTCATTTTGGCACCCCAGTCAGGCGAAGAAACGCGTGCTCGCCTGGCGAATATGAGTCAGGAATGGCGGCAAACAGGCCAGGAACGAATTCACCAATATCGTCAGGAGTATCTGGATAAGGCTGGTCAGGTTGTCGCCGAAACCCGCAGCCGGGTTCAGGAGCAGGCACGCATTGTACTGGACACTGGCAAGGAACGGGCTTCACACGTGAAAGAGCAGGTTTCTCATCTGCGGCACAAGGATGCCTCGTCGGGTAACGAGGCAAATGCTGGAGACGCCAGTGTGTCTGATGATTGATGGTATATCAGACACATCGGTGCGATCTTTGTGACATGCTTTTGAAAGGGCATATTTGAGAGGCGACAGGCGTCTCCGTAAGGGAGCGCCTGTTGTTTTTGGGGATGGTGTTCAGTCAGTTGGTTCGGTGACTGTTGACCTGTAGCGAAACTTGATTGAACGATTGGCGTTTATTTATTATCAGTTTGTTCGCGGATGTTGATAAGCGATGACAAAAGTTTTAGAAGAGGATCTGGCCGGATTAATCAATTCGTTGTCGAAGGAATTAACAGGCTCGGAGAAACAAAAGGTTCGGAGCGCTTATGTTTTTGCCAAAGAGGCCCATGGAACGGCCGTTCGTGAATCTGGAGAATCTTATTTCTCCCACTCTTTGGCAGTTGCCCATATCATGGCCGAATTGGGCGTTGACACTGATGCAATTATCAGTGCCCTCCTCCATGATATTCTGGAAGAGCATACTGGTAAAACTGTTCAGGAGATTGAAGAACAATTCGGGGCTGTCGTGGCCAGGCGTGTTGATACACTCCATAACTTCTTTGCCAGGAAAAGTGATCGTCTTTCCAGGGGGGGGATAAAAAACGATAGCGAAGCAGACCAATCCAAAACTCGTGCCAAACGAGAAAATATTCTCCGCCCTATTCTGGCCATTATTGAAGAAGATATTATTGTCGGCCTCATTATTATGGCTGACAGCTTGCAAAACTTGCGCAAGGCCAGCAACTTGCCCAAGGAGCGGCAGATGGAGTTGGCAGAGCTGGCCATGGAAATTTATGCGCCTCTGGCGAATCGATTGGGTGTGTGGCAACTGAAGTGGGAGTTGGAAGACCTGGCATTTCGGTATCTGGAACCGGATAAATATAAGGATATTGCTCGCAAGCTGGCCAGTCGGCGGGCGGAAAGAAATGAAAAAATCCGAAGAGCCAAGGCTAAACTGGAAGAAAAAATTAAGCGGCTGGGGTTAAAGGCGACGATTACAGGGCGTCCAAAACATATCTATTCTATTTACCGCAAGATGCAGCGCAAAGAAGTGGACTTGGACCAAATTTATGATGTGCAAGCGTTGCGTGTTATTTTGGAGCCTCGTGATCCGGAAGCATATGCGCGGATGGATGTTCGGGAAAAAGAGAATGAAGATCGGCGTATGTGTTACCTGGTGTTGGCTGAAGTGCATGATCTTTGGAAGCCGATTCCACATGAGTTTGATGATTATATTGCTGCACCTAAGCCAAATGGTTACCAGTCTTTGCATACGGCCGTTATTGACCCGGAAACAGGTGAAACACTGGAAGTACAAATCCGAACACGCCGCATGCATGAAGAAGCAGAAAAAGGGGTGGCCGCGCATTGGGCATATAAGGAAACAGATACGCATGTTTCTGGCGGGCAAAAACGGCGTATCCAGAATATTCGCAAGTTACTCGAAGAAATCCTTCACGCTGATAACAGTTCTCCGACTAAAGAGGAAGAGGTTGGGTCGGAAGTATTGGCTGAGCGGATTTATGTATATACGCCCAAGGGGGATGTCATTGATTTACCCGTTGGGGCAACACCTATTGACTTTGCTTATAGTATTCATACCAATGTGGGGCATCATTGTCGGGGAGCGAAGGTAAACGGCCGTATTGTTCCTCTGGACTACAAGCTTAAATCTGGGGATCAGGTAGAAATTCTCACGGCCAAACGAGGGGGCCCCAGCCGTGACTGGCTAAACCCCTCTCTGGGATACACCGGCAGTGCCCGTACACGGAGCAAAATCAGGCAATGGTTTCGCCAGCAAGAACGGGAACAAAATATTCGACAGGGGCGGGAAGTTGTCGAGCGGGAGTTACGGCGTCTTGGATTGCAGGATACTTACACAATTGAGGATATTGCTCACGCTTTGAAATATGATAACGAGGAGGAATTTCTGGCCAAAGTAGGGTTTGGCGATATTCATAGTGCCCAGATTAATGGGGCTATTGCAGCCATGCAACAAAAATTAAAGCCGGATGATGAATTACGGCCGTTACTGACGACACCACCCTCTTCCTCCTCCGGGTTTACCATTCACGGGCTGGGCGGCATCCAAACCCGTATTGCTGGTTGCTGCAAACCCATCCCCCCTGAACCAATCAGTGGATATATCACTCGTGGTCATGGTGTAACGATTCACCGTCGGGATTGCAAACAACTCAAAAATGTCAGCGATCGGGACCGCATTATTGAAAAACTGGAATGGCGCACAGAAGATGAAACTTATCCGGTGCCAGTAGTTATTAAAGCTTATCGGCGCCCGGATCTGATTGAAGACATTGTGCGGACATTACAAAAACTGAAAATCAATGCCCCCAAAGCGAAAACAACCACGGCCAATAGTATTACGACTGTCTATATGGTGGTGGAAATTGTCTCGCTTGATCAGCTGAATCAGTTGTTACAAAAGCTGGAAAGCCTGCCGAATGTGTTTGAGGCATATCGGCAACGGTGGGGCTAACGGCCGTTTTTCAGGCTGCTCGCTCCTGTATCACCACCCCCATTTCATCCAGCTCCAAAATAACACGGCCGTTTTCCGTCTCCAGCATCAGTTCCTGAGTCGCCAGTATGTAACGAAACGGCCGTTTCACCATCTTCTCCCCCGCGCCAAATACCAACTCCCCCCAAACGGCCGTTTCATCACGACCACGCAACCGCAAGCGCGCCTCCTGCCACCGACAATACAACACCAACGGCTTCATAATCCCCCCTCCCTTCACAAACCAATCGCCTCATACTGCTCAAAAATCCGCCGATATGCTGCCGAACGCACCATCAACTCATCATGCGTCCCCACATCAACCACATACCCTTTCCGCAACACCACCACCAAATCCGCCCAACGAATCTGCGACAACCGATGCGTAATCAAAAACGTCGTCTGCTGAGCCGCCGCCTGAATAATCGCCCGTTGAATCTGATCCTCCGTCGCGCTATCCACCGCACTGGTAGAATCATCCAAAATAAGAATACGCGGCCTTGTCAAAAACGCCCGCGCCAGCGCAATTCGCTGACGTTGTCCACCCGACAACGTCACACCCCGTTCTCCCACCACCGTCTCATACCCATCTTCAAAACCCATAATAAACTCATGCGCCTGAGCCATCTTGGCCGCTTCAATAATCATCTCCCGGGTAGCATCCGGACATCCAAAAGCAATATTTTCAGCAATTGTGCGCGAAAACAAAAAGATATCCTGTTCAATAATAGAAATCTGCTGGCGCAAGGCCGCCAAATTCCAATCCCGCACATCCACACCATCCACCAAAACACGGCCGTTTTGCACATCATACGTACGATTAATCAACTTCACCAACGAACTCTTCCCCGCACCCGTTTGCCCCACAATCGCCACCGTCTGCCCTGGCCGCACCGAAAACGACACCCGCCGCAACACATCCACACCCGGCACATACCCAAACGTAACATCCTCAAACGTCACCGCCCCCTCAATAACACCCGCATACCCATCCACATTCTCATCCAGCGTCGTCTCCGTATTCATCAACTCCAAAATACGACGTGCCCCAGCCAACCCCAGCGAAACCCGAGAATACGCCATCAGCGAAATAAACGTAGGAAACCCAAACAACGCCAACAACCCCATATATGCCACCACATCCCCCACAGCTAACCGACCCGCATTAAACAAAAACATCGCATGCGTGAAACCAATCGCCTGCGTTATCCCCATAAGCAACAACGGCAAAAATCTGGCCTCCACCCGCCCCTGAGCAACGGCCGCATTCCGATATGCCCCCGCTCGCTCTGCAAACAAACCAATCTCCTGCACCTCCTGGCTCGCCCCCTTCACCATCTCAATCCCATCAATCGCCTCTGCCAGTCGGCTATTCATCTCCCCAAACGCCTGTCGCACCCTATCCGCAATCGGATCCAGTTGACGCAAATAACGTCGTAACGCCCAAATATACGTCACCACAAAAAAAAGAGGGGCAAACAACAATTGCCAGTCATAACGAGGGGCTAACACAACTGGCATGAGCATAAAATTAGCCGAACCAACTACCAGATTAATGCCCGGATTAAGCATAAAATTGATTTCATGGACATCATTGGTAGCCCGTGCCATTGTGTCACCCACTGGTTGAAAATCATGGAAAGTCATACTTTTCCCCAGCAAGCTCACATATAGCTCCTCCCGCATATCCCGTTCCAGTCGCTCACCAATAACAGCGCTGGAAAAATTACGGCCGAACTGCAAAACAGCCCGCACTGCCTGACTGACAACAATCCCCACCGCTACCCAGCCAATCATTCGCAAATTGGCTGGAGAAGCCAGAGCCGCATCAAAGGCAACGCCAATCAACACCGGCACAACAGCAGCCAGAGCAGCATTGCCAAATGCCCCCCCTACCATAACCAACAACAATAATTTGTGCCGTTTCAGATGGGAAATTACCCAACGCAAACTGGTACTTTGGTCTGATTGCTGAATTGTATTAACGCCGAATTCACTCAAGATTTTGCCTCTTTCTCTTACTATTCAGGTAACAAAGCAAATTTCTGTCAGGAGTAGTCACAGAAATGATGGTGCAGTACCGGGAACAAACACATGCAATTGAACCAACTATGACGAACAACCCGTCTATCACCAATTATCCCATAGAGACTCTTTTTCGGCATCACCCCGAACCAATTGACTTGCTTGAGGATTTTGTTGCTATGAAACGGATTGTTATTATCGGCTCCAGTGGTTCTGGCAAATCTACACTGGCCCGCCAGCTAGGAGCAACTTTGAATCTGCCCATCATTCATCTGGATGTTCATTATTGGAAGCCGGGTTGGGTAGAAAGCGATTCGACAGAATGGCAGCAAAAAGTAGCTGATTTCGTCCGTGAAGAGGCATGGATTATAGATGGCAACTACCGGCAAACATTGGATATTCGCTTACAAGCCGCCGACACAGTGGTTTTTCTGGATTTGCCGCGCTGGTTGTGTGTTATGCGTGCTATCAAACGGCGCTTGATGTATCTGTATCGCCCCCGGCCAGATATTGCTCCTGGTTGCAAGGAGTCATTGTTTGACGCACATTTTTGGCGGTTTCTTGGCTGGATTTGGAATTATAACAAGCGGGCACGGCCAGATGTGTTGTATCGGCTAAGTCAGCTTCGTCCAGATCAGCAACTTTTCTGGCTGCGCTCTCCGGCAGAAGTGGCACGTTTTGCTGCTGACCCGTTGCATTACCCTCCCAGCTTGTTGCCCAAGGCAATGCCACCTTCGCCGTATCAGGTGCCTCACATGGAACGGCCGTTTTCAGGCCCTTAATTGGCTGACATGACGAATTGTGTAAATCGGCCCTTGTCGTGTAAGCTCGCTTTCCATCAGGTGAACCACTTGTACGGGAATTTCTCCCTGTAATGCAGTTGCCTGTTCTTCTGACCAAAGCGTGCGTGGTAGTTGATCTGCATTTTTCACTCGCCCTAATGTGAGGTGTGCCCGAAACGGCCGATCCTCTACCGGCCACCCCAATGGCACCAACGCCTTATCTACCGCCTGCTTAAATGTCTGCAAATCAGACAATGCCCCCGCCACACCAGCCCAAATAACACGTGGCCGCCGCATATTCGGGAAACAACCCAGGCCAGCCAATCGCAGCGTAAATGGTGAAAAACCAGCCGTTACCTCATCCAACACCTCTTGCAAAGCCGCCAATCGAGAAACTGGTGTATCCCCCAAAAACCTCACCGTCAGGTGCATCGACTCTGGCCGCACCCAACGCACGGCTCCGGCTGGCACCACACCAGCCATTTCGGCCGTCAACTCACCCAATTGTCTCTGTACCTTTGATGGTAATGGAATGGCAATAAAAGCCCGAATCGTATTGGTCATACCCACATTCTACTCACCCCTTGACAAAAAACAACTGCACCAGACAATACCAGTCATGAAAATCATAATTCCGCCTGATGAATACCCACACCGCCGCTACAACCCGCTGACAGGGGAATGGATACTGGTTTCTCCTTATCGTGCCCGCCGCCCCTGGCTGGGTCAGGTAGAAAAACGGCCGTCTGCCCATCTCCCCCCATACGACCCCCACTGCTACCTTTGCCCCGGCAACACACGTGCCAACGGCGCCCAAAATCCCCGCTACACCAGCACCTACGTTTTCACCAACGACT
>RFGV01000135.1 GCA_003696605.1 Chloroflexota bacterium | reverse complement strand
CATTCAGCTATTCAAAAGCGAACGTGAAAATTGCATAAATGATTTAATCAAACCCATACAAAAAGCACAATTGAAACAATTTTCGAAAGAAACAGTTCTTAAAGTAAATTTCAAAACAGCTATTGATACGTACTGGTAACAATTCAAATGGTAACACCGTTAAGGGGGCGAAAACAAGATGGCAAACAATATCATGCCCAAAACCACATCTTTATTTAGTCGCAAAGTATTCATACTCATACTGCTAATGGCTTTTTTGGTAGCCTTTGCTTCCAAATCTGCACCCCAAACCGCTTACATTGATCCTTCATTGGCAGCACAACCACAAGAAACTGTTTCCGTTATTGTAACCGGCAACACCAGTGAAACAGCGGCTGCAGCCATCAGCCGATTGGGGGGAAAGGTCACCAGTAACCTTTGGTTAATCAATGCCGTTGGTGCCACCATTTCCACCAACAAAATTTATGAACTTGCAGCGACGCCGGGAATTTTGTCTGTAGTGCAAAACTATGGTGTAAAAACGGCCGAAGCCCCCTCCCAAACCAATGACGAGAATTCTCCCCTTACCTGGGACGGCTGGATAACCAATCGTCGTATCAAAAAAGCATCTTTTGACCTTTTTGATACGCTAGTCTCTTCACCGGCCCCCTTACCAGATGGCGGCATGGTTTCTTTAGGCCAAAACGGCACCCTGGTAATAGGTGACACGAACGGAAGTGAACGCGCACGCCTCAATTTGAGTGGGGGGCCTTACAAAAGTCGCCCCACCATCGCCAGCGACGGTACAATCTTTGTGGCTGGTGAAAGCCGTGTAGTCTATGCAATTCGTCCTGATGGCACAACTCTTTGGGATTATACAGCCAAAGATGGTGCCAGCTTTCAAAGCGGTGTAGCCATTGCACCAGATGAATCCCGTCTTTATGTATCCACTACCGACCGATGGGTGTACGCACTCAACGCGACAACTGGGCAACAATTGTGGCGATTCAAAACAAATGGCGACAAACCTGGTCAGGTTATTGCTACACCAGTAGTGGATACAAACGGCACAGTTTACATTGCTTCTAGTGGGCAGGGCAAAGACCCCAAAGGACACCTTTTCGCCCTGGACGCCAATGGAAATTTACTCTGGACTTTTGTGGCGGATAAGAAAAAGCCATTTGAGTTAAGCCCACAGATCGGACCGAATGGCACTGTTTATATTGCTAGCCTGGAAAAAAGTGTTTATGCTGTAAATGCGGATGGTTCTCTCAAGTTCCGCTTTGATACCAGCAGCAAAATCCACGCTCAACCAGCAATTGCATCAGATGGCAGCCTGTATGTAGCGGCCGAATCAGGTACACTTTATGCACTAAATGGGGATGGAACTGTTAAATTTATTTATCAGGCACCTACTGGTTCATTTTGGACATCTCCTGTTTTGTCGCCAGATGAGGCAATGGTATATGTGGCTGCCAAGGAAGGTAAGTTATTTGCTATTGATGCAAATACCGGTACTCAATTGTGGATGTACACGACAAATGGGGATCTTCTGGCCAGTCCTGGCGTAGAGCCTCAAACAGGCTGGTTACATCTGGGCAATAGTGTGGGAAGATATGCCATCATTAATCCGGTTAACGGACTCGACCTGCAGGTATTTGATGGAACAGATGCAATCACACTAACCCCCGTTTTGGCACCAAAAGACAATGTTTTTGTCCCGCTCGGGTTGCAAAAAGTAGAGATGCTGGGACGTCTGCCTGACCACTGGGACGGCCGTCCGGATGTATTGCCTACAGAGGACAAAAAAGTCTGGCAATTGGTCAATCCAGTGGCTGTAGATATTGGTGCAGATATCGTGCACAGCACCACAATTAACGATAAACCTATTACTGGCGAAGGCGTCACAGTAGCAGTTGTTGATACAGGCGTCTATTTTTCGGACGAGGTAAAACAGGAACTTGGCCAACAAGTTGTCAAGTTGTTTGTTGGTCAGGTTGATTTCGTAGGTGATGGCACTTGTCCTGATCCAGGTATCAAGCTGAACGGCAAGTTTAAAAATGCAATGGTTCAATACAGCAATTACTGTTGGACCAATCACTATCTGAGTTTCGACCGCTATGGACACGGTTCCCATGTGGCCGGTATCATTTGGAACAATTTTCGAGACTATAACACTGGGGTGTATATGGGCATTGCACCAAAGGCCAATATTTTGAGTGTGCGTGTTTTGGATGATAATGGCCAGGGGACCTATGAGGATGTCATAGAAGGTGTGCAATTTGTCGTGGAGAATAAGGATGTATACAACATCCGAGTAATGAATTTAAGCTTGAGTGGTGAAGCCACTACACCGTATTTTGTTGATCCGCTTAATCGTGCAGTCGAAGCAGCTTGGGCAAATGGGATTGTGGTTGTGGCCGCAGCAGGTAATAGTGGACCAGGCGCGGAGAGTGTTACTGTCCCAGGTAATGATCCATATGTAATCACAGTTGGTTCTGTGAATAGCAATCGTACGCCGGGTTATTGGGCAGATGACACATTACCAACCTGGTCTAGTGCAGGTCCAACTAAAGATGGGTTTGTCAAACCGGATGTTTTGGCGCCAGGAACCCAGATTGTGTCGTTTATGTATAATGATCATGACAATATGGCTGAATCAGCGAAATTGGTTCAAGAGCATCCGGATTATTCGGCTTCCATGAGTTTGTTCCGAATGAATGGAACGAGTATGTCAACGGCCGTTACATCTGGTGTGGTTGCCCTGATGTTACAAGCACATTCTGAACTAACACCAGATCAGGTCAAGCATCGGTTGATGATAACGGCTGTGCCGGCCATCACAGCTGATGGCAACCTTTTGCATAGCCCATTACAACAAGGGGCCGGTCGCATCTGGGCTCCAGCTGCCGTCTTGGCCAATATTCCTGATGGCAACGCCAATGCAGGCATGGACATCCAGGCTGATCTCGCCCATGGCTGGCTACTGCGAGATGAAAATGGCAATCCGGTTCTGGACGAAAACGAAAATTACTTGTTAGATGAAAATGAATTGGCCTATCACTATCAGGGACCTGTACGCCGAATGATGAGTGCTGATGGGCAAGCCTACCTGTATTATGTGGAAAATACCGAAGGCCAATTGGTTGCTCTTGGTGTTGCCAATACCACAGATATGAGCTGGCTCAACTATGATGCTGTCACTGAAGCCAATATGAGTTTCAGTGATGGTCAATTAAGTTGGACTGCCAATGATTTGTGGGCTGGAGGTTACTACTACCTGGGCGGTGTTGGTTACTACTATCTGGGTGGTGTCGGCTACTACTATCTGGGTGGTGTCGGCTACTACTATCTGGGCGGTGTTGGTTACTACTATCTGGGCGGTGTTGGTTACTACTATCTGGGTGGTGTCGGCTACTACTATCTGGGTGGTGTAGCGTGGTCAGGTGGCTACTACTACTTAGGTGGAGTCAATTCTCCTACATGGACCAGTGACTTTACATCAACAAGTAGTATCTCATCCACTACTTGGGTTGATGATTAAATCCAGAAATTTGTAATTAAACAGTGAACCTTACCCCCTTCTGTAAATTGAAGGGGGTTTTTTGTTGCTAAAATTCATTGTAACGACTGATGAAAGTCTTGGAATATAAAGTAAATATGCTAATCGTGTTATTCACGACATTTGTATTGTGTTTTGGTTATTTTGGCTTACAATGATGAATGCAGATTTGGTAATGGCATCAATACGGTATTGGCTATGAAGTTGTTCTCTCGGCACAAACTTTATATGGGTGTAATTAGCGCTATCGGTGCTTTTTTAATAGCCCAGGCTGTGTGGGAGCTTCCCCAAGTATCTGATCCGGTCAATTTGTTGTTGGTGGTTGTTTTGGCTGCTTTGGCTCAGATTACAACAGCCAGGACTGGTCGGGTTATGGCTTATGAGGTGGGAACGGCCGTTAGTGTAGCCGTAATTCCTGTGTTTGGACCACTGGCAGCCGTTTTGGCTGGTGCTGGTGCCAGTATTAGCACATGGCTTATCTTACATTCTCGTCGCAACGCTCCACAAAGTCGCAAATTACAATTATTGTTGTTCAATATGGGAGTTTTTACCATTTCCATCTATTTCGCCAGTCAGGTGTTTTTGTTTTTAAACCAATTTCTGAGCGAAATTCGTTGGGCAAAAACCATTCTTCCCTGGTTGGCTACGGCCGTTGTTTATGATCAACTCAACTTGTGGCTAGTAATTATCATTATGCGACTAGAACAAGGGAAACAAGCCAATCCTTGGGAAATCTGGCGACAAAACAGATGGGCAACAATTATCAACGTGGGCTTGCTCAGTATTGGTGGCGGGGTGTTGGCCTTCGCATTCCAACAATTTGGACAAATTGGTATCCTGATCTTCTATCTGCCAATTCTATTATCTGCTTTTGCTTTTCATCTCTACACGCGCCAAATGCAAGAACACATGAACAATCTGGAAAATATTATTGCAGAGCGCACCCAAGCTCTGCAACAGCTCATGAAAGAAAAGGACCAGTTTTTAGCCGTATTGACTCACGACATGAAAACCCCACTTCGCCGAGGTAATTTTACAAAGTCAACAAGCCCTTGTGGAAATTGTGAACAATATTTTAGACTTGGAAAAGCTTCAAACTGATGGCTCATTTCCCCTGGAAAAAGAACGTTTTGATCTATGTCAACAAATAGAATATGCTGTTTCTATGCTTAAAGCTCAGGCAGCCAAGAAAGATATAGATTTACAATATAAGTTCAAAGAATCCTCTGTGATCATTGAAGCAGATAGACAACAAATAAGCCGTGTTTTACAAAATTTACTTTCAAATGCTATCAAGTATACTCCTCGCGGGGGCAATGTATGTATTGAATCTTTCCTGGAAAACGGGAATGTTGTTGTATCGGTTCAGGATAATGGATACGGTATTCCTGAAGATGAATTACCTTATGTATTTGAACGCTTCCGCCGGGTAAGCAAGCATAGAGGAATTGCCGCCGGAACAGGTCTTGGATTAGCCATCACAAAAGCTTTAATAGAAGCACACGGCGGTCAGATAAGTGTAGCAAGCAAAGAGGGGGAAGGGAGTATGTTTTCGTTTCGATTACCTCTGGAACCTCAGCCTGAAAACAAAGGCTCTTTGTAGTGCTATATAGTACCAGTAGTTTTTTCCTATTGAGTTTATTAGTTCTATCATCATACTATGCGTGTAGAGAGGAGCCATCTTCGGACGAGTCTACCTCTTTCTTCTAAAATCATTACAGATTACTTAGCAGTACCACAACCTGGGGGTTTGTAGTACAAAGGGAGTGTCCTATGAAACGAACTTTGATTCTCACTGTTTTCCTGTTGGTTATTACGGCCGTTCTTAGTGTAGCCATAATGCCAACAGAAACCGTCTCTGTCCTTGTACAGGCAGATGACGTTGCTACAGCAAAAGAAGTGGTGTTGGCATATGGCGGACAAGTCAATGAATCATTGGATATCATTGCGGCCGTTTCTGCCGATGTCACACCGCGCCAATTACGAGCCATTACCTCTGATCCACGCGT
>RFGV01000134.1 GCA_003696605.1 Chloroflexota bacterium | reverse complement strand
TGCCAATAGTCTGGCTCAATTTTCTCAATGGGGCCTTCGAAACTCACGTCGGCAGAACTGCCTCTGGCGAGCAAAGTTTCAATTTCCTGGATGCGTTCCTGGTTGAATTCGGCAGACAGGGTAGCCCGTATGGTTGGGTCAGTCGTGAGACCAAGTTGAATATTTTCTACCAGTCGTTTGGTTCCATATAAGGCGTCGCCAGGAACAGCTGGTGCAGAAGCGGCAATGAGGCCTACACCAAAGAAAATGAGAACGATGAAGGTGGCCAGAGGCATAACAAGACGTCGGAGCCCAAACAGGAAGGGTGATCTACGCCGCCGGGTTTTGTTTTCTTTGAGGGCTGCGGCGTGGGCCAGAAATGTTTCACGAGATTTGGTCTGGGCAGCAAGGGAGGGTTGCAAGTTGAGGTTGTCGAGGGAAACGGCCGTTTCCAGTAACGGCCGTAATTCTTCTGCCTCTTCCGGATACCGTCGTAAAACTTCGTCCAATGATGCGCCTGCTTCCAGCGCTTCCAGACATTCAATTAGCTTTAATTCCAGTGCGTCGTTCATCCTTACTCCCCCCTACCCAATTTTTTGGATAACGCCGCAATTGCCCGTGCCTGTAACATTTTGACAGCACCTTCACTTTTGCCAATTAGCCGGGCAACTTCCCGAATGGGCATTTCAAACCCATAACGCAAGGCCAGAACATTTTGTTGTTCTTCTGTGAGTTCAGTGATAGCGTTGCGTAAAGCTGTTTGCATTGATTTCTTTTCCAATTCTTTATCCGGCCCAAGTTCATGGCCTGGTATGGTGTCACTTAGTTCGGTTTCTTTAGAGCGATATAATTTTCGATAATAATCTTTCACAACGCGGGAAGCGACACTGAAAAGCCAACCACGTAAAGTACGTTCGGGGGCCGTTTTGTCCTGTAAGGCATTTAATAACCGGATAAAAACCTCGCTGGTCAGATCTTCGGCCGTTTCCCGATCATTAATCCGCAAGGCAATATAGCGATAAATCGCCGCATAATAAGTGTCGTGTATTTGAGCCAATGCATCCTGTTCCAGAGCACGGGCACGACGGAGCAAATCAAGGTCTTCTTGCACTGCAAACCTTCGCTTCGGTGAGGGTTTAAACTGCCTGGTTTTCGGAAATAAACGTCATTATCTTTCCGAAGACACACTGGGCAAAAATATCGGTTGCATTATACCAGATATTTTTAGTGGATTTCCATCAAGACACAGATGATATTTGATGTCTTGATGGAAATCCTCACCCGTTACCGATGCAGGGCAGATTTGATTTGCTTAATCGTCGTCCTTTTTGCCATTATCGCTTCCGTTGTCGTTATCGTTGTCGTTGTCGTCGTGTTCATTGTCATTTTGGTTGTCGTTGTTGTTATCGTCGTGGTCGTCGTCGTTCTGATTCCCTGAATCGTCATCCCCATTTGTATTACCAGAATCCTCGTTCGCGTTGTTGTTGTCATTCGCGTTGCCGGCGTCATTGGCATTGCCATTGTCGTCATTGGCGTTCATGTTATCGTTAGCATTGCCGTTGTCGTCGTTAGCGTTCATGTCATCGTTGGCGTTGCCGTTGTCGTCATTGGCGTTTAT
>RFGV01000013.1 GCA_003696605.1 Chloroflexota bacterium | reverse complement strand
TTCATTTGAGACCATCCTCCGCTTCTGTTTGTTGTGGTGACTACAGAATAGCTGTTGATGGTCTCATGACAAATTCACTGACAACTTGTTCGTGCACCCACGATGTTATGCTTCACATAGCACGGCTAACCGATCCGCAGGAGTCTGGACGTAAGGGAAAAACAAATTTTACTCTTATGCGCCTTCCGCTATTGATCGATGAACAAGAGCTGAACAACCAAGTTAAAAGAGAGTTGGAGAGTTTGAAGGAAAAAGTGCAGCAATTTCGAGATTGGAGAAATCGACGCATCGCCCATCGCGATTTAGATTTGGTATTTGATGAACAAGCCTCTCCTTTGCCTTCTGTAGGTAGGCAGCATTTAGAAGAAGTTTTGCAAGCCATTATGCACGTAATGAACCTAATCGAAGATAAGTATGTTGGAGCGTCCACGCGCTTTGATGTTGTGGTATCTCATAGTGGTGCTCGTTCTATGCTCTTCTATTTGAAGAAAGGATTGATGTGTAAAGAGTAGGAGACCGAAGCCAAGCGGAAACAGTTGTTGTAAACCATAACATGCGCTCTAACACCAGCTGCAACGGACAGCGGCTACGCCGCGCAAAAGCGGGCGCGAACTGCAAAGGAAGTAGCGGGTTGGCGGTAGTGGTTGTGTAGTCACCGCCGCTGCCGCTGAGCTACACGTTAGGGAATAATTAACGGCCGTAAATAAACCACATCACTTTCGCGCAAACCGGGCACAACTACCTGCAACCGCTGCCCTGTATCCGGCAAATACAACCCCACTTCAATCGTATAATTCCCTGCTGCCAAATCTGGTGGCAAAACAATCTCATAAGTATCCGTCACCACCTCATCCGGCACCCAACGGGTTGTAGGATACTGATTCTGACGTGGCTGCACATCCTGTTGCCACACACAACAAGTGCCATCCAAACGCAACAAATGCACAAAAACGGTGTAATCGGCAACAGGCGTTGTCAAAGCTTGCCAGACAAGATTCAGCCGGTAGGTAGTATCCGACTCCGACACGAGATCATACCCTAGCAGGCGAATCTCATTCCCAAATGTGGCATCCATAGGAAATTGCGTGTCTGGTGGCGTAAATACTCGCTCCGTTTCCTCCACAATTACCCGTCCCAGCTCACGTACCAACAATGTCTCGTCATTACCATCGAGTAAATGGAGGACAAGCGTGTATTCTCCGGCCGGGAAACTGGCGGGAATACGTGGCGAAAGGTGGTCTATGAGAAATTGAGGGGTCTGCCACTTGACAAAAGGATAGGTGTCATGAACTGGCTGGGTGTTGGTCAGGATGAAGCCAGTATTGTCTGGGCGCATAAGTTCCAGGCGGGTTGTCATGGGAGGTAATGGCTTGGTTGCCAGCCACCATAACCCCAACCATAAACTTTCACCAGTGGCTACTTGTTCTGTGCCTCGTTCGTATCCTATTAACTTCAATTCGGAGTTGATGGCTACATCTAACAGGTTGGGCGGCTGTGGCAGTTCTTCTGGTGGATGGGCAGCCTGAATGGGGATATTTTCCAGAATGAGACTGTCGCCAGCAAAACGGCCGTTTTCATCCAGATGTGCCACCCTCTCACCCGTTTCTGGCTGAAATAACCCAACCCGCAAGCGATATTCTCCCGGCGGTGTACCTGCCCGTACTGGCACATCTACTCGCTGTACAATGACCTCTCCCGGCTCCCACTGCGCCGATGGATAGGCCAACGGTTCAATCTGTCCCCAACGATATCGCCAGTTATCCTCCAAATGCACAAAAGGTTGCAGGTCAGTAGGTGGCTTATTCTCTACCCGCCAGTAAAGCAACAATGGTAATGTGTTGCCAGAAAGGCCAGGCTGAAGCAATTCATACCCCAATAACGTTATCACATGCCCAAAATTGGCATTAACCGGATGAGAAATAGAAAATGCAGGTGGACTATTCAACGAATAAACAGCAAAAGCAGGATTGCCGTCAGGGGCAGCAGGGCCAATGAAAGGGCGAATGTTTTGAAAGTATGGTCTGGCCCATTCGGGTAAATGGGTGCGGCGTGGAAATACATAAACGGCCGTTCCTGCTGGCGGAAATACAATCGCCTCACTATTCACCAACCACTTGACTGCATCGTACCGCTGACTCAAGAAAGCTACCGTTGGGTGCTGGTAATGCAATGCCGATACAAACAACGTATCCGAATCCTCTGCAAGATCATTCAAATAAGTAGCCACAGCCGCCAAATCACCATCAGACTCGTAAAACAGCTCGGCATCACGCCCCCACACCTGAAAATACAATTGGCCAGTGCGAAAACCACCCGAAACCAGCATGAGAGAGGCCACCACCATAACGGCCGTTTGTACGCGTGGTTGACCAAACCGAATATACAAATCCTGCAAAACAGCCACTAAACCAATCGCAGGTAAATAAAACACAAACGGAATCAGTCCAATCGCCCGCAAATTACTGGGCACAATCTCCCGATTTGCCAGAGCCGTCGGCAAAATCATTACCAGCGGTGATAACGTCAACAACAAAACGGCCGCTTTTTGCCAATCTACCGAAAGACGCCGGTATCGCCACCAGGATATCCCCCAACCAACCAACAACAGACTGCCCCAAAACCAGTCAAATAACGGCCGTTCCGGCACATTAAACCGAACATACGGATCCCCCCTCAAAAAAAACATTCCCAACGCCCGCAAAAAACTCTGTTCCAGCGACAAGGGCGCCACTTCTCCCGGTGCCACCTGAGAAATACGCACCCAAAAAGCACTCGGATTAGCCACAAAATAAGCCACCAAAGGAGCAATCACAACAACAGCCCCAACCAGCCACACCCCCAATTGCCGTGCCCGTTGCCCACGGCCAGCCCGCGCCCAAAGCAACGGCCATAATGCCGCTGCCAACAAAACCGGAAAAAGACGTGCCGCCAAATAAGTATAAGCAGTCAGCCCCAAACACACTCCAGAAACAAGCAACCATCTCCAAGAATCACGTCGTAACCCCCGCCACAAAGCCGCCACCGTCATGGCCTGTAACATGGGCTGGGTGATTGCCCGAAAACCCAGGCGGCTAAACAACACGTGCCAAAAGCTCACAGCCAGCAAAACCGCCGCCAATAATGCCAGCCGACGGTCAGCCAGCATTTCGCGCCCTAGCCAGTAAGTGGCAGCAATCGTCAGCAATCCCACAAAAGCGGCCGTCAGACGCAACGTAAATACTGATTCGCCTACCAGCCGCATCAATCCCCCCGCCAGATAAAAGAATAACACCTCCTTTCCGGTATAACTGGGAATGAAAACCGGCCGCTCTCCCCGCAAGCCGATATCGCCAGCCAGTACACCATTGGCTGCCTCGTCGTAATGAAGGCCTGGCGGAACGGCCGTTAAGGCAGGCAAACGCAATGCCGCCCCCACCAACAGACAAAGTACCATCAAAACCAGTGCTTGCTTGCGATTTATCTGCATCACACCTTCATTGTATCTTTGGTTCAGGCAATCGAAAAGCAACAACCAAACAGGACTAATGGGGGTATATGTGGTGAAAAATTTCACTAGCGTAGGTTTTGCGTAGAATAGGCGTAGGGGCACAGTACAACATTCCGTAAAAGAGTATATTAGAATAATGGGTGAAGGGTAAAATCTCTTCTTCTTCTCCTCCTTTTAACGAGAGTCAGGTTTCGGCGTTCCTGACTCTCAACAAAAAATAATCGGGCTGGCCAGATGGTCAGCCCGTTTTTAGTTTGGCTAGCTCTTACAGCACAAGTCCGTATAATTCTCCCTCATGACAGAACGAGAAACAGAACCAACAAAAGTCGAAAGCGGCCGTGTCCTGGTCATGCGGGCAGCCGGGTTGGTAGCCGTGGCTGTGCTACTAAGCCGAATCCTGGGACTGGTTCGGGAAGTGGTTATACGAGCCACATTGGGGGTGGAGACTGTACCGGCTACTGCGTATGAAACAGCCAGCCGCTTTCCGGAAGCGATATTTTTGATTATTGCTGGCGGTGCAATTGGTTCGGCATTTATTCCTACATTTGCCGAGTATTTCGCACGCGAGGATGAAGAGGGGGCCTGGCGGTTGTTTTCGGCCGTTATCAACCTGACGGTTCTTGTGGTTACGGCCGTTGCTATCCTGACGATGGTGTTTGCGCCACAGTTTGTCCGTTTTTTCTTTGCCGAAAACATTCTGAATACACCCGACCTGCTGCCCCTTACCGTACGCCTGATGCGAATTATGCTTATCTCCCCTATTATTTTTGGGGTTAGCGGCATTGTTATGGGGACATTGAATGCCCGTCAGCATTTTTTACTGCCAGCCCTGGCTCCCAGTATCTATAATCTGGGCATTATTGGGGGAGGTTTGTTGGTGCAGCCAACGGAATTAGGCCTGGCCTGGGGAACAGTCGTTGGTGCATTAGGCCATCTGGTCATTCAATTACCCGGATTACGACAAAAACAGGCTCGATATTCGGCCGTTTTCACCTTGCGCGACCCTGGTGTGCGCAAAGTGTTACGGCTAATGGCCCCACGTGTTCTGGGACTCTCTTTCAGTGAAATCAACAAATTCATCATTTTGTTTCTTACCGGTTCGATGCCCCTGGGCAGCTTGCCTGCACTGAATTCGGCATTTCGGCTAATTATTATGCCACAGGGAATTTTGGGGCAGGCGTTGGGTATTGCGGCTTTTCCTACCTTTGCCACACTGGCTGCCCGTTCAGCGCTGGACGAAATGCGGCAGATTTTGACCGATTCGTTGCGGATTGTGTTGTTTTTGGGCATTCCTACCACGATTTGGTTAATGACATTGCGGCAGCCATTGGTGGCTATCTTGTTTCAACGGGGTATTTTCGATGCGGAAGCGACCGGATTGGTGGCATGGGCTTTGTTGTTTTATGCGGTGGGGCTGGTGGCTCTAACTGCGCTGGAGGTGATTGCCCGTGCTTTCTACGCTTTGAGTGATACATTGACACCGGTGCTGGCAGGTGGGGCACAGGTGCTGTTGATGGGTGTACTGAGTGTATGGCTACGGGATGGGGTATTCCCCGTTTTGGGCTGGCAACCAATAGGTGGTGTGGCTTTGGGGCTGAGTATTTCAAATTTTTTTGAGGTTGGGCTTTTGTTGTGGTTACTGCGGCGAAAAATGGGGGGAATTAACGGCCGTTCTTTGCTCGATGGTATCTGGCGCATGGGACTCGCTGGTAGCGTGATGGCTTTGGCTGTGTGGCTGGCAACCCAATTGCCTGTGGTCGCGGCGAATAACCTGTTTCAGCTCCTGGTGGGGGGCATAACCGGCGGGATTAGTTATTTGTCGGTCACTATCTTGCTTGGCGTACAAGAAGTAGGACAATTTGTCCGTTTTGTACAGCGGTTGCGGCGGTAACAGGTACAAAAAAAGCCGTCACAGGAGACGGCCGTTTTCTGCTAGTCCCAAATCAGATTAGTTCCCTGCGGATAAAGCCGCATCGTTCACAATAACAGAAGATTGTGTCAGCAATTCCCCATTTACCCATACTTCCAGCGTATATTCCCCAGGCTGAAAGCCTTCCTCTGGCGAGAAGTAAATGTAACCCGGCCCGTCAGAACCATATTGCCAGATTTGGTTACCCCCATCTACCACTTCCCCGTTTCGCCGCCAAACCCATGCCCACTCCATGCCGTTTTGCATTGCATGGTATGAGAAGGTGGCATACAGGGTGTAATTCCCTTCGGCAAAAATACGCTGTGGATTAATGGGTTGGTAGTCATTGTTGACTTCTGTAGAGAAGGCGATTTCACCCAATTGGGTATCTGGTCGGAGTTCGGCGGTGGGTTCCAGTTGATCAAATTCCGGTGGTAACACAGGTCCAGCCTGCAGAATGGTGTTGTCTAACTCAGTCAGGCTAAGAGCGCCCGTCTCATCTGTAGCGATTTCAATAGAAACGGCCGTTTCTGTTTCTGCTGCCTCAGTGATGGCCGGAGTTGTTTCAAATAATTGCAAAATTTCTTCTTTTGGGGGTTTTGCATTCGTGAGGATCGCCATGCGCGGCGTCGTATCTTCAGGCGTTTGCCAGCCATACAAACTGATGCCAGCGGCCAGCAATGCCAAAACTACCGCCGTCGAGAAGTAGCTTTGTAGCCGCTTCTCCGCCTGACGACGCATGAAAAAGTATGGCGAACGCTTCATATCGCGCCAGGCCTTAAGCCCACCCAACAGGGTTAGCGCGATAAGCAGCGAAAACGCTCCAAGTATCCAGGGTAAAATTGTTTCGTTCAATTCAGTTGGCAAATCTACAGTCCTCTTCCCGAGACTGCTTGACATTATAATCAACTGAATGGCATATTGCAAGTATTCCATTTAACATAATGTTTAATTTTTGGCTATTTCACCGATTTGTCACCATATTGACCGAATTTTTTCTGGTACTGAAGTCATATGACCTGTCCCAAAACGGCCGTTCTGCTGGGCAATTGGTTAGTTATTCCACCAATGCTACAATCACCCCATAGACAAACAAATAAACAGTTCATAACAAACCGAGTAAATATGATTCAAATCAAAAATCTGACAAAAACTTTCGGGCTAAACCCAGTCCTGCGGGGTGTGAACTTGCACGTACAACCAGGTGAATTTGTGACGCTGGTAGGACCAAACGGTGCTGGCAAATCTACCCTGATGCGTATTGTGGCCACCCTGCTGCAGCCCGGTAATGGCGAGGTACGTATTGGCGGATGGCCGCTACCCCAATACGCCCACAAAGTGCGCCGACATATTGGACTGGTCTCACATCATGCATTACTGTATGGTGATCTGACGGCCATGGAAAATTTAATGTTTTTTGCTCGCCTTTATCAATTGCCTGATGCGAAAGAACGGGTGTTAGCAGCATTGAAACAGGTAGGCTTGTTTGCCCGACAGCGAGATCCAGTAAGCACATTCTCGCGAGGTATGGTACAACGATTAACTATCGCCCGGGCAACTTTGCATGAGCCGGATGTACTGTTGTTTGACGAACCGTATACAGGGCTGGATCAGGATGCCGCACGATTGTTGGATAATCTTTTGCAGCAGGAGATGGAGAACGGCCGTACAATTTTAATGATTACACATGACCTGGTACACGGATTGGACTTAAGCGATCGCGTGGTGATTCTGAATCGGGGAAAAATTGTGTACGAGGTACGGCGTGGTGAGGTATCACCAGGCGAATTTTTGGAAATTTACCGAGAACAAACCAGAACCAAACAGAGCAAGGTGCGCGTATGAACAAATCCTCTTCATCGGATATGACACCATTTTGGACGGCCGTTTGGAGCATTGTCTGGAAAGATTTGCAAATTGAAAAACACACTCGCCAAACATTGAGTGTGATGATTATGTTCTCGTTAGTAACTGTTGTCATGTTCAATTTTGCGCTCGAAGCCAGGTTAGATGCAGCCCGAAATGTAGCCACAGGTCTGCTTTGGGCAACCATTCTGCTGGCTGGCACGCTGGGGTTAAATCGTGGCATGGCATTGGAACGGGAAAATCAGACGATTGACGCGATTTTAATTGCCCCAATTAGTCGTAGTGCCATTTTTTTGGGAAAAGTAATTGGTATCACTATCTTTTCGTTAATGTTGGAAGCCGTTTTGGTCGTTGTTTTTATTATATTTTTCAACAAACCACTTTGGCGGCCACCAGTATTAATAGTGTTGGTTTTGGGGACAATTGGGTATGTGGCGGCTGGTGTGCTGGTTACTTCTATGACAATTCAAACACGCACCCGTGAAGTATTATTGCCGGTGTTGCTTTTGCCATTATCATTGCCGTTGGTGTTGGCGGCGGCAACGGCCGTTGCCAGTTACATGTTCCCTCAGCTCCCCACCTGGGGTGAAGTCCAAAGCCCTATTCTGCTTGTCATTATTTATGATATCCTCATGTTAACTGCCGGATTTCTAACGTATCATTATGTTGTAGAATCCTAATTTTTAAGGAAGAAAGAAAATGGAACTAACCAGACTAAACCGTACAGTACGTAACCTGAATTGGGCAGCCTTCATTGCCCTCATCATCGCTCTCGGGTTTGTATTCTTCTTTGCTCCCGTTGAACGAACAATGGGAAATGTGCAGCGCATCTTCTATTTTCATGTAGGTTCTGCCTGGGTAGGGGCTGTGGCCTTTTTCGTTGCATTGTTAGGCGGTGTGTTCTACTTACGCCAACCTGACCGCAAGTGGGATACTGTCTCTCTGGCTTCGGTAGAAATTGGACTTGTTTTCCTCTCCATGGCTATTGCTGCCGGCTCTATTTGGGGGCGGCCAGCCTGGAATACCTGGTGGACATGGACGCCCCGCTTGACGTTGGTCACCATTGCCTGGCTCACCTATGCTGCCTACTTCATGCTTCGGGGAGCGATTGAGGATGAAGAGCGGCGTGGGAGATTTGCGGCCGTTTATACAATCGCTGCATTTGTCACCATTATCATGTCCTACCTTAGCGTCCGCATCTTGCGCGATATTCATCCCACTGTCTTCGGTGGCACACTTGAATCCGCCCAGGGCGCTGCTGAAGGACTGCAAGATTTTGCACCAGGCCTTGAATCGGCGCGTATGGGCATTACCCTCACCGTTTGTGTGATTGCTTTTTCCCTGCTTTATGCGGCCTGGCTAGCAAACCGTATTCGCCTGCAACAGATGATGGAAGAAGCCAATCGTCTGAAAATGCGCGTGGCGACTCGTCTGCAAGGAGGTCACGAATGATCAATCTGGCACATTTGTACCTTTCTATACTTTGGCAAACACCCATCAGTGATCCCAATCGATTTAATGGCTTTCTGATTTTGGGTTATGTGGTGATGTGGTTGATTGGGCTGGTGTATATTATCAGTCTGGTTGTGCGACAACGGAATTTACGTCAGGATATTCAGCTGTTGCGCCAATTATTACAAGAAGATGAACAACATTCTGATTCGTAGGGGAGTTTACTTTTTGTTATTCTTCATTGGCATATTCTGACTTGCGTAAGATTGCCCGAATGTAACACATCTAAACAACAAGAGTAACTGGGCAATTGGCTGGTGGCGGGTATGGCTTGTCACTGGCAATTATTAATGAAATGGTTATTTGTCTGGAGGCGAACCCATGTTAAAACAACCTTCTTTACCTGCGCCCTTGCGTTCTTTGTCACCGGGTCAACGCCTGCTGGTGGTTTTGATTGCGCTTTTGTTTGTTTTCTTGATTATTGGCAGTTTTATTCAGGGAAATGATGCAGAGGAGCCGTTGCTGGAAATTCAACGGCAGCCATTTGTTGTGTTGGCGTTTTTATCTTTTGCCGGTGGGCTGCTAAGTTTTGTGTCGCCCTGTACTTTGCCGGTGTTGACGGCTTATTTTGCTTTTGCGTTTAAGAGTGATCGTTCACAAATTGCAGCGAATACGCTGGCTTTTATGTTGGGGTTGGGAACGACGTTTAGTTTGTTGGGTGCGGTTGGTTTTGCGCTAGGGCGTGTGTTGTTACAGAGTCAGCAATTGTTGTTGCTGGTTGGCGGTTCGGCCGTTATGGTTTTTGGGGTAATGAGTTTGCTGGGTAAGGGATTTGGCGGTATTAAGCAAGCTGGCCCGCAAACTCACACTACAGGCATTGGCGGGTCGTATTTGTTTGGCATGACGTTCGCTGTTGGCTGGTCTAGCTGTGTAGGCCCGATTTTGGGATCGGTGTTGACCCTGGCGGCACAATCTTCTTCTGTGTTTAGTGGCATGATGCTGTTGTTTATTTATACGCTGGGGTTGGGGTTGCCTCTTTTGCTTGTCTCAACGCTTTTCGGCCGTTCTGATCGGAAAGGTTTGTTCTGGCGGCTACTGAAGGGGAAAGGCTGGGACTGGGACACCCATATGTTTGCGGTGGCGCTGGTATGGGCTTTGGCTATCTGGCGTATTTTGGTCGCGTTGGCAGAGTATGCATTCCGCAATTTTGCCGTGTTCAATGGTCAGGCGTTTACTACAGCCCACGAAATTGGGTTGCTGGTTGTGGCGCTGGTGGGGGCAGCTTTGTGGGTAGTGACCAGTCCAGGAGAACGGCGAACAGTGGTTCATTTGCATTCTACTCAGTTGATTAGTGGTGCGTTGTTCATCCTGATGGGAATGTTGATGTTGAACAATCAACTGGCATATTTTAACAATTTGATTCCACCGGATTTGGCGGAGTGGCTGGCAACACAGGAGGAATGGCTGATTGGATTGTTTAATTAGGGGGCTGTGATGGATAAGCATGATGAAATGGGAATGGAACAGGGAAACGGCCGTAATCCTATCATCTTGCTCGGCGGCATTGCACTCATCATAGTCGCCCTTGGCATTATCCTGTTTGGCAACACCCTTTTTTCCGGTCGAACCGACAACACCTCGCTGGAACAAGTTCCGCCCTTTACCGAAGGGGAAGCCCCCTCTAACAACCAACCAGTCAAAACAGAAGGTCCTCTCGAAGTGGGCGACCTTGCCTATGACTTTACCCTGCAAGACCTGGAGGGCAACACCTATACCCTCAGCGAACTTCGTGGCCGCCCAGTCATCGTCAACTTCTGGGCAACCTGGTGTGCTCCTTGCCGTGTGGAAATGCCTGAACTAGAAGCGACATTCCAAAAATACAAAGACCAGGGGCTGGTTATTCTTGCTCTTGATCAAGACGAACCACCTAACATTGTTCGTTCCTTTTTCTATGACGAATTGGGGCTGTCATTCACGCCTTTGTTAGATGAAAAAGGAATCGTTGCCAATCAGTATGGCGTATTCAATTTTCCCAGTTCTTACTTCATTGATCCCCAGGGAAAGGTTACTGCTATTCATCGTGGGCCAATGCTTCAGTCTCAAATAGAAGGCTATTTGGCTGATACAATCCCTCAAGGCTAAATTCTTTGTAATTTCTGGTTATAATCCCGGCATGGTGGAAACATTTGTTATAACAAACACAACCTTATGACAATCAAAAAGGGCTGAAATGGCAAAGTCACCTCAAAAGCAACCGGTTACAGGCTGGCAACGTACACTGGTTATAGGCATTGACCAGTTTATTTATCTGTTTAGTAAACACTGGCTGGCTGTATTCAATTCAGTAATAGCCATTTACGTTGCTTTGCCGATATTAGCCCCTGTGCTTATGCATGCAGGTATAGAACGGCCAGCACGAATTATCTACACAATTTACAGTCCGATGTGCCATCAGATGGCTTCTCGCTCTTTTTTCCTGTTTGGGGAGCAGTATGCTTATCCCCGGGAAATTGCTCCTACTTCTCTAAAGCCTATTGAGGCGTATTTGGATGATATTCCGGAGTTTGCCGGTGTGCCGGAAAGTAACTGGGTGGCGTTTACACTGGCTGCGCGTGCCTTTTTGGGTAATTCGCAAATGGGCTACAAGATGGCTTTGTGTGAACGGGATATTGGTATTTATGGTGCGGTTTTGCTGGGCGGGTTGTTGTATGCCGTGTTGCGAAAGCGGGTGAAACCGTTGCCTGTAGTGGCGTTTGTTTTGGTGGGGATGGGGCCAATTGGCCTGGATGGGTTTAGCCAATTGTTTGGTTACTATGCATTGCCGATAGATGGTTCAGAACCGAGTGGTTTTACAGCGGTTTTGCATATGATTTTCCCGCTACGGGAGAGTACGCCTTTTTTGCGTCTGTTTACTGGCATGTTGTTTGGACTGATGCTGGTGTGGTTGGCGTATCCTCGTATTGAAGAGGGGATGCGGCAAACACGGATGGAGTTGGAGCGTAAGTTGGGGCGGATAAATGCGTTGCCATTCCGGAAGGGTTAGGAGGGAAAACGGCCGTTTTTGTATCGGGCCAAAATGATGGTGGCGTTGTGTCCCCCAAAACCAAATCCGTTAGACATGGTTACATCTACATCTGCCCGACGGGGGATGTTGGGAACGTAGTCCAAATCACATAGTGGGTCAGGGGTTTCATAGTTAATAGTAGGGGGGAGAATACCTGTTTCGATTGTCTTCAGGCACAGGATTGCTTCTAATGCCCCAGCTGCGCCCAGCAAATGGCCATGCATAGACTTGGTGGAGCTGACCGGGATTTCATATGCATATTCGCCAAAAACGGTTTTGATAGCGGCCGTTTCGCTTTTGTCATTCAGGGGGGTACTGGTGCCATGTGCATTGATGTAATGAATATCCTGTGGTGACAAACCGGCATCTGCCAAAGCGGCACGCATTGCCCGCACCGCCCCTTCGCCATTCTCGGCCGGCATAGAGATGTGATAGGCATCAGCGCTCGTTCCATATCCCAGTAGTTCGCCATAAATGCGGGCGCCACGTGCCAGGGCATGTTCCAGAGATTCCAACACCAAAACGGCCGTTCCCTCACTGGCAACAAACCCATCTCGCTCCCGATCAAACGGCCGTGAAGCCCCTTGCGGATCATCATTCCGGGTAGAAAGCGCACCCATTACCCCAAATGCAGCCACTGCCAACGGTAAAACACACGCCTCCGTACCACCAGCCAGCATCACATCTGCCTCACCCCGCTGAATAATCCGCGCCGCCTCACCGATGGCATTATTTCCCGTCGCACAAGCCGTTGCCACAGACATATTAGGCCCACGCAAGCCATACATAATAGAAACCATTGCCGCCGGCGTATCTGGCAACATCATCGGCACAAAAAACAGACTAATCCGATCTGCACCCCGCTCATTCATGGTATTTACACTTTCAATGATGGGTGCAAGTGCGCCCATCCCACTGCCGATGACCACACCTGCACGTGTACTATCCATTTCCTGCAAGTTTGCATCGGCCAAAGCCTGACCAGCGGCAGCAACCGCAAATTGGGTAACGCGATCCATACGGCGGGCATCTTTGCGGCCAAATAGAGCGACCGGGTCAAATCCACGCACTTCGCCCGCAAAACGAGTTTTATATGTACTGGCATCAAAATGGGTAATAGGACCAATGCCACTACGCCCCTCAACAACGGCCGTCCAGGTTGTCGCCACGTCATTGCCTAACGGATTAAGGGTCCCCATACCGGTTATCATCACACGCTTTTGGGATTGACTCATCTATGCCTCCGCAAAAAAACGGCCCCAAACGGCCGTAATTACCCTTTATAACCCATCCATCTGCTCAAAGATGCGCCACTGGTATAAAAAAAGGGCGCTCTTCATCAGAACGCCCTCTATCACCCAACACGTTATCTAAAAACTACTCACTCGGCGCCGACAGCTCCACACTATTCAAAATATGATCCATAATCGGTTCATATTTATCAGCACTCTCATCATCATACATGGCAGCCACAAAGACAATCTGATCTGCCCCAGCCATCACATTCGCCTTCAGCAGCACATCCGTAAACGCCTCGCGCCCAGATAACGTCACGGAAGCGGCATCATGTCCATTGATCGTTGTAGAAGCCACCTCATTGACAATTTCCACCTGATCGGCATCATCCTCCATCAAGAAAAGCACCAGATCATCTAAAATCGTAGTTAACTCTCCTTCAAAGGCATCAGCTGGCCCGGCAAACACCGTAACAATGGCGCCTCCCTCATATTCATTGCTGTCATCCAGCAAGGCAGGATCAGAAGCTATCGTGATCTCGCCACCGGGCACTTCATTTGTTGCCCATCCTTCCGGGTATTCAAAGGTGATGCCTTTCTCTGGGCTTTCGTAAGTAACATAGTTAATCGGTTCGCTATTGCCGCCATCACCTCCGCCCCCACAAGCAGCCAATAAAAACAGCACACTTGCTAACAATAACAATAACCGATATTGTCCTGTTCGCTTTTGCATTAAATTCTCCTTTATATTGTTATAGACAGAACGTTCCTGACGTTCCAGACCATTATTCTTCTACAAACAGCCAGAATTCGCCACCAGCCCCTTGCAAGTTGCTGACACGGAGGAAAAACAGATCACCCTCTGTCATATTGGTAAAGGTATAAGTGAGTGATTCTGCACCACCAGTTCCATTGGCATCGGCCGTTGCAATAATATTGTCATCGGCATCAAGTATTTCAATGGCGTAGTCACCAGTTTCATCGTTGGGTTCTACATCGAAGGTAACAGTGGTGCCAGGGGCAGGCGCGTAAATGTACTCGATGATGCCGTCATCCCCCAAACGGCCAAATATCGCATCGCCACCAATTATCTCTAGCAAGACAAAATCAGTAGCCACAACTGTTGCCTCATATGAGCCAGCAGTCCCTTCAAACGGCCGTACCTCAAAATAGTAATTTCCATCTTCTGGCACTTCAAATGTAATTTCCTCAAATCCGCTCGTGTCATCTACTTCTTGCAACAACTCATCTGTATCGTCATTGTACAGAGCCACAATCACATCCAATTCCAACTCCGGGTCCACATAAATTGTAGCCCTTTCTCCTGCCAAAGCTGTAAATGGAAATACATGCGCCTCCTCTGCAGAATCCAGCGTGCCACCGGCAAACAGCAAGCTGCCCGGCAAGCCATCATTCGTCAGGTCAAGTGCCAGCCCATACGGACCAGTACCGCCGGCAAAACCGGTTACAACAATGGCATATTCCCCATCTTCTGGCAAGAGCAAGGCGCGAATGAATTCCGTGTCAAACGAATCATCTTTCGGTCCCAATGGCAAGATGGAGTTCCCGGCCATATCTTGTACATCTACCACCAGGTCCAGTTCTTCGTCTAACGGAACAACGGTGATATCTACCCAGTCTCCGGCTAAACCAAAGAAAGTCCAGCTGGATTCTTCGTCTTCAAAATCAATGCTACCCTCTACCCTGTCACCATATGTAATATTGCCTTCTATACCTGTTCTGGCACCAGCCATATCGAGTGTCAGGCGGTAAGGCCCTGTGGAACCGGCAAATCCGCTAATGACAATGAAATATGTACCGTTAGCTGGCAAGCTGAGATCGCGAATTTCTTCTGTCTCGAATGCTTCATCCACAGGTTGGGGCAAAAGGGAAACGCCATTTTCGTTTAATACATCTACAACCACATCCAGTTCGTCGCTAAGGGGCTGTACGATGATGTCTATGCTTTCGCCGGCCAATGCGACAAAGCTCCAGGCGTCAGGCTGATTGTCAGTAATTTCGCCTTCTACAGTGTCGCCATAGAGGAGAATGCCTTCTGGCTGGGGCACGGCCGTTTCCGGGGCGGCTTCTGACCCTGAAATGGCCGTTATCTCCATAGAATTAAACATGGCCTCGAAAATTGGTGCGTAGGTTTCGGCCGTTTCCATTGGTGTCGCCCCCATGAAAAACGCACCACGCCCTTCATTGGTCACAAACCCAACGTAGGCAAACAAATCTTCTCCTTCATCTGTCTTTCCTTGAATCGTAGCCACAGCTCCCGCCTGACCATTCACGGTAACGGCCGTTGGGCCATCCAGCACAGTCTCCTCTTCTGTCAGATCAAACTCTGCTATCATCCCGTCAAGTGCTTCTGTTGGCTCCAGGCTTTCAATATCCCCCTCATTCAACATCACCACCAACACCAAAGCCCCCTCACTACCCGCTTGTGGGCCTTCATCTATCAATGAAGCATCGGTGGCAAAAAAGATAAAGCCAAACGCTTCCTGATTCGCCCATTCGGCGGGATACATCATCATCAAACCAGCTGTTGGGCTCTCAAAAGTTGCAAACCCTTCTGTTGGCGATGTCGTCGGTGTGGGAACGGGAGTATCTGTTGGGACAGGGGTAGGCGTATCTGTAGGCACTGGTGTATTAGTCGGTGCAGGCGTATTGGTAGGCGGTGGGGTATTGGTTGGGAGAGGGGTAGGCGTTGGCTCTTCACCACCACACGCAACTAACAGAAACACGAAAATCAGCAACCATACTGGCCACCGATAAAATTGTATTTTTTTCGACATTTTTTCGCTCCTTTTATTACGCTAGAACCTGATGAAAATTCACTTATTGTTGAAATTTCAGAGGAAAAGTTTGGAGATAATACGCTACGTGCAGATGTGAAGTTTCGAACTTTGCCTAGAAGCTAACAACAGTTTGGCAAAAAACGGCCGTTTTGTAAACAGGACTCAAGACCCAGTCAAAACGGCCGTTACACCAGATAGTATGACAAAAAAGACTTACACCCCTGCTTACAACACCTTCGTCCTATCCCGATTCAGCCACCGCAACGTCAATTCCCCCAGCCGACCAATGCGCTGCCGCAAGACCGTACACTCTGGCAATGCCGCCAAAAACAACTGCCCATACCGCTTGGTCAGCACACGCTTATCCAGCACCACCACCACCCCTTCATCCGATTGACGTCGAATCAGGCGGCCAAACCCTTGCCGAAAACGCAACACAGCTTCTGGAATCGAATACTCAAAAAACGGACTATCAAACGTTTCTGAACGGGCTGCAAAAATTGGGTCAGACGGCACATCAAACGGCAGGCGAGCAATTAGCAACGCTTGCAAAGCCTCACCCGGCACATCCACCCCCTCCCAAAATGACCGTGTACCCAATAAAACCGTCTTTTCACCAACTTCCTTAAATTGCGCCAACATTTGCTGCCGCGACATCCCTTCAGACTGTGCCAACAAAGTAATCCCCATTTCGGACAATGGCTGCTCAATTGCTCGTGCAGTTTGTGCCAACTGGCTGTATGACGTAAACAAGGCCATTGTGCGCCCACCCAACACTTTGGCAACATCCAGAATAGCCTGCTCTACATATTGCTGATAACCTGGCTGATTTGGTTCTGGAATATCGGTAGGCAGGTAAAGCAAGGTGCTATTTTTGTAGTCAAAGGGAGAGCCGACGGCCAGTTCATTGGCCTCTCTGGCATGCAAGCGTTGGCGAATATAATCAAATGTCGCCTCTTCGCGGGCATCTGGCGGTGCAGTGCGCAAAGTGGCCGATGTGAGGATAACGGTCTCCTTGTTCATGAAGATATATTTTTCTACCAATGGGCCAACATGCAGAGGGGCGGCGTGAAGCGAAATACGATCCCGAAAGATTTCTACCCAATAAATCTGGTCTTCATCAGGAGTGGCCACAATATTATCGAGATGAGTGCGAATTTCTTCCAAAGAACGGCCGTTACTCGCCAACGCCACCACCAAATCTTCCCCATCTGTAATATCAAACTGCTCTATCAGCTCAGCCAACCCCGTTGCCAACTCCTCAAATCCCACCACCAGCTTCTTTAGCTGCTTCCCCAAATTATCCCAGGACAACTCAACTTCAGAATAATCTGGTTGTGCCCGCACAGCCGAAACCAGGCGGATTTGTTCCGCAAACTGCCCCTTACCTTGACTAAAATCCTGCAAAAAATAGCGCAAGGTATCAAAAAACTCTTCCAGGCGCACCAAAGCCAGGCGAGCTTCTTGCTGTAATGCACCAATCAACTCTTGCCATTGAGCAAAAACGGCGGGTGGTACACTTTCCCGTACCCGTCCTTGCACATCACCAATCAGACCGGTTTTCGCTTCAGCCACTTCTCGCAAAATTGTTTCTAAATATCGTTTGTCAGCCCGAAAACTCAGCCCCTCTGTAACGGCCGATTCCAGATGGTGCGCCTCATCCACAATCAGGTCATAAAATTCCGGCAACACCTGATTATTTGTCGCAATATCCGAAAGCAACAAAGCATGATTCACCACAATCAGGTGAGATGTTTCTGCCCGGCGCTTTGCCAGTTGCAACGGACAATTTTCCACAGCGCACTGTTCGGCCGTACATGCTGCATTCTCCGCACTCAAACGCGCCCAGGCTATCCGTTCACCCGCTGTACGCAAATTCAGTTCGGCCACATCGCCTGTTTCTGTTTGGGGCAACCAAAGCAAAATACGCGCAAACAATGCCATTTCGTCTGCATTTGTCGGGCCACTATGCCGCATTTGTTGAAACAAGCGCGTACACAGGTAATTGCTGCGCCCCTTGCGGACACACGCCCGAATATCAAAGGGAAGCAATTTTTGCAGTTCGGGAATATCTTTGTGAATCAATTGGTCTTGCAGGTTGATAGTGTTGGTGGAAATGACAACACGACGGCCGTTTTGATGCGCCCAAAATACAGCCGGTAACAAATAGCCAATGCTCTTCCCCGTTCCGGTTCCGGCTTCAATTAAAATATGCTCCCCCTGATTAAACGCTTCTGCCACTGCTGCCACCATCTCCACTTGTTGGGGACGATATTCAAAGGCAGGGAAAGCGCGACTGAAATTACCACCTGGTCGTAACATACCAGAAATTGTCTCGACATCGAGCAGTGTCAACTCATCACGTGGGACCAGTGGCTTTCCTTCGGGGGGAGTAGGCGCGAATAAGCGGGACAGACGGCGACGGGATAACGATTTATTGCCAGTAACGGCCGTTAGTGCTTCCTCAAAAAATATCGTCTCCGGCCAGTTAATTCGCCGCCCTGCTTCGACAATCTCTTGCAACAAAATCGGCGGCAATTGCAAAGCCCGTTCCCACAAAGCCAAAAACAACTCCACAGTGAGGATCGCATCATCCAGAGCCCGGTGCGACTGCCCACCCTCTGGTCGGGGCAAATTCAGATGTCGGGACAGGGCATCCAAGCCATACCGGCCTGCTTCCGGCACCAAAATTGTGGCCAGGGTAAGCGTATCAATCGCCAGATTTCGTGTGGCCAGACTTTCTGCCTGCAAAAATCCCAGGTCAAATCTGACATTGTGTCCTACCAGCACATGATTACCCAATACCTGCCGCAAACGAGAACGGACATTAAACATAGTGGGGGCGTCGGTTACCATACTGTTGGTAATACCCGTCAGGCGCGTAATTTGTGGGGGAATCGGCCGTTGCGGATTAACCAGCGTCGTAAATTCATCCAGCACATCTGCCCCCTGAAAAGTCACCGCAGCCACCTCAATAATAGTGTCACTTTCCGGGTCTAACCCGGTTGTTTCCAGGTCAATGGCTACAAATGTTGTGGGCATATTGTTACCTCACTTGATTCTGGCATAAGAAATAATTATAGCACATATTTTCTACTTCTTTTCCGGAGAAGTTGCCCGTTTTTTGCTGATTTTATAGACTTGTTCCTTATGCATACAAAAATTCATCCTGCTTCCCATGTACAAATTGGCTGGGTTATAGCCGCAGATGTACGCGATCCCCACATTCTGCAGGCATACAAGGTAGCATCTGAACGGTTGCAAACGACGCTGACAGAACAATTTCCGCAGTTTGTGTGGGAAGTAGTATATGTACATCGTCACCGATATGCTCCCAAGGGTGCATTGAACCCGTTGCCACTGTTGGAATTGGGCACACAAGAGAAGATTCACAACGGTTGGGATTATGCACTGGTGGTTGTGCCTAATGATTTGGAGCCACGTGATCGAATTTTGACAATCGGTGTCCCTTCATCGGCGCTGGAAACGGCCGTTCTCTCCAGTGCCCATCTGGGCCATGCCGGGCAACTCGCTGACCGCCTTGTCGGACTGGCCCTACATCTACTGGGACACCTGTGGGGACTGGAACACGAAACCGAAGGCCCAATGCACCCCCCAGAAAATCCGACCGATTTAACAATTACCCAATTCCCTGCCCCACAAAAAACAATCGTCATTGACCGTCTGGAAGAAGTCGCCGACAAACGATTGGAAGAACAATCTCAACAATGGCATTGGATTATCTTCCAGTGGCGTGCATTCCGTGCCGATTCACGCAGTATTCTCGTGGATATTCTGGGGTATTCCCCCTGGTTACTACCCTTTCAGATGGGGCGGCTGACAGCAGCAACGGCCGTATCTCTGGTATTCCTCTTATTGGCAGCCGAATCATGGGAAATTGGCGTCAACATTCCACCCACAGGACTTCTGATGGGTACAATCATCGCCATTCTGTTAGCCACCTTCTTCATTTTCACCGGCCAAAATCTGGGGCAAATCTCCCGCGAAATTGGCTGGCGCGAACAACTCAGCCGCACCCGTATTGTCGTATTTGGGACTTTATTACTAGGGATGGTTGCTCTCTGGTTTGTACTATTTGTGGTATCTTTCCTTGTCGCTAGTATCTTGCCCAATGGGATTGTAGCTGGTTGGGTAGGCCAAAACAAACTAGACAGTCGCCTGCTTATCAATCATGCGGCTTTTATGGCTATCATCGGCGTTCTCGCTGGCGCCCTGGGTGGCAATCTGGAAGATGAAGACGAAATCAAAGCCGAACTATTTTATGATGAGGAAACATAACTCTCAAAAACACCCCTTTGCTGCCCACAGTACGCACCTGCCCCCAACTTTCGGTAACAAAAATGACACAAATCAATCAGACCTGGGACTTTTCTTTTGAACAATGGGGATATAAAATGTTGCCACCGCAAGATGGTCAGACACCTTAACCAACATCAGCCCGACCATCACAGCAACCAATAAATATCATAACCAAATGGTGTACCACAAGAGAATATGAACCTACCCAAACACCCTTCCAATACCAAACAGCCCATGGCGTTTGGCTCATTACGTAACCTGCTCTCACTTGTTCGTCAACATGGGATAGATCGCCCATACTGGCGACGATTTCTGTTTGTTCTGGTCAATACAACCTGGACAGCCCCACTACGCTGGTATGGCCGAATCCGTTACGGCCGTTTTGTGCGCCAAACCCCTATCAACCATCCTCCCCTCTTCATTCTCGGCCACTGGCGCAATGGCACAACCTACTTATACAACCTTCTTAGCCAAGACCCCGCCTTCATTCACATCACCCTAACCCAAATTATGGCACCAGAACTATTCCTGCCTGCTGGCCCAATACTGGAAAAACTATTCCGCCGTCTTGGCCCCTCTCAACATTATCTCAGTCGTCAGGCATTTAACCCCAACGTCCCGTCAGAAGAAGAGTTTGCCCTCGCCAATCTCAGCCCTTATTCTCTATACCATTTCTGGTCATTTCCCCGCCAGGCCCAATTTTTTCTAAACCGGTATGTCTTCTTCCGAGACGCGTCTCCCAAAGAGCGGGAAGCATGGAAATCCTGTTACCGTCAGCTACTACAATCCCTGATCTTCTACGGGGGGGACAAACCCTTGCTCCTGAAAAATCCCCCCAACACCGGTCGGGTCCCCATTTTGCTGGAAATGTTCCCAGACGCACGCTTTATCTTTATCTTGCGTAACCCCTATAAAGTGTACAAGTCAGCACACAAGTTTTACCGTAAAATTTTGCCAATGACGTCTTTACAAGACATCACAGAAGCTGAAGTTGACCAAATTATGTTCTCCTTCTATCGGCAACTGATGCAAGAATATTTGCAGACACGCCATTTGATTCCATCGGAAAACCTGGTAGAAATCAAACTGGAAGCGTTATCCGCCGCGCCATTGCCGGAATTGCACCGAATTTATACCAGCTTGCGGCTACCGGGATGGGAAACGGCTGAACCCCGCTTGCAACGCTTTGTACAAAATGGCCCATTCCAACCGCCCCCCCCCTACACGCTCACCGCGGCTGAAATCGAACAAGTGAACCAGGAATGGGGATTTGCCTTTGATGCCTGGGGATATGAAATGCTCCCCGCTAAAGACGGACAAGCTGTGTAGAATAAGGTAAATGGCTATGTCTTACATCAATAACGCACTTAAAGGGAAACGGGTATTAGTCACTGGTGCCACTGGTTTTATTGGTGGCCGGCTGGCACAACGGCTCGCTACCGAAGAGGGCGCCATTGTCACCGGCACAGGACGCCACCTGGAGAAAGCTGGTTTTTTGCAAGAGGCCGGTGTTCGTCTGCTGGCAGCCGATTTGCTGGACGAAGCCGCCATGAAAACGGCCGTTGCTGACCAGCACATTGTCTTTCATGTGGCAGCCTGGCTGGGTGACCGCTCTGGTGACGCCCAATCTGCCTATGCTGTGAATGTAACCGGCACCGAAAATGTGGTGCGATTGGCGGCCATGGCGGGCGTATCCCGCCTGATTCTGGTTAGCTCAATTAACGCTTATGGCCCCCCAAAACACCTGAACGTGGACGAATCGCATCCCCTAAACCCAAACCAGCGGGATGCTTACGGCCGTACCAAAGCCATTGGGGAAATGCGTGCTCGTGAATTGGCCGACGAACTGGGGCTACCGTTGGTGGTGGTCAGACCCGGCATGGTGTATGGTCCCCGTGCTCAAAGTTGGACAGTCGGCTTGCTCAAACTGGTGCAACAAGGCACGCCGGTTATCTTTGGAGATGGCTCCGGTCATGCCTACCCGATTTATATCGACAATCTGGTGGATGGCATGTTGTTAACGGCCGTTTCTCCCAATGCCCCTGGTGAAGCGTTCAATTTCTGTGATCCACCAGTTGACTGGCGCACCTTTTTCGACTTCTATGCCCGCATGAGTGGCCGCCCGGCACGCCGCATCCCCCTGTGGGCAGCCCGGTTACTGGCACTGGCCAACGAAAAACTCCATCTAGGGCTCCCCCTTACCCGCGAAAGATTGGAATTTTATATTCTGCCTGCCAGCTTCCCCACCACCAAGGCACAACAACTACTGGGCTATTCCCCCCGTGTGTCACTTGATGAGGGCATGAAACAGGCTGAAATATGGTTGAAAGAAAATGGCTATTTGTAGCCCACTAATCAAATGACACCATAAATGATGAACCTGATTCTGTTCATTTTGGCCGCCATACTAATAATCGGCGGATTGTACTATTGGCTGGTTGTTGTTACAGAAGGGGTATTTTTGGGGCGTCGGGTTGTTGTTTGGCTATATGATATAACCGCTCACAAATATGACCGTATCAAGGAGTTTGATGCCGAAGCGGAACAGTTTTTTGTCATACGGCCGTTACTCCGCCAACTCCGTCACATCCCTGCCCCCCGCATTCTGGATGTCGCCACAGGAACAGGTCGCCTGCCCTGGTTCTTACTCCATGAACCCTCATTCCATGGGCGTGTCATCGGATTAGACGCATCAGCCGGGATGTTACGAGAAGCCGCCCAAAAATTACGGCCGTTTCACCACCGCGCCTCCCTCGTCCAGCAAACGGCTGACCATCTTCCCTTTCCTGCCCACACCTTCGACGCAGTCACCTGCCTCGAAGCCCTCGAATTCTTCCCATCCGACATTCAGGCACTTCAGGAAATGGTCCGCGTTCTTCGCCCTGGCGGCATCCTGATGGTCACCCGCAGATGTGGCCGCGAAGCCAAAACCTTCCTCCACCACCATCACTCCCCTACCCAATTCGAAGCCATACTCACCCGTCTTGGCCTGACCAATATACAAACACGCCCCTGGCAACTGGACTACGATCTTGTCATTGCCACCCGTCCTGCTATCTGAAATTTACTCTTTCTGCCCATCGTGTCACAAAACTGCACATGATGGTGTTTAGAGGTGTGACGTGAACAATTTAGAATCATCTCAAAAGGAAACTATGATTGCCACAACTTCTAATGACAACCTGCTGTTGGAACGTATTAGCCAGGGAGATATGGCTTCATTTGAAACCTTGTTTCACACGCATTATGACCGGGTATATGGACTTGTGTATCGGCTGGTGGGCAATCGCGCCGAAGCAGAAGATGTAACGCAAGAAGTATTCCTCAAGTTATATCATCAGGCGTTTACCAAACGGCGGTTTGCCAAACAGCAAACTCATAATGTAAGCGCATGGTTATATCGCGTGGCTACCAATATGGCCTATAACGCCATTCGCAGCCGCAAACGGCGCTGGCAAAGGAATACGGTATTGGTGATAGACCCCATAGAAAGAAAGAGTGTGTCGGAAGAAGTGGAAAAACGGGAAGAAGAAACGGCCGTTCGTGCCGCTCTTGCCCGCCTCAAACCACGCCAGGCCCAACTCCTCATCCTGCGCCAAATGGGATTCAGCTACGCCGAATGCGCTACCGCCTGCGACATCGCCCCCGGCTCCGTAGGTACCCTTCTGGCACGCGCAGCCAAAGCCTTTGCCAAAGCCTACCAGCAGGAACTCGCCCAAAAACACCAATCAGCGCGATACGCACAAAACCAACATCCCGAATCACGGGAATTGGAGGAAAAGAAATGAACAAATCAGAAGAACAACAAATTCGGGAAGCACTGGCCCAAATTGGAAAGACTGCTCCCTCCGGGCACGACTTACCCACACCACCTGCTCAGGCATTCGCTCGCTTGCAGGCCCGCATCACAGCCGAAGAAGAAGCTCGTCTGGTTAATCGGCTAAAAAAGCGATTCATTCTGCCCCACAAACAATTTCGTTACGCCTTCACATCTATCCTTGTCATCCTGTTTTTGGGCATTGCGTTTAGCTTCCCGGCAGTGCGGGCAGCAGCCAGTGAATTTTTGGGACTTTTCCGTGTGCAAAAATTCGCAGCTATTTCAGTTTCTCCAGACCAACTCGCCATTTTGGAACGTATTGCTGAAGAAGGCTTGACACCCGGCGAATTTGAAATTGCCCGCGAGCCACAAATGCAACCTGTAGATTCATTGGCCGAAGCCCAAACCATAACGGGACTGGAACCTGTTCGCACCCTGTCCAGTTTGGGTACCCCAGATGAAATTTATGTCACAACTGGTGGCAATGGTTCGCTGACAATCGATCTGGCAGGGGCACGCGCTATTGTAGAGGCGGCCGGTGGTGACCCAATGCTTTTGCCAGAACGGCTCGATGGGGCTCAAGTGCATGTAGCCGTCTTCCCTGGCGTGGAACAACGGTGGGGAGATATTTCTCTTGTGCAAACGCCCAGCCCGCTGGTTGAATATCCGGATGGCCTTGATCCAGTTCCGTTAGGCAAGGCATTATTGCAAGTGCTGGGAATGAATGAAGCAGAAGCAGAACGTTTGGCAACAGAAATTGACTGGACCAGCACGTTGTTGTTGCCTGTTCCGCAAAATACGGTTTCTTTTAGTGAAGTAATGGTAAATGGATATAGTGGGGTGGCCTTGTTTGCACCAGAAGGGGCGGCTATTATGTGGCAGGATAGTGGAATGGTCTATTTGCTGGGTGGTGCAGTCGAGTTGAATGAATTGCTTGACCTGGCAGGTTCGTTGGAATAAATTGTTGTACAGTTTGAACGGATATAGATTAGGTGATTCTGGTTACGGCCGTTTTTCCATCCGGACCGTAACCAGAATTGCTCATTTTATCTACCAGTTATTGCCAAATCCTGACACCCATGATCTCTATCCGTCCGGCCAATCCTGACGATCTTTCGGAGATTTACCATCTGGACCATGTTGCTCGCCATGATGAAGCCCGACGAGCCTTTATAGCACGTGCCACAAAGGCGGGGGAGTGCTTTGTTGCCCAATGGGATGATATAGTGGCAGGATATGCAATTCTGAACTATTCTTTTTTTGAGAATGGATTTATCTCCCTGTTGTATGTTCACGAAGCTTATCGGCGGCAAGGGGTGGGCACAGCATTGATGCAATATCTGGCATCTGTTTGTGTAACACCCAAGCTGTTTACTTCAACTAACTTGTCTAATTTGCCTATGCAATCTTTGTTGGCCAAATTGGGTTACACTTTGAGTGGTGTGATTCACAATCTGGATGAGGGAGATCCTGAATTGGTTTTTGTTAAATTTTTGTGTGATGAAGGGCGAATGGAATGAAGGCAATTGAAGCAAATGGCCTGCGCAAAGAGTTTGGAGAGAAGGTGGCTGTCGCCGATCTGACATTGGAAGTGCAGACTGGTGAGGTGTTTGGCTTTTTGGGGCCAAATGGTGCTGGCAAGACAACATCTGTCAAAATGTTGTTGGGGCTGACATCACCGACGGCGGGAACAGCGCGGTTACTGGAACGGCCGTTAGGCGATCGCCGTGTGCGGGCCAAAATCGGCTTTTTGCCAGAACATTTTCGCTTTCATGAATGGCTAACAGCCGCTGAGTTCCTGGATTTTCACGGCCGTTTGTATGGTATGTCCACCAGTCAACGGCGTCAGGTTATCCCCGACTTGCTCCATCTGGTTGGGCTGGCAGATCGTGCCCATACAAAGCTGAAAGCATTTTCCAAGGGGATGTTGCAGCGAATTGGTCTGGCACAGGCTTTGCTGAATGACCCCAAGCTGGTTATTTTGGATGAACCTACCTCCGGGCTGGATCCAATTGGGCGGCGACTGGTACGAGATATTATCAATGGGCTTCGAGATGAGGGAACGGCCGTTTTCCTCAACTCCCATCTACTTAGCGAAGTCGAAAAAACCTGTGACCGGGTTGCCTTTATCAATCAAGGGAAAATCCTGCGCATCATGTCATTGGATGAACTGGAACAGGGAAACATTCAGGTTCGTATTCGTGTTGGGCAGCCAACCCCCACTTTGCTGGAAAACCTGAAACAGTTTGGGCAGCACGTAACGCAAGAAAAGGGAAACGGCCGTATTCACCTCTACATCCAGAGCGAAGAACAACTCCCACACCTGGCCACCTGGATTATCCAACAAGGTTATACCCTATACGAACTCACCCCCCACCACCTCTCACTCGAAGAACATTTTCTGCAAATTGTAGGCACAGAAAGCGAGGATTAACCCAATGAACATCGTCTGGATCATCACCCAACTAACCATTCGCGAAACACAACGTCGCCGCATCCTTTGGGTAGGGCTACTCATGGGGCTTGGCTTCCTGCTCTTGTTTGGCCTTGGCTTCCACTACATTTACCTGGATATTTCTGAAACCAATCTGCGCCAGTCAGAAACCGACATTATTATCGGACTCCTGCTCACTGCGGGCCTCTACGCTGTTAACTTCCTGGCTGCCATTATGGTCGTCCTCATTTCCGTAACCACTATTTCCGGTGAAATTGACACCCATACTATCGAGACAATTCTCACCAAACCCATTTATCGCTGGCAAGTGGTACTGGGTAAATGGCTCGGCTATGCCATTATGTCAAGTTTGTATGTTATCCTGCTGGCTGGTGGTCTGATGCTTATCGTATATCTGCGTGCCGGCCTGGCTTTACATAACATACCCTTTGGGCTAGGGCTAATGATTTTACAGGTGCTGATCATTCTTTCGGTAACGATTGCAGGAGGAACCCGGCTATCTACCCTGGCCAATGGCGTGATGGCGTTTATGCTGTTTGGCATTGCTTTTTTGGGAGGCATGGTTGAGCAGATCGGCTCTTTACTAACAAACGAAACGGCCGTAAACATCGGTATCGTCTCCAGCCTTATCATCCCCACAGACATCATGTGGAAATATGCCCTCGCGCTCTTCCAGCCCCAATTTCTCAATACCCCTTTCCTCGCTGGTCCGTTCGCCGTCACTTCACAACCTTCCCGTGCCATGCTTATTTACGCCATGCTCTATCCCATTGCATTTCTTGCCTTTGCTGTTTACAGCTTTACCCGACGTGACCTTTAGCCCGCTCCCTCACCCCGCCAAAAGCTGCCAAATTTTATGCTATACTAACTTTATACTCCCCCATAACTGAGCAATTGGGTAAGATTTTATTACCAATCTGGTGGAGAAAACGGCCGTTTGCGTGACGCAACACACAAATCGGTGTCTAACAAGTCAGAGCCAGAATCATGGGAGAAAACACCCCATGTTTTACCCGATTCAAGGAGAACCAAAATGATCGAAACCAATGGCAAATTCTATTTGGGGCGCATCTTCGACCCCCAACGTGGCGAAACCACGCTGGAACCACTCCTGTACGACCCGGACAACCTGACAACTCACGCCGTTGTTGTCGGCATGACCGGTTCTGGTAAAACTGGGCTCTGCATTGATCTGCTGGAAGAAGCTGCCCTCAACAACATCCCGGCTCTCATGATCGACCCTAAAGGAGACATTACAAACGCACTGCTCCACTTTCCCGATCTGCTGCCATCTGACTTTGAACCGTGGGTAAACGCAGATGAAGCTCGCCGCGAAGGAAAGAGCGTAGCCGAAGTCGCCGCAGCCACGGCGGAGCTTTGGCGCAACGGCCTGGCACAGTGGCATATCACACCAGATCGTATCCGGGCATTACAAGAAGGCCCTCGCTTTGCCATCTATACTCCAGGCTCTGATGCTGGTTTACCAGTGAGTATTTTGGCCTCACTCGCTGCGCCCGATATTCCCTGGGAAGGCAATCGGGAGCTGCTACGTGAGAAAATTTCAGGCACAGTAACTGCCTTATTGGGGCTTTTGGGGTTCAAGGACGTTGACCCGGTTCGCTCGCGAGAACATATTTTGTTGAGCAACATTTTTGAACATGCCTGGAGTCAGGGGAAAGACCTTGATTTGAGTGAGTTGATTATGCAAACACAATCTCCACCCTTTGCAAAGCTGGGGGTGTTTGATGTTAATCAGTTTTTCCCGGAAAAAGATCGGTTTGAGCTGGCAATGATGTTGAATAATATTTTGGCATCCCCTGCTTTTCAGACCTGGATTGAAGGGGAGCCGTTGGATATTGGGCGTATGTTGTATGATGAAAACGGCCGTCCTCGCCACACCATCTTCTATATTGCCCACCTTTCTGATGAAGAGCGTATGTTCTTCGTCACTCTGTTTTACTCTGCTGTGGAAAGCTGGATGCGTACTCAAAGTGGCACAACTTCTCTGCGAGCCCTGGTCTATTTTGACGAGATATTTGGCTATTTGCCCCCTGTTGGTAATCCACCTTCCAAAGAACCTATGTTGCGATTACTGAAGCAGGCACGTGCTTTTGGTGTGGGGATGGTACTGGCCACACAAAATCCGGTGGATATTGATTATAAAGCGTTATCGAATGCCGGTACGTGGTTTATTGGCAAGTTGGGTACAGAGCAGGACAAGGAACGGTTGCTGGATGGTTTGGCGAGTGCGGTGCCTGGGGGGCTGGATAAGCGTGCATATGCCGATTTGATTTCTGCATTGGGCAAGCGGGTGTTTTTGTTGCGAAATGTACATGAAAAGCACCCGTTGTTGTTCCAGACACGCTGGGCGATGAATTATCTGGCCGGACCGGTAACTCGGATACAGATTCCGGCACTGAATGCACTGGCTGGTGCACATATGGTCACCCAAAGCACACAACCGGAAACGGCCGTTTCGGCCACAGATACACCAGCCTCCCCAAAATCGGCTACATCCCAGTCAGAAGAAGCCACCCTGCCTGGCACATCTTCTCGTCCGGCCATCCCTGGCAACACCGAAGAGTATTTTCTCCCTTCCAACCTGACGCCCAATGAAGCTGCTACCCAAAACGGCCGTTCTCTGCCACCCCACACCACCCCTCTGGGCATTCTCTACCGCCCCGTTTTACTCGCCCAAACACACATCCGCTTCCTCAACCGCAAATACAACCTCGACCACGAACTCGACCGCACAACACTCGTACCCGAACCCAACCCGCGAGGAACCATCCACTGGGAAGACCACCTCATCAAATCTCCCATCAATCCCCGTCATCTGGATCGCGGTCCTCTCCCAGACGCCCGCTTCACCTCTCTGGAAGCCCCATTCACCGACTCACGTACCATGCGCAGCCTGAAAACTGACTTTGCCGACTGGGCTTATCGCACCACCGAAATCCTGGTCAAAGCCAACGAATCACTCAAAGTATATGCAGGCCCCGAAATTTCAGACGAGAAATTTGCGGCCATGTGCCAGGAAGCCGCTGCCGAAAAAGCCAAAGCCGAAGCCGAAAAAGTGACAGCCCAATTCCAGCGCAAAATGGACACCCTCACCAAAAAGCTAAAGCGAGAAGAACGGGAACTAAAAGAAGATGAAGAAGAACTGGCACAGCGGAAACGGGAAGAACTGGGAACCCACGCCGAAACCTTACTCAGTCTGTTTGGTAAGCGACGGCGCAGCATTTCTTCTTCCCTTAGCAAGCGCCGCCTGACAGCAAAAGCAAAGGCTGACGTGGAAGAATCTCTGGAAGTGATTGCTGAATTACAGGAAGAACTGGCACAACTGGAAGAAGAATTAAAAACAGCCATTGCGGAAATCGAAAACAAGTGGGCAGAAATCGCTGCTGATGTCACCGAAATTCCAGTAACACCCTATAAAAAAGATGTGGATGTGACATTGTTTGGTGTCGCCTGGTTTCCGTACCATTTGGTAGAAACAGACGGCCGAATTGAGGAATTACCTGCATTTGCTCCCACAGAGTAAAGGATTTTTTACTATGATTGAGGATTCTAACTTGCAGCCCAATGAAGAAGCACGACGCCGAATGCGTCGCCTGCATAAAAATGCCGCCGAAAGTATTCTGGAAAATAACACCTTACGTGATGCCCTGACAGATGATGATGCACAGGAATTGTTGGATTGGGCGATGGCTCAGTTAAAGCAAGCAGCGGAAGTCGCCATGTTGTTGCCAGAAGAAACGGCCGAATCTTTCATGACTGAGCGAGTAACGGCCGTTAGTCGCATCATGCGCCAGGTCAACAACCTGACTGCCAAACTGCCACACATGGCCACCGAAGACTTACAATTCCGTCTGGATGACTTGAGCGCAGCTCTGCAAACCCTCACCGGCTTCGCCCCCCACCCAACTGACCTGCAACAACTACTAGTCAATCGTCATGCCCTTGACAACCAGACAATTTTCCGCAAACTCATGCAAATCATTACAGAACGCCATATGGAGTAGCAAAAACGCATGAACAAAAAGAACACAACAATTGGCCTGGGCACATTAGTTGTGCTGGCTGTTGCCATACTGTCTATTTTATTAGGAGAAGATCTCACCCAATTTTTGCCAATCACAGGAGAGCCTGCTGGCTCCAGTACAGCTAACAACAGCCTGCCACCTGAACCGGCAGAATGGTACGATATTTACTTCACTAACCCCACTTGCCCGCCAGAAGAAGAACGAACAGGCGGCCTGGATGAAATTATTGCCAACGACATTTTGCAGGCAGAAACGCGTGTTGATGTTGCGGCGTTTGACCTGGATGCAGAACCAATTGTTGATGCACTGATCACCCTGGAAGAGCGGGGGATAGAAGTACGTGTGGTAACAGATGAGGATAATGCCGATTTGTCGTCAATTCGTCGGTTGCGCCGTAATGGTATCAGCGTGGTGGAAGACAAGCGTCGGGGGCTGATGCATGACAAGTTTGTGGTGATAGACGGCCGTTTCCTCTGGACCGGTTCCATGAATCTCACAACGAACGGCGTGTATTGCAACAACAACAACATAGTACGCTTCGATTCCCCCCGTTTAGCCGCCAACTACACCACCGAAATGGACGAAATGTACAACGACCGTCTATTTGGTCCCGACTCACCTGACAATACCCCCAATGAAACCCTAACCATCCACGGCATACAACTGGAAAACTACTTCGCCCCTGAAAAAGAATTAGCCCCCGTTATCGCCCGTGCTGTAGCCCGTGCTCAGGACGAAATCTTGTTTATGGCATTTTCTTTCACTGATGACCAGATAGGCGAAGCGATTTTAGGGCGAGCAGATGCGGGTGTTTCCGTACGTGGTGTGTTTGAAACAACCGGCTCAGATACAGAATTTAGCTATTACCCCATTATGCAAGCTGCCCGTTTATCCAACCTGGAAGTACGCACAGACGGAAATCCGCGCATTATGCACCACAAAGTTATTATCATTGACCGGGAAACGGTTATTTTTGGCTCGTTCAACTTCACAGACAGCGCCAATCGCCGCAATGATGAAAATATCGTCATTGTTCATGATCCTGTGTTTACAGGCTTTTTTGTGGAAGAATTTGAAACTGTGTGGCAGGAAGCCCAACCTTGATTTGTAAGAGGGCTTACACCCGTATTTCTGAATGCTGCCATACACTGAATTGTCGTAAGATGTGAGATGTTGATTAAAACAACTTGTTGATAAATGGTCTTGGTTGAACGAGTGGTATAATCTTGCTTTTCACAAAAGTAAGGTAACGACACTTAATTGACTCTTATGCAGGGTTTATGGGAACAGGTTTGTATTACCTGGAGTTCCCAACCGTATTGACAAAGTAGCAACATAGGCTTTTGCCAGTCATGCAGGGATTGGCAAGGAAAGTATGTGGTGAGTAATGCAAGCTGTTAGACCGTTTTCTCGATTTGGTAACGGCCGTTTTTCATCCAATCTGGGCTATTTCTTCTTGCCGCCAATTGTGGCCATTGTTCTGGTGGTTCTTTTGTTGGCGGTAATTGTCACTGGCTACCAGGGACGCCATACCAACAGAGTGTTCACCGGTGTTGCTGTGGGGCATATTGATCTGAGCGGTATGACACGTGAAGAGGCCAAAGCAGCGTTATCAGAAGCATTTACTTATACCGAACAACCTGTTTTAATGCTGAAAGATCCAGCTACTGGCCAACAATGGCTCAAGACACCGGCTGAGTTGGGCTTGCGGTTTGATCTAGACCAGACGGTAACGGCTGCTTATCAGGTTGGCCGAAGTGGCAATCCGTTCCGGCGCTTGCAGGAAATGTTTACCAGTTGGTATTACGGCCGTTCTTTGGGGCCAGTGCTGGTTTTTGACGAAAATCAATTCAATGCCGCTATCGCCAGCCTTACAGCTGAGATCAACCATCCGCCAGCGAATGCCACACTTGTATTTGACGGCCAAAACGCCAACTACATCCCTGGTCAGACAGGGCGGGTGTTGGATGTGGCGGAATTGCGCCAGCGGTTACTCGATCCAATCAGCCAATTTCAGCCGGCCGAAATCGACTTACTGGTTCATGAAATCAAGCCAGCCGTGTATGACGAAACGGCCGTTGCCGCCCAAATCCAAAACATCCTCAAAGGGGAACCTGTTACCTTCTACCTGCAAGAACCCCTTGACGACCTCGACCTCCAACCCATTGAACTACCTGCCGAAACCCTCAAAAGCTGGCTACGTGTCGAAATGATAACCAACCCCGACGGCACAAACAGCTACCACGTATTTCTGGACGAAAACGCAGCTCGTGAATGGCTTTCCCAATACGCCCCCATCATTCACCGCGATCCGGTCAACGCCCGTTTCTATTTCGACGACGACACCCGCGAACTCGTTCTGGTTGCCCCGCACATAAACGGCCGTGAACTAGACATCGAAGCCACACTCAACCGTCTTCAGCAACAAATTGGCACACCCGATCACGCCATTCCCTTTGTTATTCGGGAAATCACCCCCACCGTTCATGCAGATGCAACCGCCGCGGAACTAGGTATCACCGAGCTAATCAGTGAAAAAACCACCTGGTTCCGTGGTTCAACCGATGCCCGCAAACACAACATTGCCCGCGCCGCAGCCAATTTTTATGGGATTGTCATTGCACCTGGAGAAGAATTCTCATTCAACAAATATCTAGGCACAATAAGCGAAGCCGATGGCTATGCCGAAGGGTTGATCATTGTGGGTGGTCGCACCATTCGCGGCATCGGCGGAGGCGTTTGTCAGGTCAGCACCACCATGTTCCAGACTGCGTTCTGGGCAGGATTTCCCATTACAGAACGCTGGGAACATGGCTACATGCTGGGCTACTACAATGATGGTGAAGGGCCAGGAATGGATGCCACCGTTTTCTCGCCTATTGTAGATTTTCGATTTATTAACAATACTCCCTACCATCTTCTGATTGAAAACTACTATAATGAAGAAGAAGAGTCACTCACATTCAAGTTTTACAGCACCAGTTTGGGACGCACAGTCGTGAAAGAAGGGCCAATTTTTGAGGACATTGTGCCCGCTCCCACAGAAGATGTATGGCAATTTGATGAAACGCTTGAACCGGGCACAGTTGAACAAATAGATTGGGCGACTGAAGGGGCACGAGTCACTGTCAACCGAACGGTTTATAATGCCAATGGGGATTTGATTTTGCAGGATTCTTTTGTAAGTAACTATATTCCCTGGCCAAATGTGTTTAATTATGGACCGGGTGTGAATGCCCCTGATTATTCGCTTGTGCCGGATGATCACTGAATTTGGGAATTAGCCGTTACTTTTTTGACTGTCTGGCGACTATATAAATAACTGTTGCCATATATTCGTGCGCACACAAGTATCAGGAGAGTTTCATGACAACAACTGTTGCCCGCCAAAAAACGGCCGAATCCCCACTTAATCGTCTGGTATCCCGTATTAATTTTCGTTTATTAGCCGGGGCGATTGGTCTCTTTGCTATCTTTGTGGCCTTTTTTGCCTATGTGCAATTTGGTACAGATGCCCTCGCCGGTAATGATGGCTATTATCATATTAAAATGGGGTGGCTCATTCGCCAGCAAGGGCTAAAGCCAGAATTTCCCTGGCTCCCTATGACCATCCTGAACGCCGATTCTTTTTATGACCATCACCTGCTCTATCATGTATATCTGGCTTTGTTTGCCACTGTTGATCCGGCCGTTGATGGTGGCGCCGGGTTGACTCAAGGTGCCAAGATTGCCAGTATCATCATGCCATCTCTGGCTTTTATGGCCATCTGGTGGCTGCTGCGCGCGCAACAAGTTCCCTGGGCCAGTGTATGGGCGTTGTCCCTGTTCGCGGTGTCAGAAGCATTCCTGTATCGCATGAGTATGCCGCGTGCCCAATCCGCTTCATTGCTGGTATTGGCTTTGGGACTTCATTGGTTGTTGCAGGAAAAGTATCGGTGGTTGATCCCGCTGGGATTTGCCTATGTCTGGTTTTATAATGCGTTTCCGTTGTTGCCGGTTATGGGTGGGGTGTATATGACGGCCGTTTTTCTCCGAGAGCGCCGAATTGTCTGGCAAGCTGTGGTTTATCCCTCTGTAGGCATTCTTTGGGGCATCGTCATCAACCCTTACTTCCCGGAAAACATCTCTTTTATCATCAACCACTTGCTCCCCAAGCTGGGTGACTCGGCCACACCGGTCGGTAATGAATGGTATCCTTACCGCACATGGACACTGGTACAGAATTCAGGGTTTGCTCTGGCTGCCTTTTTGGTAGGTGTGTTGGCATTGGGGTGGCAGGAAAAACGGATGAATCGAGCTGCATTGACGGCATTTCTGTTAACTGCCTTGTTTGGCTATATGCTGTTCAAGTCTCGTCGGTTTGTGGAGTATTTTCCGGCGTTTGTGGTTATTTTCACGGCGTTAAGTGTCGCACCATTGCTGCAAGAATGGGTGAAGAAACGGCCGTTTCTCCACCGCCTCATGCCGCTCTTGCTCATTCTCATCCTGGCCTTCCCGCTCAAAGTCACCCTGGCCGACGCCCGCGATTCCCTGGCAGGCTCCAAACCCGCCGATCGATACGCTAATGCCACCCTGTGGCTCTACCACAATGCGCCAGAAAACACCCTGATTTTCCAGACCGACTGGGACGATTTCACCCGTCTTTTCTTTTATGACACAAAACACATCTACACCGCCGGCCTCGACCCTACCTACATGGAACTTTACAATAAATCCCTGTATGACCAATGGGTAGAGATTACACGGGGCAAAGTCGATAATCCAGGTGTGGTTATCCGGGATACTTTTGGCGCATCCTACATATTCTCCGACCTTAATCATGATGCTTTTATCGAAAAAGCAAAGGCCGATCCGCTACTGGAAGAAGTTTATCGAGACGAATATGCCGTCATCTTTGCTGTCAAACAACAGAATTGAAAGGCAACTCTAAACAAGCAAACAAATGATGTGAAAGCGAACGGCCGTTTCCGTTCGCTTTCACACATACACACCAAAATTCAAAATTGCATATTGACTTTCCGCCCGCCAGCCATACTATAAAGTCTTAAACGCATCCGAAAAAAGCCAGGGAACAGGCATATGCCTGCAAAGCCAAATCGGTTGCACCTGTAACAGAGTCCTGATTAAAGTTTATGTTTGATTCTGACGATGCCCTAATCACCGCCTGCCGAGAAGGTGACATACACGCCTGGAACACACTCCTGGACAAATACGAACGGCTGGTCTTCTCCATTCCGCTCAATTATGGCCTGTCCCGTGAGGACGCTGCGGATATTGCCCAGTTAACCTTCACCATCCTTATGCAAAGCCTCGACTCGCTCCGTGAAGATAGCCATCTGGCTGCCTGGCTGGCAACCGTAGCCCGTCGCCACACCTGGCGGCTATTGGAGCAAAAAAAACGGGAACAAATCGGCCATGCTTTCGATATCTCCGAAAACCCGCTTCTTGCTGATGAATCTCAAAATCGCTTTACGAATCAAATTGAACAAATTCAATGGGTACATCAGGGACTAACCCAACTTGATGAGAAGTGCCGCCAGCTTTTGCTGGCATTGTATTTCAGCGCTGAAAAGCCTGCCTACACAGAAATTGCCCGGCAATTCAACATGCGCGTAGGCAGCATTGGCCCCACACGCGCCCGATGTCTGGAAAAATTAAAGCATATTCTGCAAGATATAACGTAATTTTCGATCAATTTGATTGGTGTGTATTTTTAGGAACATTTATCGCATTTGTTGTGTACAGGAATGCCAGACATTTAAAATACAGGGATAAACATTTATTATGACCAATTTAAATAAACCACCTGAGTTTGCCCAACTGGTAGATTGGCTAGAGGGTAAATTGAATGAGCAGGAAGCAGCAATGATTGCTGCCTGGCTCTCAAATGCAGACGCTGAAACTCAAGCAACTGTCGAGTGGCTACGTCATTTTCTGCAAGTGAGTGAGAATGTGGTGCTGGAAACACCACCCAGGCGCGTGCGCGAGGTATTACAACAACGTTTTGCTGCATACGCACAAGAAAAACGGCCGAATCTCTGGCAACGTCTCATTGCCACCCTCTCCTTTGACAGTTGGACACAAACGGCCGTTTCTACCACCCGTGCAGTTGACATCCAAACCGCTCCCCGACAACTCGTGTACACAACCGACCAGGCCGACATTATCCTCCACATGATACACACCCCCGAAAAATCCACCTACCAACTACACGGCCAACTACTCCCCCACTCCGACCAACTTCCCCCCACCTACGCCGTCCAAATCCTCCAAAACGAGCAAGAAATCGCCCTTACTGCCACCGACCAACTGGGTGAATTCACCTTCACCTCCATCCCGCCCGGCATCTATAAACTAATCTTCAGCGGCCAGGAAGCCGAGATTGTCATTTCATCCCTTGAAATTGGCCCCTAACACCCTTACAAACGACCATGAGCACCCAACCCAACATCTCCTCCGATTTGGTACAAACGCTTATCCAGGCCAACACCCTGGCCCAACAAATTCGCCTGTTACAAACGGCCAATTTATTCCACGAAGACGGACTCACACAACTACTTCAATATGCCAGCGAACTCATTCGTAGTGATCCCGGCCAGGCACGACAGCTTACCAGCCTGCTGGCAAACATAGCCCAACAGGCCAACGCACCGGCCATCAAGCCTCGTGCCAACTACTTACAGGCCCAAACCCATGCTATCAACGGTGATTTTGAGCAGGCTCGCCAACTAATTGAGTCTGCCCGCGCTGAATTTCAATCACTCAACCTGCAACAAGAAGCACTCCGCACCAACATCGGGTTAATGCACGTACTGGGTGAATCCGGTCAATATCAGGAAGCTCTGGCCGCAGGACAAACCATTTTGGACACGCTGGCAGAACAAGGGCACCTGGACATGGATACGGCGCCGCCTGAATCTGTCATGCTGGCTGCCATGGCCTATCAGAACAGCGGCCTGTGCCATGAGCTTATGGGCAGGTATGAACACGCTTTGGCAGCATATGAACAGGCAGAAATCCGGTTTCAAAAATTGGGACTCACTGAACATATCGGGCACATTAAAAATAATCGTGGGGTGCTTCTCTCTTATCTGGGGCGTGTAACGGAAGCATTGACTGCTTTTGAGGAAGCGGCCGAAATTTTTGCAGCAGCGGAAATGACATTACTCCATGCTCAGGCGCTTATCAATATTGGTGATGCACATATGCTGTTGGGTAATTATGGCCAAAGTCTGGATGCACTGGAGGAGGCTCGGCGGTTAATTGGCCCTATTGAAGCATTGGCAGAGCAGCATATTCTTTTGCTGGATACAGCTAATACATACCTTGCGCTGAATTTGTATCCTGAAGCTGCTGCTTCATATAAGGAAGCAGAGTCTTTGTTTCGGAAGTCTGGTATGGTTCATCACCAGGCGCGGGCATTGTGGGGGCTGGGGATGGCTTTGATGGGGCAGCGGCGTTTTCCGGAAGCAGAGGAGGCGCTGGCAACGGCCGTTTCCCTCTTCACCCAATCCGGTAACGATGCGCTTCTCTCCAGTGTGCTACTCGAACAGGCGGCCTTGCTGGCGCAAATGGAGCAACGGGGTGAAGCATTGACAAAAGCCCGACAGGCTCTGGAACTGGCCGCAGGCAAAGACTGGCCTATTCAGCAAGTTTACGCCCACCTGCGGCTGGCAGACCTGCTCTTGCCTGATGTCAAGGCGGCTGAATCTATGTTGAATATTGCCCGTTCTCAGGCCGATGAATTGGGGCTGCCCCATTTGCGCTATCGGGTGTATCAACGGCTGGGGCGCGTGTATTTGTTACAAAACCGGGATGAAGCAGCGAAAGAAGCCCTGACAACGGCCGTTTCCGAAATAGAAAAACTACGTGGCACGCTCGTTCAGGAAGCAATTCGTGCCTCATTCCTGCAAGACAAAATTGCCGCCTATGAAGACCTGGTACAACTTTATCTGCGCCAAAACAACCAACAAGGTATTGAACAAGCCTTTTCAGTAGCCGAACAGGCAAAATCTCGCGCCCTGATAGACCTCTTGACTGGTATCGCCAAAAACCAAACCGAATCATTGACCGACTCGGAAATTGCCACTCGCCTGCAACAACTGCAAGCCGACTTGAATGCTATTTACAATGAAGCACTGGCCAGTAGTCTGGGTGGGGAAAGACGTGTGCGGCTTGATGATTTACACCATCGGGCAACTGCCATTGAGCAAGAAATCCAGCGTTTGCGATTGTTACATACAGGCTATGCGGCTTCCCCGCTTCAATCCATTCAGTCAGAACCAATGACCGATTTACCAGCCACAACCACATTGTTGGCTTACCATATCATTGGTAATGAAGTAATTGCATTTGTGCGGCACAACGGCCGTTTCCACTGTGTTCGTCAAATCACCACAACCAATCACATCATCCCCCTCTTACAACAACTACAATACCAATGGGAACGTTTCCGCATCGGTAACAACTTCGTAAAACGTCACCTCCATCAGCTTGAACTCTCCAGCCGCCGCCTGCTAACTCAACTTTACACCCAGCTCATTGCCCCCCTGAAAAACCTGTTACCCGCAGCCACACCAGATGATCCTCAACCTCTGGCCATTATCCCCCATAACATCCTTCACCAGGTACCTTTCCATGCACTATTTGATGGTCAAAATTACCTCCTGGAGAAATACATCATCTCTTACGCACCCAGTGCCACCATTTTAAGCCTGTGCCAGAAACGGCCGTTACGCCCATCCAACACAGCCCTACTCTTCGGCATCGCCGACCCAACCATCCCCCACGTCACCACCGAAATCCTCGCTGTCGCTCAAAGCCACCCCAAGACCCAAATCTTCCTTAACCAACACGCCACCCTAAACAACCTCAAGCAACACATCCACTGCTGCAACACCATCCACCTTGCCTGCCACGGCCTGTTCCGCAGCGGCAACCCCATGTTCTCCGCACTCAAACTATACGACGGCTGGCTAACAGCCAGCGACATCATGCAACTCAATCTTCAAGGCACACGTGTCATTCTCAGCGCCTGCGAATCCGGACGCAAACAAATTCTGTCCGGTGACGAAATACTCGGTCTGACCCGTGCCTTTTTAGGTGCCGGCGCAGTAACACTAATCGTCAGTTTATGGCTGGTAGAAGACGAAAGTACAGCGACACTCATGACCAACCTGTACACACAAATACAAAAAACAACATGTGATCACGCCACCGCCCTAAGAAATGCCCAGATCGCCCTAAAAGAAACCCATCCCCATCCTTACTACTGGGCACCCTTTATACTTGTTGGTCACTCCTGAAGCCCAACAAAGGCTTCTTATTTGCTCCAAAGCCCACACTGAACCCAATTAAAAAATTAATCAGTATATAACCCGTTACTTTTCGGTCTTCATTGCGACTTTAATTAAAAGTGCGCATTTTCTGGACTGAAGTCAAGGGAGGAAAACAACATGAACGGCCGTAAATTGCGACGTCTCATCATTCCAGTTGCATTCATTTTACTCACAATCACACTCTTCAGCGGAAAACAATTCACACCGCTTGCCATCGCTGGCGCAGCAGACCTGCCCCACGTAGAAGGTCAGATAATCGTTCAACTCAACCCAGCCAGTGGCGCTACCATCGAAGAAATCAACACAACCTACAACACCACAACCATCCAGCTCCTCGCCCCCTCATTAGGCATCTATCTGCTCCAGGCCCCTACCGGCACGCCCGAATCCGACATCATCGAAGCAATGGAATTCGACCTGCGCCTGATTTATGCTGAATTCAATTTTATAGGCGAACTTCCCGAAGCCGCCCAAAGCCGCATCTGGGCCTGGGGCGGCCCCGATGACGCCCCTTACTTCCAGCAATACGCAGCCGACCTACTCAATCTCAATCCTGCCCATGCCATTACCAAAGGGGAAGGCACTATCATTGCCATCCTCGATACGGGCATCCAACTTGATCACCCTGCTCTAGCCGCATTTATTACCGATACCGGTTTCGACTTCATTGACAACGATACAATCCCTGCCGATGTGTACGATGGCTTGAACAATCAGCTTGTCCCCGGTTCGGCTGGTGGGCACGGAACACACGTGGCCGGTATTGTGCATCTGGTTGCACCCGAAGCACAACTTATGCCAGTGCGGGTATTGGGACCAGATGGAAGCGGCAATGCGTTCACTGTGGCTGAAGCAGTACTTTATGCCATCGATCACGGCGCTGATGTCATCAACTTGAGTATGGGAATGCCTAAAAAGTCAGAGACGCTTGTAGCCGTTATTCGTGAGGCCACACTAAATGGCGTGGTCGTGGTAGCTGCCGCTGGCAATGAAGGCACGCGCGACAAACAATTTCCGGCAGCAGGCTCCTGTGCTTTGGCAGTAACGGCCGTTGGTCCCAACATGCTCAAGGCTGACTTTGCCAGTTTTGGTAGCTGGGTTGATTTCGCTGCTCCCGGCGACGGCATATATAGCACCTTCCCTGTTAACGGATACGCCACCTGGAGTGGCACTTCAATGGCCACACCATTTGTCTCCGGACAGGCAGCCTTACTCCGCAGCCTTGGCCCCACCCTGACAGCCCGAGATATTGCCCTGCTCATGAGCAACACTGCCCGCTCCCTGAAAAATATAAATCCCCCTGGCATAAAGCTGGGTGCCGGACTCCCCAACATCGCGGCCAGTATTGACCTGCTGCTCACAGGCCCTATTCCTACAACTAACAGAAGCATCATGAGCGGCAGTTGCGTCGAACCAGGACCCGCCAAATAAACCCAAAATCTGACAGAACCATTGCCCAACCCAATAGGGCAGGAAGAGGATAATGCACCGGTCTAAATTAGCCGGTGCATTTTTGCTATTTTTTCTTCCTCTTGTTCCAGCAAATTTTCGGCTATATGTATTTTTACCTACGCAAAGGCGCATATGTCATACAACAAAACACAAAGTCGCTCGCATGATGCCAACTTTAGAAACAGAAACAACAGGAAGAGGAAAACGCACCATGATCAGTCAACAGCTTCTAATGTACCAACAGGGCTTTGTACCATTCCATCCACCTCAGACACAAGTTCGCCCCCAATTTGTGCCAGAAAAAAACCGTGTTGCGCCCACACCAGACTTATCCCATCCAAAAATTTTGCTCTATTCTCACGATACATTTGGCCTTGGAAATATCCGCCGCACCTTGATTATTTCACAGGCATTGATCGAAAAATTCCCCAACGCAGCCATTCTGATCGTGACCGGTTCACCAGTTATTCATGCGTTTCGTATTCCTGAGGGAATTGATTACATCAAGCTGCCGTGTCTGGATCGTGTGGATGCAAATCGGTATGAACCCCGTTTTTTGCGGGAGTGGTCGGCTGAGGTCAGCCAGACACGACAGGCGATTTTGCAAAAATCAATTTTGGGGTTTGACCCTGACCTGATGATTGTGGACAAGCGGCCGGCTGGTATTGATGGTGAATTGCTGCCTGCTTTGCGGGCAATTCGGCGACAAAAGCGGAAGACGAAGTTGGTGGTGGGGATTCGGGATATTTTGGATGATCCGGTACGTACTCGTCAGGCATTGAAGAAGGCGAAGGCGTTTGAAACTATTGAGAAGTATTATGATGAGGTATGGATCTACGGCATGCGGGAGGTGTTTGATACGGCCGTTGAATATGGTTTCCCGCAAAGTGTGCAACAAAAGACTTTCTATTGTGGCTATTTGCAACGCCCGACAACGATAGTCCCGCGTCAGGATGGGCCATCTCGCGTGCTGGTGACGACAGGTGGCGGGGGAGACGGTGGCGACATTATCGAGGCTTATCTGGAAGGGTTGATGGACCTGCCACGCCGGGTTGTATTGCGCACACTGGTCATGTTTGGCCCGCAAATGCCAGATGAGCGAAGAAGTCATATTTTGCGCCGCTTTGGGCATCTTTCGGATGTGACATTTCGTGATTTTGAGCCGGATTTGACGCAACGGTACGCAGAAGCTGATCTTGTGGTTTCGATGGCGGGCTACAATACGGTGTGTGAGTTGCTCTCGTTTGGGCAGAAGGCCGTGCTTGTACCGCGTGAAAAGCCGGTGCGTGAACAGTTGATTCGGGCACGGTTGTTGGCAGCTTTGGGGTATTTCGATCTGGTGGAACAGTCGGAATTGACGCCTCAATTGTTGATGGAAAAGGTGTTGCATGGGTTGATGGCCTCACAACGGCCGTTTTCTTCCCTTGATCTGGGTGGCCTTCCGCGCATCCAATCTCGTGTTCAGTCTTTGCTACACAATCAAACGGCCGTTTGTGCCGATTAAATGGACTTCATGATGCTCGCTGTCACACCTTCCTCCACGCGTCTGGTTCTGATTTTAAGCGGGTTCCCCCGTCGTTCGGAAACCTTTGCACTGAATGAGGCGCTCGCTCTGCAAGCATCTGGTTTGCTGGCAGCCATTTTTGCCACCAAGCCGGGTGACAACACCCCCCCACACCCGGATGCACGCCATCTGTTGCCTCATGTGCGCTATTTACCTGCGGGAACACCATATGAACAGGCTCGTTTTTTGGCACAGGCGCTGGCACATATCCCTGTAACCGGTATTCATGCCTATTTTGCCCATCTGCCTGCTCAGGTGGCTGAATTGGCAGCCGAGATGCTTGCTGTACCGTTTGGGTTCAGTGTACACGCGCGAGATGCTCGCAAAATTAGTACCCAGGAGCTGCAGCGTCGGGCGCGGGCAGCCCAATGTGTGGTGGCCTGCAATAGAGATGTGGCAGAAGAGTTGGCGGGTAGTAATACGGCCGTTTCCCTGTTGCCACATGGTGTTGATACAAGCCGTTTTTTGCCCCAGCCTTTTCCTCCTGTCCACCCTTTACAATTGCTTGCTGTTGGTCGGCTGGTAGAAAAAAAGGGGTTCGATGTACTGCTAACGGCCGTTTCCCGACTCTCTCACTCTTTTCACCTCCGGATCGTCGGCGAAGGGCCACAACGGGAATATCTGACCAACCTCATTCACTCCCTGGGACTATCCAGGCAAGTCACATTATGTGGCAGCAAAACCCATGCAGACCTACCCGATTTCTACGCCGCTGCCCATATCGTTGTTGTCCCGTCGGTGGTAGATAGCACTGGTGACAGGGATGGGCTACCAAATGTCGTGTTAGAAGCAATGGCGTGTGGTCGCCCCGTAGTTGCCAGTCGGGTGGGAGCAATTCCCAGCGCCGTTATTCACAACAAAACCGGCTATCTTGTCCCATCAGGGGTGCCTGAAGCATTGGCAAACCAGTTGAATAATTTAGCCACACAACCAAATGCCTGGATACGCATGGGGACTTACGGCCGTTGGTATGTAGAGCAACAGTTCTCATTGAAGCAATGCACTGATCGCTTCTGTGAACATTTACGAACTGCCTATGCGCCACGTGTTGAAGATACGGCCGTTTTTCCAAAGCCACTCCCACGCAAAACCGTGTAAGTTGTCATTGTACAGGTGAAATAAAATGAGCAAACAAACTCACCAACCAGCAAACACCCCTTATGTAGCCTACATCATGAAAGGCTATCCCCGCATTTCAGAAACTTTTATCCTGAATGAAATCTACCGGCTGGAACAAATGGGGGTGAAATTACACATTTTTTCGGCCAAACGTTCACAGGAAACCAGGCAGCATGCCGTTGTCAGTCGTATTCAAGCCAATGTAACCTACCTGCCTCTGACCACCTCAATCAGTGATGTTTCGTTTAGTCGGTGGATGTGGATTAATTTGCCCCATTATTGGCGGGCACACTGGGCACTGCTACGGCAACGCCCGCTTGCTTATGTGCGCACATTAGCCGAGGCGATATATCGTACCGTGAAGTACCGGCGACGACGATTTGGCCGTTTTAAGAAAGTGATTATCAAAGAGTTTTTGCAAGCCGGTTATATTGCCCGCCAGGTCATTGCAGACGGCCGTATTCGTCATCTGCACGGCCATTTTTGCCACGGCTCAACAACTATCACCATGTTTACCAGTCTCCTTTCCGGTATCCCTTATAGCTTTACTGCCCACGCCAAAGATATTTACCTGCGTCGCCTCAATCCGGGCGACTTGCTCCAGGTAAAAATCCGACAGGCTCAGTTCGTTGCCACCTGCACAGACTATAACCGTCAGCATCTGGAACGGCTTTGTCCCGATGGTGCACCTGTCTATACCGTTTATCATGGGTTGGATACAGAGATGTTTGTTCCCCAAAAACGGCCGTCTGCCTCACCACCCATCATTCTGGCCGTTGGTCGTTTCGTCCGCAAAAAGGGTTTCCCCTACCTCATCGAAGCCTGTCATTTGCTCCGCCAGGCGGGCATCTCGTTTGCATGCCATATTGTCGGTGAAGAAGGGGAAGATTCGCCCATTGTGCAGCAACGCATTCAAGAATTGGGGCTGGCAGATGTGGTTCATATTCATCGGGCAGTTACACAACAGGAGTTGCGGGAAATTTACGGCCGTTGCACGCTCTTTGTTCTACCTTGCCGTGTCGTAGAAAACGGCGACCGGGATGGCATTCCCAACGTGCTGGCGGAAGCAATGGCCGTCGGAATTCCGGTCATTTCCACCACAGTTTCTGGCATTCCAGAACTGGTGGATGATGGCCAGAATGGATTGCTTGTCCCACCTGAAGATGCTCAGGCATTGGCTAACAGCATCCGCTACTTGCTGACGCATCCTGAACAAGCGGCAAAACTGGGAGAAAATGCTCGCCAGAAAATTTGCCAGATGTTTGATGTGCGGCAAACGACAGTACGGTTAAAGTCTTTGTTTGACCTGTGCCTGACGTGGGAGATGGAACAGAGGAAAACGGCCGTTTCCACCACTGCCATCTGGGCGCAACTTCGCCAACACCTGCCCACCATCCCCACCAGCCAATAACATTCAGGAGGTACACCATGATTCCCGATCCCACAACATTCTTGCAGTCCCCATACAACACCTGGCCACCTGATAAAATCCTCGACTACTTCCAAAATCGGCAACACATTCACTACTTTCCCGTGCGCGACCTGGAACAAACCACTCCTCAAAAAATCGAAAACATTCTCCAAAACCGCTTCGATTTCAATGACGAACTATACCATCTCCCCCCTCCTATCAACTGGCTCCACAACCCCAGCACAGACGTCGAATGGCAAATCCTCCTGCACAAGTTCTACTACGCCGTCGGACTGGGCGCGCTCTATGCTCAAACCGGCGATCCCCGTTATGCCCACAAATGGCGAGAACTAACCGAATCGTGGATAGACACCGTCCCATTTCACTTCCGCACTACCGACGTCGTCGGTCGGAGAGTGCAAAACTGGATCTTTGCCCACTACTACTTTGTTACCCAAACCAGACCTCCCGACCTGACCTCAACTTTTTACCTCAAATTTTTGCATTCTCTACACCAGCAAGTAGAACATTTACGACACAATCTGACCCCAGCCCGCAATCACCGCACCATTGAGCTATACGCCATCTTTCTAACGGCCGTTGTCTTCCCCGAATTTTGCCATGCCAACGAATGGCTCGAATTTTCCCGCGCCGAAATCCTTAAAAACATGGAAACCGATCTGCTGACAGATGGCGTTCAATACGAACTTTCTACTGACTACCACCACCTGGTACTCAAAAATTACCTGGGCATCCGTCGCCTGGCAAAAATGAACAACATCCCCGTCCCCCCACGCATGGATGAATTACTCCAAAAAGCACTCCACTTTGCCATTCACGCCCACAAGCCTGACGGGCAAATTCCTTCTTTTAGTGATGGAGACGCACGCAGCTTTTTGGATTTGCTGGAGCAAGGATACGAACTGTACCAACTGGAAGAATTGCGGTATGTGGCTACGCAGGGACGTGAGGGGCACAAGCCAGCACATCGGGCAGTCGCATTTCCGGATAGCGGATACTACATTTTGCGAAGTGGCTGGGGAGAAACAGAATCCTATGTGAATGAACGGTATTTGATGTTTGATTGTGGCCCGTTAGGTGCAGGAAATCATGGACATCTGGACTTGTTGAGTTTTGAAATGGCCGCTTACGGAGAGTCTCTGGTAGTTGACCCTGGCCGTTATACATATGATGAGTCCGGACCGGTGAACTGGCGGGTATTGTTTCGGGGCACGAGTTATCACAACACGGTACAAGTAGACGGCCATAATCAGGCCCGCTACATTTTCCATAAAACACGGTACAAAATTCGTGGTCCTTACCCTTCTCACGAACTCAAAGCTTTTGTGATCCGCGACCAACTCGACTTTCTCTGGGGTGCTGCCCGCAGTCATGAGTATGATGCTGTCCATGAACGGCAAATTTTCTTTGCCGACAGAACGTATTTTGTCATTCTGGATTTGCTCCAGGCGGATACAAACCATACGTATGATTTGCGTTTTCACTTGTCAGATAAAGCATGGAAAGCGATACAACAAGCGATTTACCAGGACACGTACCTGATTCAAGCACCCCATTTGCTATTGGCACACCCGCTCGATGGGAAGACGATGATGTTTATTGAGGATGGCTTTGTGTCCCGCACGTATGGTGTAAAGCATCCTGCACCAGTTGTGCGATTTTCGCAACAAGCCCAAGATACGCGCTTTGTGACGGTGTTGTTTCCCTATGCCCGTGTTGCGCCGCGTGTGTCGGTAGCGTGGTTGCCAGTGCAGCAGGATGAACGGGTGTGTGGAATGGATGAAGCGGTTGCATTGGTTGTAACAGTGACACACAACGGCCGTTTTTACCGCGACTTTTTCTTTTGTGCCCTCAACCAACAACCAGGCCAATACCAGTTCGGCCCCTTTTTGATTCAGGGATGGCTGGCCCACATTCGCCAGGCTGACAATGGCCAGGTGTTATATCACACAGGGGAAAGCGAGTTAGTATCCATTGTCGGCCAGCCCTTGCCTGATGGAGAAAATTTTGCATGATAGCTGTGACGAGTATCCCGCATGATCCGGCTTTGCCCACCTTGCCGACCGCCCTGGACACGGCCGTTGTCGTCCAGGAGTTTACACGCCAGTTATCTGAAAACGGCCGTTTCCACATTTCCGCCTGCCAGATTGACCGTATCAAATACAAGCCCGGCCAGAAATGCCACCTCACCTACACCTTCACCATCGAAGATAACGAAACAGGCTCACAAATTCAGCAGACCTACAGTACGATCATTTACCCCGCTGGCCATTCAGAATCGCACTATCAAAAATATCTGGCCAAAACCAAAACGGCCGTTTCTCTCGGCACCCCCTTGCTTCATCTTCCCGCCCTCAACATGGTTGCCTGGGCATTCCCCAACGACCGCAAGCTCCATTACCTGCCCCACCTAATGGATGCTCACTATCTGCGGCATCACTTACTCCCCCCTCTCATAGCCGCTCACCTTGGCCCCAAATGGCACATACAAAACCTGCACCTCACCCCCATCCACTACGTACCTGAACATACCTGCATCATCCGCCTGGATCTACAATTGCGCCACCAACAAACCGGCCAATACCAGCCACTTTCTCTATACGCCAAAACATACTACAACGATGATGGTGCGGAAGCATATCAGTTGATGCATGCACTTTGGCAGAGCCCTTTGCGACGCAACGGTTGGTTCCATATCCCCCGCCCAATTGGCTACCACACGGATCATCGGATTTTGTGGCAAGAGGGCGTAGCTGGCTACCCGCTTATTGATGTACCCATGAGCAGCCCCCAGTTTGGCCGGTTGATGGCCATTGCCGGGAAAACTGTCGCAGCACTGCACCAAACGGCCGTTTCCTGTTCTCGCACCATTACACACAATGCCTGGCAACAAAAACTGGTGCAAATGCGCGACATGATCTCCGCCGCTCGCCCTTTGCTGGCAGAATTAACAACCCCACTTATTGACAAGCTACTGGCCGAAAGTGACCGCTTGCCACCGCCGCCACAAGCCACCCTGCACGGGGATCTGCACCTGAAAAATTTTCTGGTCAATGGGGCTTGTCTCACATTGATTGACCTGGACAGTTTGCATCGAGGCCCGGCCTGGTTTGATTTGGGGAGTTTTGTGGCCGGATTACTGTATCGGGCATTGGCAGACGGGCTTTCGCCAGAAACGGCCGTTTACGCTACTGCCCCCTTCCTGCAAGCCTACACCGCCCATACACCCTGGGAAACACCACTCCCCATCCTCAACTGGCATATCGCCACAGCACTGATCATCGAACGCGCTTTTCGCTGTATTACCCGCATGAAAGACGGCCGTCTCGATCTGCTAGATCAGCTTATTCCCCTGTCCATCCAACTTTACCAAATGCAACGAGTAGCACCATGATAACCACTCCCCATTCCTCACCAGCCTGCCTCTATCTGGTACGACATGGCCCCAGTGTGTGGAACGGCCGTAAGCGTGTCAGCGGCCAAATGAATCCTCCCCTCTCTGTTGCCGGTGAAGAACTCGCCCGCAATCTGGCCCTGGTTATGCTGGGACGACCACTGACCGCTATTTATACCAGCACATTAACACGAGCCATTGCCACCGCTCGCCCCACCGCCATCTCGCACAAGCTAAACATTCACACCCACCCTGGCTTGAAAGAATGGCATATGGGCATTCTACACGGCCGTTTTCGCGATACCCGCGACCCAGAAACGTACCACCAATGGCAACTCCGCAAGCAGGACATGTCCCATTTTCGCATTCCCGGTGGCGAAACATTTTTCGAATTACAGCAACGGGTTTGCGCCGCCCTGCGGACTATCTGGCTGCGAGAAACAAACGGCCATGTATTGATTGTTGGCCACCGCAGCACCAACCGTGTCATCATGGCAAAGCTAATGGGATGGTCAATAGAAACGGCCGTTTCCCTGCGCCTTCGCAGCAAATATTTATATGTCATTACCTTGGGAATTCCCCCATCCATTCAAACCATTTGTCTCAATCCACCGCACACAGGAGAACAATATGCCGGATTCAAAGCCTAAACCTGGACTCATTACAGAGTTCCTGCCACTAACAGATCCCCAACAGATGTATCATCACTGGGCAAATTGGCCACCAGTTCGCCAAAGCAACGCGCATATACTGGACGGTCGCATTCTCCACAGCCGCTATCGAGTTTACCGCAAGGCACGGCAACGCTCTTTTATAGGTATCTGCTATGAACTTACCTTACAACTGCCAGACACCCCACAGCCACAAACACAAATCGTTTATGCCCGCGCCCACTTGAATGGAGACAGTGCCCATGAATTTGCCGAAACCAAAAAACGGCCGCTTTATCCCACCCCACTCGGCACAGTTTGGCATCTTCCCGAACAAGATATAACTCTTTGGATTTTCCCAAACGATCCCCAGTTGCCCCACTTGCCAGACGTTATCGCTCCTGAACGTCTGCGCCATCACCTCCCCTACGCCCATTTGCCGCCAGGCTTCAACACCCCTTCGTCCATCAGCCGGATAGATACACAAATTGTTCATTACTATCCGGAACAGCGTTGTACCACACGGTATCAGTTACATAACCAACAAACGGGAAAAACGGCCGTTCTCTACGGCAAAACTGGCAAAAACGACCACACCAGAACAATTTACAATCGCTTGCAAACCCTCTGGACCCACAGCCAGCAACACCGACTCCCCTTTCTGGTTCCTCGCCCCCTGGCCTATCATGCCGCCATCCATACAATCTGGCTGGCCCCTGTCACTGGCTACCCCTTACATCAATGCCTCACCCCCCAAAATGCACCGTTTTGGCTGTCTGCCGTAGCCAATAGTCTGGCCGCCCTGCACCGACTTTCTCTATCGACCAACCTGCACCACACACCAGCCAGTCTTTTAACCGAAGTACAGCATAAATCGGACAAACTTGTATTTGCCTATCCACATTTACAACCGACCATTCAACAATTGCTCAATCGTCTGGCTATGTGTTTGCCATATACGGCCGTTCCACGCCTGCTTCATGGTGATTTCCACCTGCGCCAGCTCAAAGTCCACAACGGGCAACTGGTCTTCTTCGATTTCGACGAATTCGCTCAGGGAAACCCTTTACAGGATGTCGCCAGTTTCATCGTTGATCTCTGCCTGAGCGAATACCCCCTTGCCGATGCGTTGGATATGGCTAACTGTTTTTATCGGGCATATCGCCTGTATGCGCCTGATCCAATTACAGATGAACATTTTCTCTGGTATGTGCAATATCAGTTTCTGACTAAAGCATATCGGTTTTACCGGCAGCAACGGCCTGACACAGAAACGGCCGTTGCCAAAATGCTAACTCTTGCCAGCAAGACAACCACCTTTTTTCAACATTTGTTCCCACACAAGGAGAAACACCCATGAAAAAAATCATGTTCTACTGTCAGCATGTTCTCGGCATGGGGCACTTCATTCGCAGCATGTCCCTTGTCGAAGGCCTCCACAACTTCCAGGTCTGTTTCCTGAACGGCGGTGAACCCATTCCCGGCTTCCAGTTTCCCCCCCAAATCGAAGTCGTCCATCTTCCCCCCATCAAATCTGATGCCAACTTTTCTGGTCTGCATACAGACGGCACCTCCCTGTCAGAAATTCAGCAAATCCGCACACGCCAACTACTCCAGGAATTAGACCGTTTTCAGCCAGACGCACTCATTATTGAGTTGTTTCCATTTGGCCGCAAAAAGTTCAGTTTTGAGTTAATTCCTCTCCTGGCACGCATACGCCGCAACGGCCGTTCCACCCGTGTCATTTGCAGCTTGCGCGACATCCTTGTCAAACGTCCAGACCAACCCAAATATGAAGCACGTGTAGTCTCTCTGCTCAACCGGTACTTCGACGCCCTGCTCATTCACGCCGATCCCCGCTTTCAAAAGCTGGAGGAAACATTTAGCCGTGTTCAGGACCTGGCCATTGACATTCTCTACACGGGCTATGTTGTTCAGCCCCCACCTCAAACAGAGACGTCTCTATCCCAGCTGCCTGCCAGTCGGTCTGGCCCACTGATTCTTGCCAGCATTGGGGGCGGTCGTGTGGGGCATGAACTTATAGAAGCGACATTGGCTGCCAGTGCATTGCTACAAGAGACAATGCCACACCATTTGCTTGTGTTCACTGGCCCATATATGCCAGAAGCACAGTTCCAGCAGTTAGCCAAAACGGCCGTTTCTCTCCCTCATGTCACATTCCAGCGATTCACCAACCGTTTTCTGGCCTACATGGCTCAAGCTGACCTTTCGATCAGCATGGCTGGCTACAATACTTGCATGAACATTCTCACCACCCACACCCCTGCTCTCGTCCTCCCCTTTACCGGTGGCGAAAACAATGAACAACAAATTCGTACCCGCAAGCTGGCCGAACTTGGTGCGGTCACACCCTTATCCCCCGAAGACCTGGAGCCAACACAATTGGCAGCAAAAATCAGAGACGCGCTCCACCAACCAATAAATGCCGTTCCACTTAACGTAGATGGTGTGCAACAAACGGCCGTCTATCTGGAACGTCTCCTTGCCCATCCGCCTGCTGCCAAACCTCTCCCCTTCCTGCTCCCAGCAAACAAACGGCAACGCTGGCAAACACAAATCCATGACAGTCTGGCGCCAGAACTGGATCGACTGGCAGCAAACGGCCGTACTGTTTCCCTGTTTTTGCGCGACGACGACACCGACGAAGAAGAAGCAACCCTGCACGAACTGCTAGACATCACCCTCTCCCACCAGGTCCCCATCAGTCTGGCCGTTATTCCCGGACGTCTCACGTGCGAGTGTGCCCGCTTTCTGCGCCAAACCAAAAAACAACATCCGCAGTTGGTAGAACTGCACCAACACGGCTGGCTCCACCTGAACCATGAGCGAACCGGCCGCAAATGTGAGTTCGGTATTTCCCGCAGTTTTGATGCTCAGTTAGCTGACATCGCCCAAGGCAAAGCACAACTCGAAACCCTTTTGGGAGAATATTTCTTCCCTGCCTTTACTCCCCCCTGGAACCGCTGTACAGCAGATACACTGGCCGTGTTGGACAGGTTGGGTTTTGCTGTGTTCTCCCGCGATCGACACGACACGTGCATTACTGGCTATAACTTTCAGGAAATTTCTGTCACACTAGATATTTTTACCTGGAAAGGGGGCAAACAATTGAAACGGCCGTCTCTTATTCTGGCCGAGCTGACAGAGCAACTTCATACACTCAATCCCATAGGCATCTTGCTCCACCACAAAGTTATGGATGCAGAAGCATTCACTCTTGTGGACATTCTGTTGAATGAATTGCGCCTCTCTCCGGCCATTCAGTTCCATACATTGGAGACCCTGTTGACCAGTATCCCTACACCGGTTTCGACTGCTCCCTATTAAGTTGATGGCCAATCCGTTCGGGAACAGGGTTTACCCAAAAGTGTGTATTTTTAGCTTTAGTTGTTGCATATATCTGACAGGGTACAGCGGGAAACGGCCGTATCCCCGCAAACATCATCCCAGCACTGCATCACTGCGCCAATTCACAGGAAGAGGACAAAATATATGCATCAACTGCACGAACTTATCCCTTTACAAAACCCTGTCTGCCAAACACCACCGCCAACCAACGACGCCAAATCCAAACCAGCCCGTCCATTTCGCCAAATAGTTCGCACCCACCTGCGCCACTCACGCCGTTCTCTCTCTCTGGCCATCTTAAGCATGTTAGGCGTCACCCTCACCGAAATGCTCAATCCCTGGCCACTCAAACTCATTTTCGATCAGATTTTGCTCAATCAGCCCTTACCACCAGCACTTGCCTTTCTTGCCCCATTCTTCGCCGACCAAAAAATACTGGCACTACTAGTCATGGCAGGGGTAATGGCCACTCTCGCATTACTGGGCAGCTTGTTCGCTTACACCCAAACATACCTCACTTCTCGTATCAGCTTTGAACTCATCTACACCCTACGTGTTACGCTTTTTGCCCATCTGCAACGACTTTCCCTCTCGTTCCACAATCGTACTCGCAGTGGCGAAATTCTCACGCGCATCACCAGCGACACCAACACCCTCAAAGAAGTTTTTACCGAATCAGCCCTGACTTTTGCCCGTGAAGTACTCACTTTTATCGGTATGTTTATCATCATGTTCTGGATGAACTGGCAATTGACGCTGGTTGTCCTGATTACTTTTCCGGTGCTATATGTGACATTTCACCGTCTGCAAAAGCAGTTACGCCAGGTTGCCCAAACTCAGCGAAAAAAGGAAGGTAAGATAGCCGGTCAAATTGCAGAGATTTTGATGGCGATTCCAACTGTGCAGGCATTTGGACGGGAAGAATATGAAACCCGTCGTTTTGAATCGGAGAATGCACGTAACCTGGATGAAAGTATTCGTTTGGCGCGGCTGGATGCGGCCGTTTCGCGGTCAGTAACAATTATTCGCGCCGTTGGTATCTCTTCTGTGGTGATTTTGGGGGCATGGCAGGCTTTGTATGGCCATATGAGTCCGGGTGATGTGTTGATTTTTGTTTCCTATGCCCGCAGTTTGTACAAGCCCATTGGTAAAATGGCCAAAATTTTGACCAAATTTGCCAAAGCTTCCATTAGTGCTCGCCGTATTGAAGAGTTGCTGGCTATTGAACCAGATATTCAAGATGCACCTGATGCAGTTGAGGTAACACAGTTGAGAGGTGAAATTGTCTTTCGGAATGTTTCTTTCCGTTATGACCGGCATCATCCAGCTTTGCGAAATATCTCGTTTACAATTCGACCAGGGGAACGGGTGGCACTGGTAGGTGCATCTGGCGCCGGTAAATCTACAATTGTCAGCTTGCTTTTGCGTTTGTACGATGTGCAGGCTGGCAAAATTTTGATTGACGGCCGTCCTGTGCAATCGTACAAACGACATGATTTGCGGCGGCAAGTGGGGCTGGTATTGCAGGATGCCACCTTGTTTGGCACAACAATACGAGAAAATATCTCTTATGGAAAACCTGATGCCACTGATGCGGAAATAGAATGGGCAGCGCGACAAGCACAAGCACATGATTTTATTATGGCTTTGCCTAAAGGGTATGATACGGTTATTGGGGAACGGGGTGCTACGCTTTCTGGCGGACAAAAACAGCGGTTGGCAATTGCCCGCGCGTTGGTAAAACGGCCGTCTCTCTTTATTTTTGACGAACCGACTTCTGCTCTGGATGCAGAATCATCTGCGCTGGTAACAGATACACTTGCCCACCTGCAACGAGGCAAAACATTGCTGATGATTGCTCACGATCTGACCCATGTACGTAATTTTGACCAGATTCTGGTGCTGAAAGACGGCCGTATTGTAGAACGAGGCACCCATAAAACATTAATGGCTCAACGCGGCTATTACTATGAACTGTATCAGCTCCAACATCACAAGACGGAAACACAAACACCAGCCAAACAAACCATCCCACCCCCATTGGCATGGAGTATGCGAACATGAGCAACATGAATCATTCACCCTACGAAGGCTGGCGTGATTGGCTGGCACAGTTGGCAGACCAGCCCAAAATGCAAACACTGGTGGCACAAACAGGCGCAGAAGAGGGGTGGTGGTCAGATGAAAGTATATGGCAACAAGAATACGGCCGTTTTACGCCACACGACCAACCCTCCGCCACCCTGCTCTACGAAACGGCCGAACCACCACAAAAGCTCTGCCTGATTGAGTGCTTTGTCGAGCAACCCACCATTACCAGTCACCAAACACGCCGATACCACCCCGATCTCGGCTGGCTGCGCTTTACCCGCTTTCCCCATGACCCCACACTTCCCGGCCTGCAAACCGTGCTGCAAATGCCCGGTCAGGCACATGTCGTACGTTATCGCCCTCACAAACGCTGTACCATTCGGTTTACACACCCGGAAAACGGCCGTATCATCTTCGCCAAACTATTTACCGACAACCGCGGCGCACAAATTCATACAGAAAGCATCCAACTCTGGGAGGCAGCCAAAGCCAACCTGCTAGATTTTCAAGTAGCACCACCTATCCGATGGGATGAACCAACCCATACACTCTGGCAAGGATTTGTGCCCGGCAAACCAGTTCTTCCCACACTCAAAAGTAAAGACGGCCCCCAACTGGCAAAACGTATGGGAACGGCCGTGGCTTCCACAACCACCTCCCCCCTCTCCCCAACCATCACCTTCACCCGTCAAGACCAAATGAAACGCACCCAAAAATACATCCGCAAACTAAGCCAACACCTGCCCAACCTGGCCCCCGCCCTCAACCACCTGTGCCACCTCCTGCAAAGCTGGCACGACACCCTGCCCCAACGCCCCCTACGGCCTATCCACGGCGCTCCCCACGCCCACCAATGGCTCCAGACACCAAACCAGCTAGGACTGGTAGACTTCGACCGCCTCGCCTGGGGCGAACCAGAACTCGACGTCGCCACCTTCATCACCGAAATCGATTTTGAAGACTGGTCTCGCTTTCCTGGCGCAGCCGTCAACCGCCATTTCATCCAGGGATACGAAACAATCGCCGGCCCACTCGACAAACAAATACTAGCCCTCTATTGTGCCCACAAACGACTGGCCAAAGCCCTCAAAGCCGCCTACGCCATTCGCCCTTACGGTGACCTTCAGGCAGAAAGACATTTAGGCCGGGCTCTTACTCTGGCAGCTTCTCTCGACTTCTAAAAAATTCACCCCCTACCCGTTACTTTTTCCCCTTTCTAACGACTTAACAAACAACAAATTACCTGTTGCCTCGTCACACCCACTCCATCTCAGTCCGGCAAAGCACATCATGTATTTTTGAAAGGTTTTGCGCCATTTGTATTGTTAGAGAGGCTAATTTTCATGAAACCAAAACCAAGAATTCTTTTATACTCCCATGACACCTATGGGCTTGGACACTTACGACGAAGTCTGGCTATCGCACGTCGGCTGGCACAAGACATTCCCAATGTCTACCAGCTCCTGATAACCGGGTCTATGGTCGCCGGTGCGTTTTCCTTACCACCACGACTGGACATTATAAAACTGCCCGCCCTAAGCAAACGTTCCAATGGGCAATACAAGGCTCGTGCCCTTCCCCTTTCTCTCAAACGAACCATTTCCTGGCGAGAACAAATTATTTTGCAAGCTGTCCAGAATTTCAAACCAGATATTGTTCTGGTGGACAAAGTCGCCGATGGTGTGTATGGTGAACTTTTGCCTTCGTTACGATACATCAAAACATGGCTGCCAGACACATTGTTGCTGCTGGGCATGCGTGATATTGAAGATAGTCCGGCTGCAACGCAACTGGAATGGCATACACGGGGGACATATCAGCTGCTGGACTCAGTCTATGACCGTATTTTGTACTATGGCCAACGAAATGTGTTTGACCCGGTTTATGCGTACGAAATGTCTGTCAATGCGGCTGTAAAACTTGTACCTTGCGGATATATTCGTTACGAGCAGGAGATACGGCCGTCTGAAGCCGTGCGTCGTGAGTTAGGCATTGGCTACAAACCCCTTATCTTAGTCACTGTTGGCGGAGGCGGTGATGGCTTTGAAATCCTCAAAAATTACCTAGAAATGCTCTCTACCCATTCCCAAAACACCAATTTTCACAGCTTGTTAGTTACTGGCCCCCTGATGTCACACCAAAAACGGTATCAACTACAAAATCTATGCCCCCCTGAAGGCGTTACTCTAATGGAGTTTACACCCGACCTGTTGAGTTACATGAATGCCGCTGATCTGGTCATCAGCATGGCAGGCTACAACACGGTGTGCGAAATCCTCTCTCTAAAGAAGCGGGCTATCCTCATCCCCCGCATGCATACACGTGCTGAACAAAAAATTCGGGCAGAACAACTCGCCAAGCGAAAAATGGTGCAAATGATTTTGCCAGATGCCCTCACGCCCCATCTTCTCTGGGAAACGATTTCCAGAAATCTGTTACTTCCTCCCCCTGAACAAACGCTAGATATAAATGGCCTGGCGCATGTAAGTTATGCAATTGCTGAACTACTGACTAATCCAGAGCTGGTGCTACATGGTCGCCCAACGCGGGAACTGGATACATCCTTGACCATGTTGCTGCAAAAAAAGGGGATGATGATATGACACGCATTGCCTATATTCTCAAAATGTATCCCCGTTTTTCTGAGACGTTCATTGTAAATGAGATTTTGGAATTGGAGCGTCGGGGGGTTGATGTGCGAATTTACTCCCTGCGCAAGCCAGACGACGGCCGTTTTCATGCCAGCCTCGCCCGCGTCAAAGCCAACGTCATCTACATCCCCCAATATCCACAAATGGAGCCAGACCGCGTCCTTTCTGCCCACCGCTTCCTGCACGACCTTTTTCCCGACACCTACCGCCAGACACGGGCATTTGCTCTCTCTCGTGGTCATGTCTATGCCCAAAAACGCTTCTTGCAGGCTGGTATCATTGCCGCCCACCTGTTACGTCATCCCGTTGATGCCATACATGCCCATTTTGCCACCAGTGCCACCACAGTGGCTTATTATGTCAACAATCTGATTGGCATACCATACAGCTTTACCGCACATGCCAAAGACATCTTCCACAGCACCGTACAACCCGGCTCACTGCAACGCAAAATTAGACACGCCCGCTTTGTCGTCACTGTGAGCGATTTTAACCGCACTTACCTGCAAAACTTAATGGGGGATGAATCAGGAGATATTCGTCGCCTTTACAATGGCATTGATGTGCGTCGTTTTCGCCCTCCCACCAATGAATCATCTCGCAAGCCTAATTTAATACTGAGTGTAGGGCGCCTGGTGGAAAAGAAAGGATTCGATGTGTTGCTCGCAGCTTGTGGGTATCTCAAACAATGGGATATCAATTTTATGTGTCACATTATCGGTAAAGGGCCTTTGGAAAATGAACTACGGGCACAAATCCACGCTCTGGGGCTTGGGAAGCAGGTGAAATTGCTGGGGCCGCGTCCGCAAGACAAGGTGCGCCAGGCTTATCGAAAAGCGACGATTTTTGCGTTGCCGTGTGTTCGGGCAAGGGATGGTAATCAGGATGGTTTGCCAACGGTGTTGCTGGAAGCGATGGCGTGTGGATTGCCAGTGATTTCAACCAATATGGTTGGGATTCCGGAAATTATTGATCAGAATGTGAATGGTTTGATTGTGCCGCCTAACGATGCCGCAGCATTGGCCAATGGGCTGGCATTATTGCTTCAACACCCGGCGCAACGGGCGCATATGGGGGTTGCTGCCCGGGCGAAAGTGATGCGTTGTTTTGATGTGCGGCAAAATGTTGCGATGTTGCACGCCTGGTTGGCAGAAGAAGCGGATATGAAAACGGCCGTTTCTCCCGCCACCATGCTCCCCTCATCCCCCATCCCGCCCTTGCCCACTCTTCCCACCCCAACTATCGAGGAGGTCATGCAAGCCATATGAACATCCTATACATTTGCGCCGATCGAGGCATCCCCATTCGAGGTCACAAAGGAGCGGCCGTTCATGTTCGTGCTCTGACAAACGCCTTTGCCCGGGCTGGACACACAGTCACCATTGTTACGCCACGCCCTGGCCCAGAAAATGGTCTAACCCCCAAAGCCCGCATACAAACCATTCCCCTGCCAGACCTGCCTGGCCACTTCAAATCAGAGGAAGAAGCACGGGCACGACAATCTCTCCTTTATACCGACCACCTAGTCAACAGCCTGCAAGAAGAAATAGCCAACAATCACTACGATTTCATCTATGAGCGATACTCCCTCTGGAGCGACGCTGGCGCACGTCTTAGCCAGATAACCGGTCTGCCATTGATTCTGGAAGTAAACGCTCCCCTTATTGAAGAAGCATCCCGTTACCGTTACCTGACCGACTACACCACTGCCGCCCGCATCGAAGCCGCTCAGTTCCAAACAGCCAGGGTCATCTCTGTTGTTTCTGAACAACTGCGCGCATATGTTACGAGTCGTAACGTGGCTGCCGAAAAAGTGCATGTGTTACCAAATGGTGTTGATCCCATTTTGTTCCATCCGGCTGTACGCGGCGGGCGCATTCATGCTCGTTATGGTCTTAACGGACATTTGATTGTCGGTTTTGTAGGCCGTCCGCGCCCATGGCACGATCTGGACACTTTGTTGAGAGCAATGGTGCAACTCAAGGCGGTTGATTCACGCTTTCATCTGTTGCTGGTCGGGCAGATGCCGCCGGAATTACCGGCTCGCTTGAAGGAATTGGGATTAAGTGAACAGACTACGTTGACAGGACCTGTGCCCCATGAGGAAATTCCAGAGTATATTGCGGCTATGGATGTGGCTGTCTCCACACATCGGGCAATGGTTAATTTTTATTTTTCGCCGCTTAAGTTATTTGAGTATATGGCATGTGGTGTGCCAGTGGTAGCGGCCGATGTCGGACAACCATCACGTGTTATTCAGAATGGTATTACGGGCTATTTGTACCCACCGGGTAATGATCGGGTGTTGGCTGAGCGAATTTGTATGTTGGTGGACAATCCTGCCCATGCCCGACAGATTGCCTGGCAGGCGGCTTCGATTGTGTTACATCAATACACATGGGATCGGAATGTGCGACGAATATTGGAGTGGACAACGGCCGTTTCTTCTACCCCCCCTTCCCGCCCCATGCCCAACACCATCCAGTTACCTATCCTCGACCAGAAACTGCGCCAGCGCCTCTACCGTGCCACTCGCGCCGATCTGGCACTTCCCCTACTCGCCCGTCGCCTGCCTGCCTTTTGGAAAAAAGGCCCTGAAAAGCTTGATGCCATTACCAACATTCAGGTTTTAAAATACAAGCCAAACCGTCGTTGTGTGCTTCTCTATGAGTTACGTGGCCACACCAAAAAACACCTGCTACCAACCCGACACCGTGTTGTCGGCAAGCTGTTTCGTGATGAAAGAGGGCGACGCCTTTTACACCTGCAACAATGGCTTTGGGAAAATGGATTTGGCCCAGAGACTGAAGACCAAATTCATGTGCCACAACCACTGGCTTACATACCAGAAATGCGCATGATGGTACAGGCGTGGACACCAGGCCAAACCCTGAACGAAATGGTCCTGACTACTGGCCTGCACACGCACATTATTCGCGCAGCTCAGGCATTAGCCCGATTCCATTCTGTAAATCTGTCTGCTCAATTTACTCATGGCCCCAAACAATTTTTACGCAAACCCTACCTGCTCAGCGACGAACAGGCTAACCTGACTCGATTTGCCCAGAATTTGTGTGCTATGAAACCAGAGAAAGCGGCCGAAATTCTTCTGGTTCATGATGCGTTGCAACGGTGGGCAGCAAACCTGCCGCCCTTGCTGTCGCCTTCTCTGGTACATCGGGACTTTTACTACAGCCAACTGTTGTTTCACCATGGCCGTGTCACCCTCATTGACTTTGATCTGGCTGCGCCCGGTGATCCTGCAATTGATGTGGCCAATTTTGTGGCTCATTTGCATTTTCTGGGGCTGTATCGGTTATGTCATGCGGATGCGCTCACTCATGAGGCATCGGTATTTCTGGATGTGTACGGCCGTCTTCGACCACCAGATGACGGTTTTTGGCAACGGTTTGCCTTCTACCGGGCAGCTACTTTCTTTCGTTTACTCCATGTCGTGCTGCCACGCCCTGGCCTGGCACATCATTTTGATACGCTGTTCCGATTAACCCAAAACGCAATCGCAGCCCAAAGCTATGCAGTTGGAGTGATGGTATGAGCGCCACTGAAAACAAAAAACCTCATAAACACCGGCAAATTCCCCTGATAGGTATTGATGCCCGTTATTTGCGTTATCTAAAGCCCTATGGCGGGCTGTTATCCCTTTCGTTCTTGCTGATTTTGCTGGTGGCGGCACTGGATACGCTGGCACCGTGGCCGCTCAAGTTTATTGTGGATAATGTGGTAGGGGGAAAACCGTTTACAGGAACAGCGGGGGCATGGATTCAGGAACGGTTTGGGCAGGATCAGCGAATATTAACGGCCGTTCTGGGCATCGCCTTGCTGGGTGTCACCGTCCTGCAAGGTCTGGCTGGTTTTGCTTATGAATATTTGAACGGCATTATCCAGGAAAAAACCACTTTTCTGCTTCGTTCCGATGTTTTTCGTCGTGTCCAACAACTCCCACTTCAGTTCTTCGACGAAAGCCGTATTGGCGATGTGCTCAAGCGTGTCACCGATGATGCTGGTCGTGTTATGGTAGCCCTGGTCGGCAGTATGGGCGAATTTGTTGTCAATGCAGTCAAATTTGTTGGATTCGCTGGTGTCATGCTGTTCATCAATTGGCGATTTTCCATTATTGTGCTCGCTTATGTACCTCTGCTTTTATTCCTCTACGTTACATTTCGGCAAAACATCCGTGAAACTGCTCGTACTGCCCGCAAGCAGGAAGGCCAAATGATGAGCCTGACATTGGAAACATTGGGAGCAATCCGAGAAGTGAAAGCTTTTGGGCGGGAGGCTTATCAACAGGCACAATTTGAGACATTTGGTCAGGAACGGATACGCTCTGGTCTCAAGAGTATTCGCTGGGAGGCCTCTTTTAGTCCGGTGATCGATTTTGTTCAGGCAGCCAGTACAGCAGCTGTTATCTGGTATGGTGTGGCCCAAATTTTGGTGGGGCAGTTCAGCGTAGGGGAGTTGTTGATTTTTATGTCGTATCTAAAAGATATTTATCGGCCATTGCGTCGTTTTAGCAAAATTGCGACTGAATTGCAAAAAGCTGGTGCAGGGGCTGACCGTCTGGCAAAGATTTTGGATGCGGAAATTGCTTTGCAGGATTTGCCAAATGCCAAACCTTTGGGGCGTGTGCGGGGGCATGTGCAGCTAGAGAATGTTTCGTTTGCTTATCCCAATGCCCCTGATCATCTCGTGTTGCGGGATGTTTCGTTGGAGGTGAAGCCAGGACAGGTGGTGGCGCTGGTTGGGGGAACAGGTGCCGGTAAAACAACTTTGGCGAGCTTGTTGATGCGATTTTATGATGTGACAAACGGCCGTATTCTGATTGACGGCCAGGATATACGTCAGGTCAAATTATCTGACTTGCGCCGCCAGTTTGCCATTGTGCCCCAGGAATCTGTGTTGTTTGTTACTACCATCCGAGAAAATATTGCCTTTGGCAAGCCAAATGCACCTGAGGCAGAAATTGTTGCTGCTGCACGGGCGGCTAATGCCCATGAGTTTATTCGCCGATTGCCCAATGGGTATGACACAGTGGTTGGTGAGCGTGGGGGAACGCTTTCCGGTGGGCAGCGACAACGTGTGGCTATTGCCCGTGCGCTTTTGCGCGACTCGCCTATTCTGATTTTGGATGAGCCTACCGCAGCTCTGGATGCGGAATCAGAGGAGTTGGTAATGGGGGCACTGGAACGACTGATGCAAGGGCGCACGACGTTTATTATTGCGCATCGGCTTTCGACTATCAGAAAAGCGGATTTGATTGTGGTGTTGGATAAGGGGCGTATCGTAGAAATGGGGAATCATGAGAGTTTGTTGCGCCAGGATGGACATTATGCGCATTTGGTGCAGTTGCAAACGGGTGGGAATGGTGACACGGCCGTTTCTTCTCGACCGGTATTGGTGGACAGTGGGGATTGATTGATGTCGTTCACAAATCGCTGGCTGGCTGTGGGAATTGGTGTGATGTTTATTTTGCCGGTATTTCTCACAGCACTTTCGTTTTATCAACTCACTCACATTGAACCGTCGGCGATAGTAGCGGGTACACCGCTGGTCGTTACGCCTACAGAAACGGCCGTTTTTCCTGCCACTTCTCCCACGCCCACAGTAGACATCAATCAGATTGTTCAGGATGGCCTGGATGCTCTGAAGACAGGTGATTATGCGTTGGCCGAAATCCTGTTCCGCAAGGCTATTGTGCTGCTCCCTGAGGAAGCAACTCCGTTTAATAGCCTGGGACTGGCTCTGTTCAGACAGGGAAAAGTGGAAGAGGCGATTGTTGCTTATCAAACGGCCGTTTCTCTGGAACCAGACCTGGCTGAAGCGGCTTACAATCTGGGCGTTGCTTATCTCAGCACGAATCAATTCTCACAAGCTGAAAAGTATTTACAACAAGCAATTGAAGCGGATGTACACTTTGCCGCGGCTTATGCCAGTTTGGGTGAATTGTATTTAGGTCGTAGTGAGGTGGATAAGGCGATCGCCGTCCTGGAAGAAGCTGTCGCTCATGAAGCTGTTTCGGCAACTTTGTATCATTCTTTGGGAGTGGCGTATGTGTTAGCAGGCAGGCTGGAAGAAGGAAAGGTTGCGCTGGAAACGGCCGTTTCCCTCAACCCCCAAAGCGCCCCTGCTCGTTACGATCTCGGCATCCTCTACCTTCACCTGAACCAACCAGCTCTGGCACGCACCCAGTTCGAGGAAATTCTCTCCCTGGCGCCAGGCTCAGAATGGGCGCAAGAAGCCCAAAAACAATTAAATACCACACCCTAAACGATCTGTTTCAATGAATTTGTCGCTCACCCGTTACTTTTTTGACGTTCAGGCGACTTAATGAATAACAAACAAGAGCTTATAAGTTTTAGACATTGAACCCAGAGGAGGAATCATGTCAAAGTTAAAAACCTTAACCACTCGCCTGCGCTTACCGCTGATCGCTCTGCCTGCTCTCATAGTTACTGTGATCAGCCTGTTCGCGCTCCTCTCGGCCGTTACAAACGCAGCCGCCTTCAGTAAACCCGGAGATGTTTTATATCCTCTACGTCAACCAGCATTGGAAATTAAACATACTCTCACGCTGGATCCTGAGGAACGGGCAACACTGGAACAATTGCTGAAAGAAGAAACAGCCACTCCGGCTGAAAATGAGGCAGATGTTTTTGGTGATACTGCACCAGCTGCTCCGGCAGACAGTGTAATAGAACAATCAGATGATGCCGGAGATACGGCCGTTAGCCAGCCTGAATCTGACGATAGTGCCTTCTTGCGTGCAGGTAACGAAAATCGAGACGACGGTGGCCGTGACCATAATGACAACGACCGTGACCATAATGACAACAACCGTGACCATAATGGCAACGACAATGGTGACGCCAACGACAACGGCGATGACAACGGCAACGACAATGGGGACGCCAATGACAACGGCGATGACAACGGCAACGACAATGGGGACGCCAATGACAACGGCGATGACAATGGCAACGATAACGGGGACGCCAACGACAACGGCGATGACAATGGCAACGATAATGGCGATGCCAATGACAACGGCGATGACAACGGCAACGACAATGGGGACGCCAATGACAACGGCGATGACAACGGCAACGACAATGGG
>RFGV01000133.1 GCA_003696605.1 Chloroflexota bacterium | reverse complement strand
CTTTCAATCCGATCGTTTCATCTTCACCGAACCATCCCGTAACTATGAAAACCCCACGGCTGGGATTGGGGTAAACCATTATACCATCTTGGGTTCCGAACCCACTGTGATTATCTGATCCACGCATTCTGGCTCCGCTGTTGGTCATGAATGTGTCCGTAACCGAATAGACAGACTTTGCTATGCCATTCACATCACACCAGCTCCTGATTTTCCAGTTGTAAATCGTTGCTGCCTGCAAACCGAAAACATCTTTAGAGGTGGTTGTTCCCCCGCCTGCCAGCAGGTTGATCCAGGTGCCTCCTGACCTCCGTCCCCGGATTTCGTAACCGACAGCCCCCACCACTCTTTTCCAGTTCAGCCGTGCACCTGAAGAGGTCACCGGTCCTGTCCATACAGAATCCGGGGGCTGACATACGGTTTTGAAGGTATCCAACCCAGACCATATTGAGGTATCTGCCCCTGCGTTGCAAAGCCGCCTCATCTGCCACTCAATCTCAATATTATATGGTAATCCGCTGACATCTTTACGGCCTTGTGTAGTGGCAAAGGTCAGATACGTCCAGGATGGTACACCCAATCCCCTTCCCCGGATCTGGTATCCGTCTGCAACGGTCGCATCCGTCCAATTGAGCCGTGCCGATGTAGGCGTGATGCGTGTTGTCCATATGGTATCCACAGGCAGGCAACCACCTCCGGTGCCACCTCCGGATAGTGTTGTAAACGATTGCGCTCCGGAATATTCGGAATTCCTCTGGCACTGTTTGCGAATGCGCCACGTGTATGTGGTATTGGCTATCAGTCCTGTGGCATAATAAAAACCTGCGTTCCCGCCTGATACCTGTATTGCCTGTATGGTGCCGCCCACAGGTGCAAGCAATATATCATAGCCATCGGCAGCGTTGTCGGGGGTCCAGTTCAACCTTGCTGTATTTGAGCCAACATGGGTAGTGGATAATCCCTGGGGCACTTCACACCGGGTGGAAAAGGTGTCTGTTGATGTCATTCCAGAAGCAGGTTGGGAAGTATCACAATACCATATAATGCGGTATTCATAAATGGTATTGGGCTGAAGCGCAACCAACATCAATGAATCATGTGGTGCATCGGTGGCATAGGAATCCCATGTAACATTGCCTTGTTTTTTCACCTCCACTTCATAGTGTTGTAAAGCCGGGGAAATTCCTGTCCATTTGACCACAGCCGAAGTAGCGGTGACCTGTTGCACGGTATAGGGGCTGAGGCTTGTGGGGCATTGATAATCATTGATCTGGTAACCCCCGCATTTATCCCATACTTCGGCAGTGATATAATAAAAGG
>RFGV01000132.1 GCA_003696605.1 Chloroflexota bacterium | reverse complement strand
CATTGTGGGGCAAAAGATCCGTCTTGCTCATGCTCCCTCCTAAAAGATGATAGGCCGGCCCCTCGGCTCGTTGCGCTGATTCGCGCCATTGCGCCGGCGAGCCTTTTCTGCCGCCTCAATGTAGCTCAACACATCCCCCACAGGCCGCTTGCCGGCTGCTTCCCAAATCAACTGAGCCAACCGCGCCGGCCCACCCACCTGTTTTGCCAGCTTTCCGAAACGACCAAAGTGCGGCAGTTCGTTCTCCGGGTACAACACCTGGCACATCCGCCGCAACTGCGCGTTAACGTTACTTCCAGGTGGTGGTTGGTTAATAAGTTTTAACCACCCTTCCAGGTTAACCGGAGTATCTCCATTCCCTGGAACGGATGAAGAATTTTCTAAATGGCCATTGGCCGGCGGCGCGTCAGCGCCTTCCGTAGGAAGGATATTTTTTTCTTTTTCTTCCACACCCGGGTTATTCTTAATAGGGTTATTCTTATGATCGCCTGGCGATCTTCCAAAGATCGTCTGGCGATCTTGAAAAGTACGCCATGTTTTGATCCCAAATATCCACGATGGTAATGTGGTGGTAAGGCCGGCCTCCCGGCTTGTTCTTATTGGTACCCGGATGCGCCCTCATTTCCTGAATAACAATCAGCGGCTTGCCATCCAGGAGATCAAAAGGCTGAGCGAGTTCTTGCTTGGCTTTGCTGACCGTGCTGGGGCTCATGTTGCAATCCTTCGCCAATGTCCTGGCCGATCTCCAACATGCCCCATTCTGGCCGGCGGTTCGCTTGATGATATTGTATAGCGCCAGAGCATAGGGCGATAAGCCAAGCTCATAAACAATATTTGGGATTTGCGTCCAATACTTCCGTTCATTGCTTTGTTCTTGAATAAGTAAATCTGCCATTCTGACCTTCCTTCATTGGAAGGGCGAAGGATTCTATATTACTTATCCTACTCATAATTGGAGGATACATCACAGAATCACTTCCCCCCTATCGAGCCGGTCGCTGCCCGACCGGCTTCTTCTTTTGCTACGACGATAACGAGTGGCAGGTAAAAGCAATCATCGCAAATGAGCCTGGGCCACGACTCCATGACTGCCGTAGGTGTGGCCGGCGCCGCCAATGGCGTCCCGACCGTCGGTACCCCGATCTCGCCGGCCCCTTCCTGAGCCGAACCGGCAGAGACCCACAACAACAAAAAGCCCATCAAAACCAACAAAACCCCTGCTTTCACAGTTCCCCCCTTTTCTGTCCACATCCTGGACCCGGGAGGGGGCCGGCTGCCGAAAAAACATCACGCCCAACAGAGGAGAAGCAAGGAGAGCGCCGGCCCCCTCCCGGAGCCAGGATCACTGACTCCGGGGAAGGAGGAAAAAGAATGCTCAGGTCATTTTTCTGGGACTGGTTCGTCGAAGAAATCCAACTGGCCGGCCTCCTTTTCATGAGCTCGCAGCACCCGCCGGAATTCTTCCAATGCCACCGGATTGGGGACCCATTCCCCTGTGTCCGGGTCTTTTTCCGCATTAATCCAGCGGATCACTGTCGAACACTGGCCGGCAGTTAGTTCCCTGGAAGATTCCACGCCAAACAGGAATGCTTCCATATTCTTGCGGGCCTCTTCCCCGTCTAATCCCTCACCGCGGACAAGATTGCCCACCGCGGCGTGATAAGTCTGAAATAGCTTCTGATCTGGCTTCTTCTGGCTTGTGCCGGCCCTGATCTGCATATACTTCCGCAACGTCTCAACCTCCCAGGGCCTGGGTGGCCACCCCTTGGGCTTTTCAGCTTTCAAGGCCGGCAGCTTTGAATCATGCTCAGACGAGGGAGTAGGTTCAGAATTTGAGTCCGAAGAGTGGTCATTTTGGGGCACGGCCATATCCTCAATGATCGTAGAATATGGCTTCCCTGTTTTTATAGGGAATTCATCTGACGGTTCTACTTCGCCGGCGGCCACAGCATCACTCACCGGGTCCACATACGGCTCTTGTGGCGGTCGCATCATTGGCAAATTGGGGTTCTCCAATTGCGGAAGTGGCGGCACCAGACCGCCCAATTGTTGAGCAATTAAGGTGCTGGCCAGAATTTGTTGCGTCAGGGGCATGGCGTAAACATCTATGGATACGCACATCACAACAAATGGACGGGCCAGCTCTTGTGGGGTATAGGTGGTTTTGAGGCCCAGGGCATTGCGGATAGCCCTGTTCATGGCACCTGT
>RFGV01000131.1 GCA_003696605.1 Chloroflexota bacterium | reverse complement strand
CAATCGTACAATTATTCGCATCCGTAACTGTCAACAGGTAAATTCCTGCAATCAGATTAACAAGGGTGGGTGTGGTAGCACCATTTGACCAGGTATAAGTATAAGGTACCACACCACCTGTTACGGTTACCTGAATTGAACCATTACCGGCATCGCATGTTTCATCTAAGATGGTCGCTGAAATTTGCAATTGAGGTGGTTGTTGAACCGTCTTGGAAGCCGAAACGGTGCAACCATTGGCATCGGTCACGGTAACGGAATAGGTGCCTGCCACCAATCCGGTGATATCTTCGGTGGTGTGGCCAGAGGACCACAGGTAGCTATAAGGGGGTGTGCCCCCTGTTGGGTTAATCTCAACAAACCCATCGTTGCCGCCATAGCAGGTAACATTCCCGGATATAATATTTCCGCCTAATGCTGGCGGCTGCGTAACGGTATCCGAAATTGTTTGAACACAATTCCTGTTGTCTGTAACCGTAACCGTGTAAATGCCAGCAGGGATATTTGTGATATCCTGGGTTGTCTGGCCTAAACTCCACTGGTAGGTATATGGGGGAACGCCACCAAATACAACTAAATCAATACTGCCATCGGAAGAGTTGCGGCAGGAGACATTTTGAACATTTGTAAGCAGTGTTAATGGTTGAGGATCGATTAATGTTTCAAATATTGAAACCGTGCAACCATTCGCATCGGTTACGGTTACTGTGTATGTTCCGGAAGGAATGTTATTTAAATCCTCCGTGGTAGCACCGTTAGACCATTGATAGGAATAAGGCGGAGTGCCCTGGGTTACTGTCAGGTCGAGGCTGCCATCCGAGCCTCCTGCACAAGACACCTCTGTCTTTTGAATCGATAAAGAGGGACCCGGCAGGGTATTAATGGAAACCTGTCCCGTTTTCACACATCCTTTGGAGTCCTGTACGGTAACGGAATGCAAACCGCCCGAAAGTCCTGTGGCTGTGCTTGACGAAGCTCCGGACGACCACTGGTATGTGTAAGGCGGTGTTCCACCCGTTGCGGTAACGGTAGCGCTCCCATCGCTTAAATCACAATGCTCATCCTGGGTGGTAAAGGAAAGTGAAATATCAGCAGGTTGATTGATGGTAAAGGGGGCTGTCAGGCTACAATTATTCGCATCATGAACGGTAACCCGGTATGTACCGGCTTGCAAACCACTGATATCTTCGGTAGTGGCTCCCGTATTCCATTGATACGAATAGGGCGGAGTACCTCCGGTTACTGTAATGTCAATTGCGCCATCGCTACCTCCAAAGCATGATACATGGGTTCTGTTGGCGCTGCCATGGAGTTGGGGATTTTGTGTAACTACTATCGAGGCCGTTGCTGTGCAATTGCTGTTATCTGTAACGGTTACATCATACGTGCCTGCAGGGATATTGGAGATGTTTTGCGTAGTTGCACCCGTTGACCATTGATAGGTATATCCACCGGTACCTCCGGAAACCGTAAGGGTAATTGCCCCATTACTGCTATTGTAACAAGGTTGTTGCACAGATGAAACAATATTTATCGCAGGTGGCTGATTTACAACAACAGTAGCCACATTTGAGCATTGATTGGTATCTGTTACGGTAACCGTATATGTTCCGGCTATCAATCCCGTGATAGAGGCAGTGGTTAATCCAATCGACCACATATACGAATAAGGTGGAGCTCCTCCGGAGGCGGTTACAGTGGCTGACCCATCACTGCCGCCAAAACAGGTAACATCGGTATGGCTGGTCGTGAGTGAAGGACCTCCGATGGTATTTATAACGGCTGTTTTCGAGATTGAGCAGTTATTAGCATCTGTGATAGTAACGGTATATGTCCCCCCCTGTAAGCCGGTTGCGGATGCCGTTGTTTGCCCATTGCTCCAGAGATAGGAATAAGGCGAAGTGCCTCCATTCGGGGAAACCGTTGCTGACCCGGGAGCACTGCAGGTAGCGTCAACAGTGGTCACAGAGGCATTCAGGACAGGTGGCTGGGAAACCGTGAAAGTACCGGTAACCGTGCAATTATTCTGGTCGGTAACGGTAACCGTATAGGAGCCGGCAGGAACATTGAGAAGGTCTTCCTGGGTACTGCTGGTACTCCATAAATAGGTATATGGAGATGCACCCCCTGAAGGCTGAAGGTCGATGGCACCATCGCTGAATCCGTTACAGCTTACATCGTTGATGCTGGCGCTTAATGAAGGGCCCGGTAGGTTTTGAATCGTATCGGAAACCACAACACTACAGCCATTGAGATCAGTTACGGTAACCGAATATACACCAGCGCTGAGGTTGCTAATGGAAGCGGTGGTTGCACCTGTTGACCATAGATAGGAAAACGGTGAAGTCCCACTTATGGCATCAACAGTCATCTGCCCGTTTGCCTGGCCGCAATTCTCATCGATCGGGATGATAATCGCATCCACACCACCATAAGCGATCAGGGTTTTTGAAGCAACTCCATTACAGTTATTCACATCAGTTACTGTTACGGAGTAGGTTCCTGTTTGCGTGACGTTAATGATTTGCGTGGTTTCACCCGTTGACCATAAATACGTATTATATCCGAACCCCGCATCCAATGTAACGGATTCCCCGGGACATATTCCGTCAGGCCCGGAGATCGTGGGTACCAGTGCAGAATCAACATTAATATAAAATGTATCGATGATGAAACATCCGGACAATGTACTCTTTGATAAAATTGTGATATATGCTGTTCCCGGGCTATTCCAGTTGATGTAAACAGTATCTTCATTACCTGAAACAATAGACCCGTGCGATGAGACAGCCCAGGTATAGGTCATATTTGGCCTGTTCTGGATCGGCCTGATATAGGGTACATTCGTTGAATTGACGCATACACTT
>RFGV01000130.1 GCA_003696605.1 Chloroflexota bacterium | reverse complement strand
CTAACGGCGACGTTTATATATTTTATACGATGGGCGTAATTAACGCCTGGCTGCTCTGATGGACTTTTCGGGCGTGCCCCCAGAGGTAGATGGTACAGGAACTTTCGCACCCTCATCGTTATCGTTGCCATTTACTGAGAATGGCGGCCCTTCGGCATCCAGCAAGGCAATAGACAACACTTCATCCAGATGGCTAACCGGAATCAGCGTGAGGTCTTCACGGATGCGTTCCGGTAGCTCAGGAATGTCTTTGGCGTTGTCTTTGGGCAGAATAACTGTCTTGATGCCAGCGCGGTGGGCAGCAATGGTTTTCTCTTTCAGGCCGCCAATGGGTAACACTTTACCGCGCAAGGTTACTTCGCCAGTCATGGCAACATCGCGGCGCACCGGACGACGAGTGAAGGCAGAAATAACGGCCGTTGCCATGGCAATACCTGCACTGGGGCCATCCTTTGGTGTGGCACCAGCTGGCACATGGATATGGATATTTGTCTTGTCAAAGATTGTCGGATCCAATCCAAATTTACGTGCATTTGCCCGTGCGTAAGTCAGAGCCGCCTGTGCTGACTCCTGCATCACCTCACCCAGCGAACCGGTCAGCGTGATCTTGCCCGTACCTTCACTCAGGCTGACCTCAATTGCCAGCGTGTCGCCGCCATGACCGCTCACAGCCAGGCCTGTGACCACGCCAATTTCATCCTTTTCTTCGGCCACGCCATATGTAAACTTCTCTGGGCCAAGGAATTCAGGCACAGAATCGGCCGTTACCACAAACGGACCAGATTCCCCACTGGCCACCTTCACAGCCAGCTTACGCACAATCTTACCAATATTCCGTTCCAACTGGCGTACACCTGCTTCACGCGTGTAATGACGAATAATCTTACGCAGCGCCTCTTCCTCAATCGTCACCTGCACCTCGCGGCTAATCCCATGCCCTTCCAATTGCTTCCGTAGCAGATAATTAGCCGCAATCTGCACCTTTTCATCCTCAATATAACCCGGCATTGGAATCGTCTCCATCCGGTCAAGCAACGGTGCCGGAATCGTACTGGTCTGGTTCGACGTCGTAATAAAGATTACCTGACTCAAATCAAACGGCACTTCCAGATAATGATCAGTAAAGCTGTGATTTTGTTCCGGGTCCAGCACTTCCAACAAAGCTGCTGCCGGATCCCCACGCCAGTCAGCGCCTACCTTGTCAATCTCATCCAGTACAATCACCGGATTCTTTGTGCCGGCATCACGTAAGGCACGGATAATACGGCCAGGGATAGCACCAATATAGGTACGCCGATGCCCGCGAATTTCCGCCTCGTCGCGCACACCACCCAGACTAATGCGAACCATCTTGCGTCCCATAGCACGTGCCACCGAAGTAGCAATAGATGTCTTGCCCACGCCAGGAGGACCATTCAGGTTAATAATAGCCCCTTTCATTTGCGGGCCAGCCAGTTTGCGTACTGCCACAAATTCCACAATTCGGTCTTTGACATCATCCAAACCGTAATGGTCTTCATCCAACACCTGGCGCACATGGGCTATATCCAGATTATCTTCAGTCGTTACACTCCAGGGGAGTTCAATCAACCATTCCAGGTAAGTGCGAATAACACTTGCCTCGGCTGAATGTTGCCCCTGATACTCCAGTCGCTTCAACTCTTTCAGTGCCCGTTCTTTTACTTCATCCGGCATGCCTGCGTTTTCGATTTTCTGACGCAGTTCTTCGATGATATCTTCCCCATCTTCACCTAATTCACGCCGGATGGCACGCATCTGCTCGCGCAAGAGAAATTCTCGTTGTGCCTTGTCTGCCCCTTCACGGGCATCCTGTTGAATTTTGTTGCGAATTTCAACAATACGAACTTCTTTGCGCAGGTATTCAATAACGGTTTGTAGCCGTTCAACGCCATTTGTGTTGGTCAGGAGTTGGAGTTCGACGTCAAATGGCAGGTTGAGTAAACCGGCAATGTAATCGGCTAATTCGCCCGCTGTGCGCTTGCTGCGAGTAACACTCATGATTTGCTGGTTGGCTTCGCCGAGTGCTTCTGCGTATTGCTCCAGGTAGGCAATTGCTTCGGCAATCAACTCGTGGTCTTCACTATCGTATTCTGCCAGTTCGCTGTAAACGCCGACAAGGTAAGGTTCGGTTGTTTCCAGGTTGTGGAATTGCACCCGACGATGCAGTTCTACCAGCATTTGGACGCCGATGTGTGGTGCACGCAGCACGTCTCGCACTGTGGCCAGAATACCAACAGGAGCGAGGTCTTGGGTGGAAGGTAGTTCGACTTCGGCGTTGTACTGGACGAGGATCAGGATTTCTCCGCCTTGTTCAACGGCTGCCTGGGCTGCCGCCAGGGAACGACGTCGCCCAATGGAGATGGTTGTGGTGACGCCAGGAAAGACGGCACCGCCTCTCAATGGTACGACGGGTATTTTCTTTAAGTTTGTGTTGATCATTTCGCTCATAGCTTGTCCTTATGTTTCAGGGTTTTGGTTGTGAGTACAGTGTTACTGGCAGCAGTGTTTACTTATAGTATGCAAATAGATACACTGCGCCACAATAGTTCTCTGGTATTCTTGCAAAAGATTGTTAGTAGGACGATAGCACTATGTCAGAATTGTGTTAGAAGTTTGGGGATTCCAGCACATGATGGCCAGGACAATGGGGCGGGGGCGTAGCCGAGAGTAGAGGTGGAAAAGGTGGTTGATGCGCCGAAAGTAAGGGGGCATTTGGTTGGGATTGGTGATGTGTTGGAAGCCGTGTTTGGTATAGAAGGGGATGAGGTGGGAGCCGCACATAAGCCAGAGGGGGGGATGGTGTTGTTGCTGGAGGTGGGTGATGATGGCGCGAGCGACGCCTTTTTTGCGCCAGGGTTTTTGTACGACGAGGGAGGCGAGTTCGCGGGAGCCGTCTCGGTGGGGTTTGACTTGGCCGCAACCGATGATACGGCCGTTTTCATCTATGGCTACAATGAATCGCCGCCAATCTAGCCCCATCGGATTCAGACGGGCTTTTTTTATCATTTGGCGGATGGTGTCGGCATCTTTTTTCTGGGCTGGGCGTAAAGTGAATGAATGGGACATGTGGGGTGTTTATTTTGTGTGTCGCCAAATACGGCCGATTGCTATCACAATTGTTGCCAAAGTGGTGAAAAAGGTAATAGCAACTTTGGTCGGGTCTATGACAGGTTCTACGCTAACTTGATCGTTGGAAATAGTGATGACGGCGACGGGACGTGCCTGGGCTGTGCCACCACCGCCGCCACCATTGCCCATTCCCATATCGCCGCTGGTGTTTTGGTCAGAAATGCCGCCGCCACCGCCGTAGCCAAATCCGAATGCGGCCGTGATTTCTGCAGCGGTTATGACTGTTTGTTCGCCCACAGTAACCGGGGGGGCAAAAACGGCTTCAGGCCGGGTAATCTCGAACAGATGGGACATGAGTTCGTTGGCACGTTGTTGGTTGGGAATTGATTCCAGAAAGATTGTTTTGTTGTTGGGCGTTTCGCTCATTTTGTTTTCCTTTTGCAGGTGTGTATGAATTGGATCAGCAGCAGAAGGGCAATGGTTATTTTTCCTGCCAACCAGATGGTGCGGACGGGATCAGGGATTGGCGTGCGGGTGGTTCGGCCGTTTTCTGCTACCAAAACGGCCGTTGGGCGCTGCCACACAAAGCCACCAAAGGGTAATTGCACGGCCAAAACTTGTGACTGTAATGTGATTGTGCGATGGTTTTGTGTCCAGGATAGGTTGTTTTGGGTTTTCCACATTAGTTTAGGGAGCATTTTGTATTATCCTGTGGGTTGCCAATGACAGGTAAAGTGCTTGCCAGACAACCCGGTCTGCCAGACAATTGTGCCACAAAACTGTAAACAATGAAACCCAAAAGGAGTCTTTTATGAGAAAACGGAACTGGTTATGGGCATTGGCCCTGATTTGGTTTGGATGGGGTATTGGGAGTATTGGGCAGGTGGAAGCCGCACAAACGGCCGTTTCCAGCCCGGTGCGTATCACAGAAGTGTATTATCACACAGATGGTGATGATGCGACTGACGAATGGATAGAAATTGCCAATCTGGGAGAAGTGACTGTAGAGCTGGGGAATTACAAGTTAGGTGACGAAGAAACAGCTGCTGGTGATGAGGGGATGATGCGTTTCCCGGCCGATGCTGTTATTACACCTGGACAAGTCATCATTGTGGCCCAAACGGCCGTTGGCTTCACCGACCGTTACGGGTTCGCCCCCGATTTCGAGATGCAAGATACAAGTCCTGACGTGCCTGATATGCGTCGTTTCCCGTTATGGGCAACTGGTAATGTGGCGCTGGGGAATGATGGCGACGAAGTGATTTTGATGGATGAACAAAATCATGTGGTAGATGTGGTCAGCTATGGAAATAGCACAGCACTTATGTTCCCGGCAGTAGCAGCAGTCGAAGCGGGTTGGAGCCTGGAGCGTGTGCCGGCTGTGTGTGATACAGATTCGCTGGCTGACTGGCAGGCACAGGCTATGCCTACTCCGGGTGAGGTGACTCTTGAAGGTGAATGTGCCGAACCGGTAAATCCGGCCGAACTGGAGTCGTTGCCACCAATTGGAACGATTCAGGGAAACGGCCGTACTACCCCGCGAATTGGTGAACGGGTCACTTTTCGGGGTGTTGTGACCGGCATTTACATCGATCGCAACTCTCGCGGCGACGTTTTCTACACCTTCTTCGTCCAGGATTTGCCCGGCATGGAAGACGGTGATCCGTCCACCTCAGATGGCCTGGCAGTCTTTCACGGACGCGAAGCGCCCCCTGTGAAAATTGGCGATCAGGTGCGAGTAACCGGACGGGCGACAGAATATTATGAATTTACCGAGCTGGATGATGACAATCTGGAAATTATTGTTGAGGCCGAAAATGTGCCATTACCGGAACCGATTGTCATTGACCCGCCAGCAGATGAAGCTGCCTTGTTTGATTATTTCGAGCGGTATGAAGGGATGTTGGTCAAGATTGATGGCACGGCAAATGTCATTGGTCCAACATATAGTGGCTGTGGTTTTGCTGTGACAACGCCATCAAGCGGATTGTCCCGCGTTTTTCGGCGCCAAAGTGATGATCCGGCCGGCCAGGCGATGACGGTTTTGCATTACACAGATGTGAGTTGTGCCGGTTTCCCCAATGTAAAGACGGGTGATCAAGTGTCGGGGATTGTTGGACCGCTGATTTATAATTTTGAGCAGTACAAGATTGTGCAGCAGTCGCCAGAGTTGTTGGCGGTTACGGCCGTTCCTTATCCGGAAATCCCCCCGTTACCCACACTTCAGCCCGACCAAATCAGCATCGCCACGTTCAACTTTGAGAATCATTTTGATGCCATTGATGATACTGGCGACGATGCCGAACCCAAACCTGCGCCAGAAGAAATTGCCATCAAGCAAACCAAACTGGCTTATGCGATCAGTCATACGTTGGAATGCCCCACACTCATTGGCGTGCAGGAAGTGGAAAAAGAATCCCTGTTACTTGATTTGGCGGCTGCTGTGGCCGAGTCGTGCGGATTTACTTATGAAGTCACTCATCGGGAGAGTGCAGATGGACGCGGGATTGATGTGGCGTTGCTAAGCGATCCCCGACGGGTAACCGTGTTGCACGCTGAGCTAAAGCAGACGTGTACGCGCCTGCTTACAGATATTGAAGATCCAAATGTGGATTGTCCAATGGGTGATGATCCGCTGTTTTCCCGACCACCGTTACAGGTGACATTGGAAATAGATGGTCAGCCGTTGACAATTATTGTGAATCACTTTAAGTCGAAACGGGGTGGAGAAACAGCAACGGCACCGCGGCGGCTGGCACAGGCAGAGCATATCAATACGTTGGTGGATGAATTGTTGGCGCAGAATGAAGCGGCCAGAGTGGTGGTGGTGGGTGACTTGAATGATTATGAGTTGTCGCCACCGTTGCAGGCGTTGACTTCGGGTAACGGCCGTTTAACCAATGTGTTGCTTCAGATTCCAGATGAGGAGCGATACAGCTTTATCTTTAGTGGTGTTTCTCAGCTTATTGATGCGATTTTGGTTTCACCCTCGCTGGTAGATCGGGTTTCGTTTGTTACTATTCGGCACGTAAATGCGGATTATCCCGATGCGTTTGGTCAGGATGTGTCGCCAGAGGGGTTGCCATATCGAGCCACTGATCATGATTTGCCACTGGTGATATTGTCGTTGGGTGGGGAAGAAACGGCCGTTTCGGCCACTGCTACTTCCCCGGCTGCGACTGATCAGCCACCAACAGCCAGCACAAATAGCCTGGGGCCAGTTTGGGGATGGTTGATTGGTATATTGGTTGCCGGAACGGCCGTTGTGGCCTTCATCCTCTGGCGCAAACGATAACCAGTTTCATCTGTGTTCTATTACGAGCGGGCGCGGATTCGGTCTGATTTCGCGCCCGTTCGTTTTTCCCAAAAATTCACCCCTCTTTTATGCCTTCCTCACGCCAATTACATTGACCCAGCTTTTGCTCGATTTTAGAATCAGAAATATGACCGAAACGATTCGACATGCTTTGGTCCTGGAGCCAGATCAGAACTTTGCTTCTCGCCTTGTGGCCGCATTGGGGCAAATAGGCGTTTTTGCTGTGGCTGTTGTCCACACGATTAACGAGGGGGTATCCCAACTTGCTCGCCAGCGGTTCGATGTTGCGTTCATTCCCGTCAGTTCAGATGCGCGGGCAGTGGATTTGTTGCGGCAGGTACAGCCTGATTTGCGCCTGATTGTCACCACACCTTCCCCAGACTATGCTTTGCCAGAAGTATATTTGGGGAATGTACAGGGGGTGTTGCTTCGCTCACATGTGCAGGCAGATTTGGCAGCAGTGGTGGCAGAAGCAATGAAGCAGCCGTTGCCGCAGGGTGTGGCTGACTCATCACCAGAAAAGCAGGGGGAAACGGCCGTTTTCGATGAACTACTCCAACAAATCCGAATCGGCCGTCGGATTCAGGCAGTTGTACTTACCAAAGGAGATCGGCTCGTTACATTTCACGGTTACCTGCACCGACACGAAGCCATCCTCATCGCTAGTAAAGTGAGCGAAACTCGCTTTCGGACCACACGGATTCAATTTCTTCATCTACCTGGACGGGCAGGAGAACTTATGCTTTTTACACGCCACATCAGCCAGAGCTATTTTCTTACTCTGGCTGCAATGTCTGAAGTATCGTTGTCATGGTTGCGCGAGCAATCAAACAGAATTATGCCCGCGTTGGCGCGACTGGTGAAAGGGGCCGTACCTCCCCATCTGGCCGAAGAGAAACGACTGGAACGACAGTCATATGCAATGGTGTGGCGTCCGATACGGCCGTTACCCGCTTCTTTACAAGTGTCTTTGCGTCGTGCACTTTCTCGCCTGGCCGAAGCCAACCATTGCGAATTGCATTACCTTTCTGTCAACCCGTTATTCATTCACATGGTAGTCACCTGTCCCCCCGGCCGAGACAGCACCTGGGCAGCCTACCAGTTCAAAAATGGTTCCGAAGAGATCATTCAACAAGAATTTGGCGTGACCGTTCGCATTTGGGAGCCCGGATTCCACGCCACTGCTTCCAGTAACCCATTACCAGAGCCAGAATTGAGCCTGATGTTGCAAAAAATCGAAGCTACAAATCCCAATTAAATGGTCATGACTCAAAATCAACGGCTGCTGCTGCTTCGGCAATTTCGCGCATATGAGCCACAACTGGTACATGAGCCGGATGTACCTGGTAGGCATGAAGTCCGGCCATATTGTCGAATTTGGCAATGAGTACCAGGTCATAAGAGCGTTCAGACCGTACAAGATCTATGCCAACTTCAAGCTGGCGTAGTGAGGGAATTTTCCCATCCAGGTCTAGTAAAAAATTACGGGTTTTTTGCAGGTTTTCTGGGCTTCGGTCTTTCAAGCGGAACATTACAACGTGTGTAATCATCCCCTCTTCCTCCTTATTATAGATTAGACTTGTTGCCTTTTGGCGCGATGGTTGGTGGATCACCAAATATTTGCGTATAGTTATTTGTTTCCAGAATAAACGGCCGTTGTCAGCTTTTAACAGGCGACTGGCGTAAACTTCGGTCTGAAGACCATGGTGCGTATGGGGCCATGATTAACGCCGACAGCGCCAATAAGACTGTGTCGTAATTGACCCGCCAACCAGCAAAATCTTGCCACATGGCATCCCGGTCCGATTTTAGAGGAACGCCCTGACCTGCCAGGCGATCTAAAACGGCCTCGAATTCTTCTCGACTGATACTGATCGGATCTGTTGGGTGGCTGGGATGTGGGTTATAGGGGACGCGAAAGAAATCGGCGATATGGCGCAAGGCCAGGTAACCGGCTCGCAGGCAGAGCGCAGCCTGGGCGTCCCAGGGAGCTTCGATGCTGGAGAGGACGAGAGCAGCGGCATCGAGAATGGTGCCAGAGGCGGTGAGCCAGGAGTGTTGGGGTTGGGGAGAGCGAAAGAACACGAGGGCTGCAAGTGATGTATGGCTTTCGGAGAGTTCGGCGAACCAGGTTTCCCAGGTTTCCCAGAGTTCGTGCAGGTGGTCGAATCGGCCGATTCGGTGCAGGCGAGCGATCATTTCTTCGGCTGAGGGGGGGGAGCCAGCGCGGACTTCCAGCAGGGTGATGGCGCGTTCGCGTTGGGAGAAGGCGTTGTACATGGTGGGCAGGTAGGCGATAAGCAGGGCCACAAGGATAAGACCAATGGTGGCTTCAATGAAGCTGAGGGCTGTATGAACGGCCGTATCTCCCCGCGCAAACCCCAGCGTCAGTAACGACGAACCGCTTACCGTAAATGCATCTGCCCAGGAAGAAATACCAGTAGCCCAAAATATTCCCATAAATCCAATCAGTACCAAAGTGAGCCAATAAGGAAGTAACAGTAAAAGTGATACAGGTGCGTAAAACGCCATGACCCGATCCAACCCTTCATAGCTTGTCTGGCGGCGGGCGATAAATACAAAAATATATCGAATTGAACGAAACAAGATACCGGCTAATGGATCAGCTGCACTACGAGGCAAAACAAAGGTGCGGGTGGCAGAAAAGCAGGTAGCCAAAACCAGCATCGCACCCATGATGAGAATAATTGCTTGCATTATCCACATAATAATTAGAATTCCGGGAAATGAGAGAACATCCGTGTTATGGTACAATTTATCAGACTATATCATATTCAACGAATTCTTGTAAACTATTCCGGTTTTGTTTGACTGGTTCGCAACTACCCCGGTAATTTGAAACCCAAAATGAGGTGCTTATGGCAAAAAATGAATTGGTCCTGATTGATGGACACGCACTGGCATACCGGATGTTCTTCGCTTTGCCGTTGGAATCGTTTAATACGCGGAAAGGAGAGCCAACTAATGCCACGTTTGGTTTTACGCGGACACTGCTGGATCTGATTTTGGCAGATGATCCACCAAAATATATTGCTGTTAGCTTTGATTTGGGGCGTACATTTCGCGATGATTTGTTTGATGACTACAAGGGTACGCGCGAAAAAATGCCGGATGAGCTGAGTGTACAAATTGACCGCATTAAACAGGTGGTGCAGGCGCTGAACATCCCGATTTTGGAGCTGGAGGGATATGAGGCGGATGATGTGCTGGGGACGATTGCCCAACAGGCGAAGAAATGGCAGGTTCCTGTGCGTATTATTACGGGTGATAGGGATTTGTTGCAGTTGGTAGATGAGAATACGCGGGTGGAGTTGCCGCCACGGGGAAAACGGCCGTCTGAACTGTTTGACGAAACGGCCGTAAAAGCTTACTTTGGCGTTTCGCCTGCCCAAGTGGTGGACTGGAAAGCACTGGTAGGTGATACCAGCGATAATATTCCCGGTGTCAGAGGCATAGGCGAAAAAACAGCTACCAAACTACTCCAGCAATATGGCTCCCTCGATAATATTTATGCCCACATTGATGAAATCAAAGGGGCGTTGCAAAGAAAATTACAAGAAGGAAAAGAATCTGCCTATCTAAGCCGCAAACTGGCCAAAATTGTGCAGGATGCACCAATTGAATTGGACTTGTCAGCCTGTGTTGCCCACGACTTTGATACAGCACAGGTGCTGGACATTTTCCGGGAACTGGAATTTCGTTCCCTATCCAATATGTTGCTGGAAAAACGGGGGGGAAGTAGCGAGAGGCCGGAAGAAAAAACGGCCGAATCTCCCCCCACCGATCCCCAACGACAACCAACCATCCCTGTTATCATTCGCACACAGGAACAACTCAACGACCTCGTCGCCAAACTCAACCAGGCCCCCATGATCAGCTTCGACGTCGAAACAACCAGCCTCAACAAAATGGAAGCCAAAATCGTAGGGATATGCCTGGCTATTGAACCACCTATCGGTTACTACATTCCCGTCGGTCACCTTGCCGATCCTGCCCAAGCCACAGACGGGCAAATGTCCCTTTTTGCCAGCGAACCACGCCTTGCCGAAAACCAGTTACCCCTGCAAACCGTACTGGACGCCTTACGCGATCCCCTTACCAATCCCAACATCCCCAAAGTCGCCCACAACGCCAAATACGACTACACTGTATTGGCTCAGGCTGGCTTGCGCGTCACCCCTATTACTTTCGATACCATGATTGCTGAATGGCTGACCGATCCGGCTACCAAATACAAAGGACTCAAAGACCTGGTACTCTATCGCCTGCAAATCGAAATGACCGATATTGAGCAACTGATTGGCAAAGGCAAAAACCAAAAAAGTTTTGCCGAAGTACCTATTGAAGAAGCGGCTCCCTACGGTGCCGCTGATGCTGATATGACTTTGCGCCTGGTCGAGCCGCTACAAGCTGAAATTAAAGCCAAACAGCAGGAAAAAATTCTGGCCCTGGAAATGCCTCTCATTCCTGTCCTCTCAGAAATGGAACGGGCAGGTATTGGTATTGACCTCGACTTTTTCCGGCAAATGTCTCAAGATTTGGCAGCACGCCTGCAAGCATTGGAATCACGCATTTATGAAATAGCTGGGGTGGAATTCAATATTAACTCAACGCAGCAACTTAGTGATGTGCTGTTTAAGAGACTGGACTTGCCGCGTGAAGGATTGAAGAAAACGAAAAGTGGTTTTTATTCTACTGCTGCCAGTGTGTTGGAAAGTTTGAAACCGCTGGATAAGACTGGAATTATTGATGCTTTGCTGGAATACCGAGAATTGACCAAGCTTAAAAGCACTTATGTGGATGCTTTGCCGCAAATGGTTAACCCCAAAACTGGCCGTATTCATACCAGTTTTAATCAGACAGGCGCAGTTACTGGCCGCATTGCCAGCAATTCGCCCAATTTGCAAAATATTCCGATTCGCAGTGAGGTGGGGCAACAAATTCGGCGTGGGTTTGTGGCGCGGCCTGGATGGGTGTTTTTGGCGGCGGATTATTCTCAGGTGGAGTTGCGAATTTTGGCGCATATTAGTCAGGATGAAGCGTTGTTGGAGGCGTTTCGGCAGGATCAGGATATTCACCGTACCACAGCGGCGGCCGTTTATAATATTCCGCTGGATCAGGTGACGTATAATCAGCGCAGGTTTGCTAAAGCGGTTAATTTTGGGTTGATTTACGGGATGGGGCCGTATCGGTTGGCGCGTGATTCTGAGCTGACTTTGGCTGAGGCAGAAAACTATATTAAAGAGTATTTTGCTCGTTTTCCTGGTATTCAACGGTATCTGGAAGATACCAAGCGGAAGGTGAGGGAGCAAGGATATGTGGAGACGTTATTGGGGCGGCGGCGGTATTTTCCGGTGTTTCAAAGTGGGGGAGGCAGGCAGAATCAGCAGATTATTGCCCGGGCGGAACGGGAAGCGGTGAATCATCCTATTCAGGGAACGGCAGCGGATATTATCAAGATTGCTATGTTGCGTTTGCATGAGGCGTTGCGGGAGGGGTTTCGGGCGCAGATGTTGTTGCAGGTGCATGATGAGTTGTTGCTGGAAGTGCCGGAGGATGAGGTGGATGTGATACGGCCGTTAGTAGTTGAAATTATGTCTGGTGCGTATGAGCTGGATGTCCCCCTGAAAGTTGAGGCCAGTGTGGGTAGAAACTGGCTGGAACTAAAGGATTGAGTTTGTCTGGCGCAGGACTTTTTGAGGATGGGCGAAAATGAGTGAGGAACGTATTATGACATTACATCCAGCAGGTAAGTCGGGTGTGAGGATTAGCAAGGATAAGTATGATTTGGTACGGCAAGCGATTGAGATGGTGTTGCAGCAGCAGGGGGAAGTGAGTTTTGGGCTGTTGACTGAAAGTGTTGGGGCGCTGTTAAACGGCCGTTTTCAGGATTCTATTCCCTGGTATGTTACCACTGTCAAGCTGGATATGGAAGCACGCGGCATTTTGGAACGTGTTCCTGGCAGCAAACCGCAGCGCTTGCGCCTGACCTGAAATTCAGACAAGGGAGCGAATTTTAGTATGGTGAAACAAACACAGTCAAAAACCGACCGCCGGTTGCCAGTATTGGGGAACGCGATCCCCCGACGTGGTAATATTTTTACAGAAGCAATTGGTCGGCTTTGGTTTCTGTTTAGTGGTTGGCGTGTGGTGGGTACACCGCCTGATTTGCCTAAATTTGTGGCAATCGGTGCTCCCCATACATCCAACTGGGATTTTATTATTGCTATGGCTACTTTGTTGGCCTTGCGCTTGCGTCTTTCCTGGATGGGGAAGCACACTTTGTTCAAAGGTCCGTTTGGTTGGTTGTTTTACTGGTTAGGGGGGGTGCCTATTGACCGGCGAGCAAAACATGGGGTGGTGGAGCAGATGGCTGATGAATTTGCCCGTCGGGAGCAGTTTTTGCTAGGCATTGCCCCAGAAGGAACTCGGCGCAAGGTTGATCGTTGGAAGACTGGTTTTTATCGGATTGCTGAGCGGGCTGGTGTGCCCATTGTGCCAGTTGCGCTGGATTATAGTAGTAAGTCTATTATTATTGGTGAGGCATTTTATCCGACGGGTGATTTGGAAGAAGATTTGGCTCGATTGCAGGCGTTTTATGCAAATGTGACGGCCAAGTTTCCGGAGAAGTTTTAGGGGGTGTTAGCTTTTTGGGGGAGCGGTGTAGAGTTTTAGGGTGGTGAATTGAATAACGGCCGTTTCTCCCAATCCCATACCTGTCAGTCCGATCTTGCCGGATATGTGTTCTGCGCTCCCTTGCCATAGGAATTCCCGGTTTATGCGCACAGTAATTTCGTCAGGACGTACATCTACCCAAATTTCGTTGGGGGCATTGGCCAGTCGGATATGTGGCCAGGTTTGCCAGGGGAGTTGTGTTATTGTGTGGTTGTTTTTTCGTTGCCAGATGGTAACGTAGCCAAGGGGGGAAACGGCCGTTCCCCACAAGTTTGTTTCATTTCCCAGCACCAACCCAAAACCGGTATCTGTGGCCCCAGTGACAGAAACGGCCGTTAGCTGCACACTATATGCCTCTTTCGGCAAAGGTGTTTCCAGCCAGATAATTTGTTCTTCTCCTTGCGGCACATTCAGCACAGGTAAATCCGTCAGCTCTGTTTGCAATGGCCCAACAGGCCTGGGATCGAACACACCTGCCATAATACCAGCCAGTACGGAAACGGCCGTTACACTTAATATCACACCTGCCCACAAGAGCCATTTTCCTTTTTCACCATTCACCATGGACACAGTGTACACCTCTCCCATATTTTTACCCACTTGCAACTTTTTTCGCAGGCATTACACTTATTCACATGAGCGAGGAAATATTATTTGAAACCGATCAGCAAGGCATTGCAACACTGCAAATAAATCGTCCCCAGGCCCGCAATGCCCTAAATTGGGAAACACAGAAACAATTTGCCCAAATAGTAACGGCCGTTGCCCGCGACCCCGCCATTCGTGTCCTCATCATTACCGGCACAGGCGACAAAGCTTTTGTCTCCGGTGGCGACCTCAAAGAACTCAGCCAGCACCCCGACACCGCCGCTGGTGAGCGCCTCAATCGAGTAATGAGCGTCGCTCTCCACCAACTCACCCAACTTCCCATTCCCGTCATTGCAGCTGTCAACGGGGATGCATTTGGTGGCGGCTGTGAAATCCTGACCGCTTGCGATTTGCGCCTGGCTGCGGCTCATGCCCGCTTTAGCTTTGCTCAGGTCCGCAATGCCCTTACCACAGGGTGGGGTGGTACAGGGCGACTGGTTCGCCTTGTTGGCCAAAGCCGGGCAATGGAGTTGTTACTCACCGGGCGTCTTTTCAGCGCCGCCGAAGCTCAAACAATCGGCCTGATTCATCGCCTGGTACCTATTGGGCAAGATGTATTGCCGGTTGCCCGAGAATGGGCCACAGAATTGGTTGCTCTGCCGCGCCAGGCACTGGCTGCTAACAAGGCATTGGTACATGCGGCAGCCAACCGCACATTGGCCGAACTGTCCCAGTACGAAACGGAGTTATTTACTTATCTTTGGGCACAGCCAGATCATCTGGAGGCAATGAAGGCATTTGTGGAAAAGCGAGCACCATCATTTAATATGACAGATACTGCGACAACTGATATGGACTAGATAAGAATGTCTTACGAACAAATTGCCCATTATTATGACCTGACCCATGAGTCTCTGACGGCCGATATTGGCTACATATTAAAACTGGCACAAATGACAGGTGATCCTGTGTTAGAGTTGGGATGTGGTAGTGGGCGCTTGCTATTGCCGTTGGCGCGTGCTGGCTACTCGGTAGTAGGTGTGGATAGCTCACCGGCGATGCTGGCACGAGCACAGGCGCGCCTGGAGCGTGAACCAGAGGCACTTCAGGCACGAGTACGTCTGGTGGCTGGTGATATGACAACGCTGGCGTTGGGTGATGAGGTGACCTGCCAATTGGTGCTAGTGCCGTATAATACGTTGATGCATTTGGATGGACAGGGGGTGTTGGGTATGTTGCGGGGTGTGCGAGCGGTTTTGGGGCAAAACGGCCGTTTTTTCATTGACCTCGCCAACCCCTTCACCCTTGCCCAAACCCCAAACGATCACTTGCTAACCCTGGAAGCCAGCTTTACCGACCCGGATACAGGCGAACTTGTGTTGCAATTTGCCGCCAATCGCCTGTATGAATCCGCTCAACAACTACACATCACCTGGATTTACGACGCCACACCACCCGCAGGCGGCCAGATACGACGCACAGTAACACAAATGGTGTACCATTACTACTATCCCCATCAACTGGAACTCATGCTGGAAGAAACCGGATATCGGTTACTTGCCATATATGGCGATTACACAGAAACACCTTTCACAGAGGAAAGCGAACGATTACTAATTTTGGCTGAACGTCGCGCCTGATAGAAATCGCTAAAATCGCTATATGGTTACAACGTTACAACGTAACACGCGTTTCTGGTTCCGGCGAAGCATCAGCCAAACGCAGCCAGACAAAAGTCATAGGGGCATAGTAGGCAATCCATAGCAACGTGAGTAGATACCGCACAATTCGTAATGGAATGGCTACCCACAACGGATCAGAAGGGAAAACCACACGTAAACCACCCCAGATTAAAACGGTAATGACCATTCCTAACAGATAGCGGGTAATGCGCTTCCAGATGGGGCCATTGGTACGGAAACGAACACGACTGCTTTCCAGGACGACACCGATGCCCATACCCCACAGTGTGGCAACGGCCGTTGCCATTCCTTCCACCCCTTCAACTTCTGCAGCAGGCACAAAATCAGCCCACGCCACCGACAAGTCTGGCGCACCGATCAGAAACCGCACAGCCACATAAACTGCTGCCAGTGCCAGTGGCACACAAAACATCACAAACAGCTTAAACCCCAAAATCTGTTTATCAAACTGTTCCGCAAATCGTCGGCGCCAGACCACATAACCGACCAGAATAATAATGCTGATCAGATACCCCACAAGAACATCATGAACAAAATGTACGCCCAAATAGACACGACTGACTCCCATCGCCAGCGTCATGAACAATGCTGCCAGCCAGACCCAGCGATATTTTCTAAACCAGCCTGCCAGAAAAAGATAAAAGACAGACGCGGCTTGCGCATGTCCACTGGGAACCCCATAACTTTCTTCTACGTCTAGCCCAACAGCACTGTCGAGCCAAAACGGCCGTGGGCCTCGTAAAACATGCTTGAAAAACGAATTAACACCATTCGCCAACAAAAACACATACGCTAACTGTTTACCCAGCCGCTTATCCAGACACCAATAAATAAGCGGAATAAGCAGCAGGTAAAACTCTTCTCGCCCCAGATCACTAATAATCTGGAAAAAGCCTTCTAATTGGGGAAAACTACTTTGCAGCCAACGCGATGCGTCGAGGCCAAACGTAAAAACAGCCTCCATCCTCTCCTCCTTCCCGTGAAAAAACAACAGCAGAATGGAAAACCTGAACCATAAGCAAATGTTTCATTGCCTCTTCCTGTTTCCCAATTGTAACGTTCCTGACTCAATCTACCAATTATTTTGTATTTTTCATGACAAATATACGAATTTCTTGTTCTATTAACCAAAACTAAAAAAGTTCCTGTAAACAACTGTTTTTATTCTTACGTAATTGCGATGCTTTACTGGCATACTATAATGTGAGAAGGGCAGATAACATAAAACAAGCCCTTCTAAATTTGGAGGGAAATATGGCAGCAAGAATATTAGTAATTGAAGACGAGGAACGAATTCGTCAGTTTTTGCAACGTGGGTTAAGCTTTGAAAACTATCGGGTAGATACAGCACCAGATGGTCCAACAGGCCTGGAGTTGGCAAGAGAGAATCCACCCGATCTGGTTTTGCTTGACATAATGCTTCCGGGTGAGATGGATGGTTTGGAAGTGTGTCGTCGTTTACGTCAGGTGAGTGATGTGCCAATTCTGATGTTGACAGCAAAAGAAACGGTAGAGGATCGAGTAAGGGGATTGGATGCTGGAGCGGATGATTATCTTGTCAAGCCATTTGCTTTTGATGAGTTGATGGCGCGAGTACGGGCTCTGTTGCGCCGGGCACAACCAGCCAAGCCTCAGGTCTATCGGTTTGCTGACTTGGAATTGGATACAGGGACGCGGCAGGGGCGGCGTGCTGGTCGTACATTTGATTTGACAGCCAAGGAGTATGAACTGCTTGAATTGTTTATGCGTCATCCGCGCCAGGTGCTTACTCGTGAGATGATTTTTGATCGGGTTTGGAACTATGATTTTGGTGGTGAAAGCAATATTATTGAGGTGTATGTTCGATATTTGCGACAGAAAACGGAGCAGGGTGGCTTGCCTCGTCTGATTCATACGGTGCGGGGCATTGGTTATGTGCTTCGTGAGGATAATTGAGTTTGAGTAATTTTGTGTTGGTAGGGGATCGCTGGTTATATGTGGTTGTTCCGGCGATCTCCTTGGTTTGTTTAGAGGTGATGCATACTTTGTGGTGGTGAATTTTTGTTGGGCGTAGATGGTGTGTTAGCAGGTAAGCTGTACCCCATTTAGGGAATGTGTTGTGTCTGTGCAAACGCGTTTTTTGACGATTTATACGTTGATTTTTGGCCTGGGGTTTGTGATGTTTGCCCTGCTGGTTTATTTTTTGCCCAGTCGCTTTATTTTGACGGAGATTGACCGGGAGATGGAGGCGCTGGCGGCAGAAATTTTGCGGCCGGGTAATGTGTCGGTGGGGCGTGACGGAAGTTTGCAGGTGAATTTGCCGGAGGATTTGGCGAATTTGGAGACGGCTTCGACGTTTGCGCTGATTTTGACGCGAGACGGCCGTATTTTGGCACGCTCGCGAAACCTGGAAGGCTTTAACCAGCTTTTGGATGAAAATGGGTTACAAACAGAGCCGGTATATCATCAGGTTTATCAGAACAATACCCAGTTGCGGGTGTTAACTGTTCCTATTAGAACCGAACAGGGAGAGTTGGTTGGGTATTTGCAGGTAGGGCGCTTGTTGGAATATTATGAAAATTTCAGTCGTTTATTGGTGGCTGCCATGTTGGTTGGGGCAGCAGCAGTGACGGCTTCGGTATTTGTTGCAGTTTGGGTAACGCCGGGTGTGTTTAAGCCGTTGGATGAAATAACGGCCGTAGCCCATCAAATTACTCGTGCCGACGACTTGAGCCGCCGTGTGCCTAACGCCGACCGAAACGACGAAATTGGCGTATTGGCGCAAGCACTTAATCAAACTCTGGAGCGTTTAGAACGTCTCTTTCAGACCCAACAGCGATTACTGGCCGACGTATCCCACGAGTTACGCACTCCCTTGACAGCCATTCGTGGCAACCTTGACCTGATGCGGCGCATGGGTGAAGCTGATCCCGAATCACTTGCTATTATTCAGGAAGAAGTTGACCGAATGACACGTCTTGTAGGCGATCTGATGATGCTGGCTCGGGCTGATGCTGGGGGGTTGCCTTTGGAACGCAAGCCGGTAGAGTTGGACAACCTGTTATTTGAAGTGTATCGTCAGGCAATTTTGCTGGCCAAATCGGTCAGTGTACGGCTTACAGAAGTGGATCAGGTTTGTGTGTTGGGTGATGCCGATCGGCTTAAGCAGCTTTTCCTCAACTTGATTGACAATGCTATCAAATACACCCCGGATGGTGGCGAAATAGAACTCAGGCTTTCCAAGAATGAAGGCTGGGCAATTGTTTCTGTCTCAGATACGGGTGTTGGTATTCCGGCAGAAGACTTGCCTTATATTTTCGATCGTTTTTACCGGGTAGATAAAGCACGTAACCGCAAGCAGGGTGGGACTGGTTTGGGATTGGCGATTGCCAAGTGGATTGCAGAAGCACATGGTGGAAAGATACAAGTGGAAAGTACAGTGGGGGAAGGGACAACTTTTACGGTGCTTATTCCCTTGTTGGAGCAAGAGGATGGTGCTTATGTCTCTCTGCATAAAGAGCCTGATGTGGAAACGAAGAACCGATCTCGCTTAGGCCGTTTGCGTGTCAATCGGCGTGGCTAGAGCAGACGGTTAATGTGGAGAGATTGGTTAGTTTTGGCTTCTAAGGAGGAAGTAAATGCCTGTACCAATGATAAGGGCAGGCCAAAATAGCTCCCCTAACCAGTTTAAGGCAGAGAATTGGGTAGAAAGCAAGTAGATTCCGACTAAAATCATGATGATACCAACTGTACCAAAACGGCCGATTCTCGATTCTCGTATAGAGTTATTCGCCTGGGCATTGGCTTCCGTTTGTACTTGTACATGTTGCCCCTGGCTTTCACCGGGCATCACAATCCACAGAATAATATAGAGTGTCAGGCCTACACCACTGGCAAAAAACAAACCAACAAACGCCAACCGCACCAAAACAGGATCCACATTCAAGTAATTTGCTAAGCCACCACAAACACCTCCTATCATTCGGTCGGTTTCACTGCGTCTCAATCTGGCTCCATTCATTCATGCACCTCCCAAAAGAATCTATGCCCTATACGCCTCTTGTTCAATGAAAGTTGCAGGAGATAGTCACAGCAATCAAAAAACAAGAACAAACAAAAAATTAGTGGCTGGTAATTTTAGCTTGTTTTGTCTGACTTCTCACATGATTTTTGTTATACTGGCCTGCTGGTTACCATTTGTAAAGTAAATAGGGAAATTCGATACAATTTCCGAGAACAAGGAAGAGGTTTGTCTGGAATAACGGTTAAGTGGAAGCGGCGTGTAGCCCGTGTGGTGCAAATACCCTTAGTACGCCACCTGATGTTGTGGGGTATCCGAGTCGTTGTTCCCCGTCATCGGGTAGGTGTGGCTGTGGTGTTGTTGGATGACGATGAACGTGTTTTGTTATTGCGTCATGTGTTTCATCCTTCTACTCCCTGGGGGTTGCCGGGGGGATGGCTAGGGGGGCATGAGTCGCCGGCCGATGGTGCTTTGAGAGAATTGAAGGAGGAGACGGGATTAACGGCCGTTCTTGGCCCAACTATTCACGTCACCTACGGTGTCAACCCTTCACACATCGGCATAGCCTACCTTGGCAAACTCACCAGTCACCAGATTACCCTAAGCCCCGAAATCATTGAAGCCCGTTGGTTTCCCATAGACAACCTGCCAACACCCATGCTCCCCTTCACTATAGGCGCCATACACGCCGCCCATCGCTACCAACAAGTACTACACATCCTGCAACCTTATTGGTATCCACAACAAAACCGCGTGCCGCAAGAGGAGAAAATCACCCATGAATAGAAACACCTCACCCGGACTCGGCCAATGGATTACTGTATCCATTATGGTGGTTGCCACCCTGTTTCTTCTCATCAAACTTTACCAATATGCCGGCTTTCGCCGTTACTACCCTGCCGGACTCACCATAGGTGGGGTCAACGTGGGTGGCCTTACCCGCGAAGAAGCCAGCGAATTGCTCAACAACGTTTATCTCAACAGCCCCATCATCATTTATCACGGAGAACAACCCTTTGAGGTCAGTCCAACTGAAGCCAAATTCACCCTCGACCTGGAAACAATGCTGGCTCAGGCAGACTTTCAGCGGGCCCAACAAGATTTCTGGGCAGGCTTTTGGGGGTTTCTTTGGGGGCGACCTGTCGAAGTTGACCCGGTTCCCCTTAGTGCCACACACGACCGGGAAGAACTACGGTCAGTCTTGCAAGATATTGCCCTGCTGATGGATCAGCCGCCACAACCCCCGCAGCCTGTGCCTACCAGCCTCAGCTTTCAATATGGCGAACCGGGTATTCAAACCAATATCGAAGCCAGCTTTGCTGATGTAGAAGCTGCACTATACCGGCCTTCTAATCGGGAGGCACGGCTAATCATTGAACCTGTTGAACCAGCACGCCCCAATATCAATTTGCTGGCACGTCTGTTGGTCAATCACTTACAGCCGTTTGAGCAACGTACAGGTGGTGTGGCCAGCGTGTTTATTATGGACCTGGATACAGGAGAAGAAGTTGCCATTAATGCAGATGTAGCAATGTCTGGCATGGACTTGCTTCGTATTCCCATTGTGCTGGAAACTTATCGGGTGCTGGATGGCTTGCCCAATCTGACCCAACGCGCACTTATCTCCGATACGCTTGTTATTCAGCCAGACGTGCAAAGTGCGAATGCTTTGCTAAACATTATTGCTGGTGAAGAAGACCCATATCGGGGTGTGGATCAGGTGACGGATTCCATGCAAAAACTGGGGTTGGTGAACACATTTATTCTTGCTCCCTATGGTGAGACGTCTCGCCCTGGTGTGCGTACGCTGGAGACACCCGCCAATTCGGTGGAAGGGCTGCGCACCAGTCCAGACCCGTTACGGCAAACAACGGCCGAAGATATCGGTACGCTTTTGTCCATGATCTATTATTGTGCCCAGGGGCAGGGGGGCGCATTAATGGCTGTGTATGGTGATGATATTACGCGCCAGGATTGCCAGGAAATTCTGAATTATATGAGCCAGAACAAGATTGGTAGCTTGTTAGAAGAAGGTGTACCACCAAATGTTACGCTGGCACATCGTCATGGCTGGATTGGTGATACACATGGTGACGCGGGTATTGTGTTTACACCTGGCGGTAATTATGTCATTGTTGAATTTCTTTACAAGCCGGAATGGCTGGAATGGGAGTTGAGTGCGCCTTTGTTGGCCGATGTTTCGCGGGCAACGTATAACTATTTCAATTTTGATACGCCGTATCTGACTGATTCACGGGCTAATTAGGTCTTTGGTAAGTGATTGTGTGGCAGGGATTCAAAGTAACTCAAGACAACTTGAAAAACCAAGGGATTTCTTTATGAGTTTCTCTCTGTGTAACACTATGTCGTCTTTGCATGTGCTAGTTACTTTGATCAATTCATCTTTGGTGGGTTTGAACGATGATTAGAGCAATACAGAGATTGTTGATGTGGCTGGTGATTTTGACCGGTGGTTTGTATCTGGCTTATCAGGGGTTGATGTATGTACAGGTGCGGGATTTGATGCCGCAAGGGACGATGGTGGCTGGTGTGGATGTGTCGGGTTTGTCGGTGGAGGAAACGGCCGAAACTGTCCTCAACCGCTACATGTCCCCCGTGGCTGTGTACTATCGGGATGAACGCATTGAAATCAGCCCGGAACAAATAGGATTCACCATCAATATGGAGCAAATGATTCAACAGATTCAGCACCAACAAGCTCAAAAAACATGGTGGCAAGGTTACCTGGAATACATAATCGGCCGTTCCTTGCAACCCGTCGAAATACCCCTCCAGGCCACTCACGACCGAAACGCCCTTCTTGACCAACTCCAGACCATTGCCGACTTCCTGGATCAGCCAGCACGTCCCCCCCACCTGCTCACCGAAAGCGAAACCTTTGAACTGGGCCAACCCGGTTACGTAGCTGATGTAAATGCCAGCCTCGCCGAAGTCGAAGCCGCTTTTTATCGACCAGACAACCGTGAAGCCCACATGGTCATTATCGATCAGCCTGCGCCTCCCCTCGACATGAACCTGTTAGCTGATGTCATCAACAAACTGCTAGACTCATTTGATGGTGTGGGAAGCATTTTCATCATGGATCTGCAAACTGGCGAAGAACTGGCAATCAATGCCGACATAGCCTTATCTGGTCTCAGCATCATGAAAATACCCATCTTACTCGAAACCTATCGAGCCCTAGACTTTGAACCAACACCCAACCAGCGCGACTTGATATTGGGAACAATGGTCTATTCTGGTAACTACAGCGCCAACCTGCTATTGGATGTGGTTGCCGGACAAGATAACGCCTATTTGGGTGTGGACATCCTCACTGAATCCATGCACCGTCTGGGCTTGCAAAATACCTTTATTGTGACGCCTTATGAAGAACCCAACCGTCCGGGCAAGACGACTATGGCAACACCGGCCAATTCACGCCAGGATATTTGGACCGATCCCGATCCAGCAATGCAGACCACAGCTGAAGATATGGGCACACTGCTTTCCATGATTTACTATTGCAGTAAGGGGGGAGGGGCATTGCTGGCTGTTTACCCTGACCAAATCACCCCAGAAGAGTGTCAGGAAATGATTGATGTGATGACGCTAAATACTGAAGGTAACCTGATTCGGTTTGGTGTGCCTGAAGATGTGCCGGTAGCTCACAAACATGGTTGGGGTGGAAATACACATGGTGATGCTGGTATTGTGTTTTCCCCTGGTGGCGATTACGTGATTGTGGAATATCTGACCATGCCTGGCAGTGATTGGTTGGTGTACGATATTAGTTTTCCTATTTTACGCGAGATTAGCCGGGCAACTTATAACTACTTTAATTTTGACAACCCCAATCTGGAAACGCCGGAAGAGAGGGCCTTGCGTGAGGCTGCGCGTATTCAGGCTGAGCAAGCACAACAAGAACAAGCAAATGATGCCGAAACTACCACAGATTCTGGGCAAGATCAGTGAGTAAATGTTTGGAGGGTAAGATGGAATACAGGCGATTGGGACGTACTGGTCTGAAAGTGTCGGAAATTTGTCTGGGAACGATGCAGTTTGGCTGGACGGCCGATCCGGAAACTTCGTTTCAGGTGATGAATAAGGCTGTGGAGATGGGATGTAACTTTTTTGACACGGCCGATATTTATTCTCGTTGGGTGGATGGCAATGAAGGGGGGGAAAGTGAGCGCATTATTGGCGACTGGTTGGCACAAGGGTATATCCGCCGGGACGAAATTATTATTGCCACCAAAGTACGTGGCCCAATGGGAGATGGTCCTAATGATCAGGGGCTTTCTCGTCAGCACATTATGAGTGCTGTGGAGGCCAGTTTGCGCCGTTTGCGTACCGATTATATTGACCTGTATCAGGTACATTATCCAGATGATGAAACGCCTTTGGAAGAAACATTGTCGGCATTGAATGATTTGGTGCGTGCGGGCAAAGTTCGTTATATCGGTTGTTCCAATTATCCGGCCTGGTTGCTGACTAAATCTTTGTGGATTAGTGATGTGCGACAACTGGCTCGATTTGATAGCTTACAGCCGCATTACAATTTGGTGCATCGGGCAGAATTTGAGCGCGAATTGCAGCCATTGTGTCTGGATCAGGGGATTGGGGTGATTCCGTATAGCCCTTTGGCAGGCGGGTTTCTGACAGGGAAGTATCGGCGAGAACGGCCGTTACCAGACACCCCTCGCGCCCGGCACATTCAGGAAAGATACATGAATGAGCGTGGCTTTGCTGTCATTGACAAACTGGACGAAATCGCCCGCAATCACAATGCCACCATTGCCCAGGTAGCTATTGCCTGGGTGCTGGCTAATCCGGCCGTCAGTTCCGCCATTATCGGTGCCAACTCTGTACAACAACTTACCGACACTGCGTATGGGGCAGAAATTCACTTGAGCGATGAAGAATATACTGCCCTGTCTGAACTGACTGCCTGGGATACAGAAAAATAAGTGTAACCATACAGATATGGCTTTATGACAAAGGATTATGGTGCAGCAATTGCCTGGCGTAACAATGGCAATGCAGTTGGTTCTGCCAGCAACCAACGGGCAAGTTCATCATGGGGCAAAGTGCGCCGCCACTGCTGGTAGGTGCGTCGTGGTAAAGATTCATAGAAGAGCGCAATTACCAGCGGAGATGGAGAATCTGGTCGGTAGGCGTAATACACGACTGTCAGGACGCCGGGGAGAGAACCATTTTTGTACCCCAGATTGGAGAACAATTCCTGATTGACCGGAAACTGCATAGGCCATTCGAGATAGCGGCGTGCCTGGAAACTGCTTTCTCCATTACGCAAGCCGTTGGTGGCGATGCGAGCCATGAGATTCGCGTAGTCACGTGGGCTGGCGTGTGGGTTCAGGTGGGTTGTAAAGAATTCCTGAATGTTGTAATCGGGGCCAAAGCGACGGCTACGCCATAGAATTTCAGCCTGTCGAAATTGTGAATCTTGGCTGAAGGCGTCGGTGAGTTGCATGGCTTCTGTGCCATATTGGGCAGGCTCATTGAGATAACGGCGGATAGCATCCCGATTGCTGCTGGTGCGAGTGTGGTTGCCCATTGCCAGGAATTGTCCCAAAAAGGGGCAGGGAGCGGTTTGTGTGGAGAGGTTGAGGGATACGGCCGTTTCTTCCAACCGTTTTTGGCTTAACAGCATATGTAAGTAATCTGTAGCTGCGTTAGAGCTATACCGAATCATCATCCACGCCACATCTCCCAATGTGACACCCGGTGGCGTACCAAACACCCGTCCTTCTTCTTCCAGCGCCTGTATAGCTGCTGTGTGTGCCCCCAAATCCGAATTGGGCAAATAAAACCGTTCCAGTTCTGCCAGAGGGACAAAAGTATTTACATTCAGTTCCCCATCGGCGACTGCTTCTACAAAAGCCACCAGGTGAATTACCTTCACAACCGAAGCGAGAGGCATTGGCCGATCAGCATTCAGATACACACCATTAGCCTCATCGCCCACCCGAAAAAAGGCCAATCCTACTGTATCGGGTGCGTTCAAAAGTCGTTGCCAGGCTGGTAATGCCTCTGATGGCATGATGGCTTCCAGTTCAGCGATGGCTTCTGCATGATAAGTGGGGGTGTTTTGTGGCGGAACTTCTTGTGGCAACAGGGGGAGCATCAGGCCACAAGGCGGGGAAAGGGGGCCGGTATAGAAAGGGGTGGCAGAGGGGATGGG
>RFGV01000129.1 GCA_003696605.1 Chloroflexota bacterium | reverse complement strand
GTATGGATTACGATAGTAAGGAGTTTTGGAGAGTTTTTTGGAATGATGTCATATCTGTGATAGTTGAAGGCTTTAACTGGTACGTAGAATGGTAAGGCAATGGCTACCCCCGTATGGTAATACGGGGGTACAAAGGAATTTTTGGGAGAAATCATGAAAAAGTCGGCGTATAGCGTGGGGGTGGTACATTGTGACTGGGTTACGGCAACTACATGGAACAGAGAGGACATCGATACATTGGCTGATTACATGATAGAGGAAGCGTGCACGTTCGACGCAAGGCCTTACGACTCAGGAAGGCTGCAATACAAAGGTAGAGCGGTAACGTTGGGTGATGGTGGGCTGTTTGTTGGTGAAGCGGTTCAGAATAACGCGCCGCACTTCATGGTTCAGGCTTCTGGTGATGCGGCAAATAGAATACTGATGCACATGATTGACCTTGAATTAGATGTCAAAATGACGCGTTTGGATTTTCAATTTACACAATGGGAAACGTGGGATAGTGGCGAATATGAAAGCAAGCAGGCGTATCTAAGGGCGGATATTGGGAGTAAGTTGGGTCGTAGGGGGGTAAGGCTAGTGGAAGGCGGCGGCGGATTCGATACGCTTTACATAGGGTCGAGGAAGTCCGGTCGGGTGGTCAGATTTTACGTGAAAGACAAAAGGGGTGTTTTGGTAGCGAATAGGTTAGAGATTGAATTAAAGGGAGAGGCCGCGGCATCTGTGTATGCTAGCTTGATTTTAGGCGATATGGGCAGGCCGTCTAGATTGTTGCAGGCAGAGAGTGACGCTATTGGACTAGGCTGGAAATTGTCAGACGGGGGGCAGGTTGACAGTGTAAGCTATAGAAAAGAGACAAGTTTAGACGGTACTTATAACTGGGTGCTTAATATAGTGCAACCGACGTTGATTAGACTGGCCAGGGGGCATGATGACTATGGACGGAGATTGGTTAGTGCTATGGCGGGGTTTTTGATTAGATTGTGTAATGATGCGGAGAGCGAGCAATGACGGATTTGGTAAATGGTGTTCTTGTAGTAATGGTGGCGATGTTAGAACCTGCTATAGCGGTCGGGGTGATAGTGTTCGCTATAGTGAAAAAGCAATCTGGCGGGTACGGGCTGCCTTTCTTGGCGGGTACGGCCGTTTTTTTGCTGGCGTATGTGGTATGCATTGCTGCATTTGGCATGGTGTTATCTGCGATAAAATCGGCGAATAATGGGGATACTGTAACTAAGAAGGTGGGGAAGGGTAGGCTTGTTGGTGTGGTACAAAGTGGCAATGAGATAATAAAATACTACGAAAGTGGGCGCGTATCTCGTGTAAAAATAAAAAACGGGGGGGG
>RFGV01000128.1 GCA_003696605.1 Chloroflexota bacterium | reverse complement strand
GCCGGCATGTTCGAGTCCCGCCAAACCAATTGGCCGTGACGGCAAACCATTGGCTTCATCTTCACCAACAATCTGGCCATAGAAAGCTAAATCGAGCGAGGAGATTAAGCGAGTATGCAAGCGCCAGTCAACCCCACCCAGCTGATTGCCCGGCTCATTATTTACATTAATGCCAGAATCACCTCGGTTATCCCGCCCTAGAATCAGATTCACCAGTGAAGTGAAATTTTCCGGCCGGCCATTCCCTCCCCACTGGGCGGTGCGAGACAGGCCAACTTCCAAATCGGACCAGGGCTTGAAACTCAAACGCAGCCCCAACAATTTAGCGTGTGAGACAGCTCGGTCCCCTTCCAATTGCCCGACAAAGCCCTCAAGGCGCCAAGGGCCCAAAAAAGAAAGCAGCGGCCAATTGAATGGAAGAGCCTGTTTGCGTTGAAAACTGAGGGCCGGAACAGGACGAGCACTTGTGGACAAGATCAAGCTGCCATCCCATCCGGGGCCCCACCAACGATCCTGGGCCCCGAAACTTACAATCCAGTTCCCGAGAGTTGCCGCCACCCACGAGTCATCAAACCTGACCCTTTGACCATCATCGGGGCCAGAAACCATCTCAACCTGCAGTTGCGAAGCAAAACGCCATCCCAGCCAATGAATAGCTGAAAATGCCTCACCAGATTCACGTGGCGAAGCGGAAAAATCTCTGAACACCTGTGGATGGATATTGAGGTCAGCCCCGCCATGCTGAGACAATCCCAATCGGCTTGCTGCCCGAAACCGCCGCCGAACCCTGTTAAGCGCCTGCTCAAGACCAGCACTCTCCGCCTGACCAGAATAAGCGGCAACATCCCGCAAATCCGCCCACGGCAAAGGCCACGACTGACTCGGAGAAGTCAGATAGCCGCTGTCTGAAAGCAACTGAATGTCGTGGCGCAACAACAAATCACCGGGGGAAACCCAAGGACTGGCAAACGCTTGAAGAGGAAAAAAGACAAACAAGCCCAGAAAAAAGAGCCCCCCCATCAAACCCTTGCCGGCAACTGCCCAACAAACCAAAATGACAGAATAAAACTTAGGAAAATTCAGCATCAAACCACACACGTAAAACACTCGTTTCTGTCCGCCGGCCCCACGAGGTCAAGAGGGAGCAACAAGGGGCGGTAAAGTAACATTAAAATCTCAAAGAAACCTCAAATTCCGAGCGGGGAATGGAGATGGAGTTATTTTTTACGGCCACCTCAACGCCCCACCCACACCCGATTGTATAACCGGACTTGACACAGGCCGGCATCATGCCCTCATTTCTCCAATTTTTCAAGAAAATCGGGGGAATATCCCAGGAAGTGGTGTAAATCGGAAGAAAACCCATCCTTGCCGCAGGTGTTGGCACCCTCTTGCCCCGTATTTTTGACGCCGCAAAACGCAGGTTTTAAACATGTCAAAAAAGGACGCGACCAACATTAAAATCCCTTGACAGGGCTGTTGCACTCGTATACCGTTTGGCCAATTATGCAATATT
>RFGV01000127.1 GCA_003696605.1 Chloroflexota bacterium | reverse complement strand
GTATATACCACAGAAGCCCTGCAGTAATGTACCAGCGATTACGGGACGGGCTCACATACATCCTCCCAACAACAGGAAGCAGCAACCCCCCCAAAGGATGCTACAACGACACAGTCAGCGTATCCATTCCCTACAATGTGCCTCCAGGAAGGTATGTTCTCGAAGTCACAGCAGTACACCAGGTCAACCCACTCAGGGATTGGGCTATCACCTGGCAGACCGAACCATTCAACATCACCAAATAAAAAACAAACCAGGAGGGAACAACAATGGATTACACAACATTGCTCAAAGCAGCAGCACCATTCCTCGCCAACATTGTTGGCTGGCTGCAAACCGCAACAGCAGACGGAAAAATCGAGAAGTACGAATGGGTAAAACTCGCAAAGAGTTTGCTCCGACAATCCGCAATAGCACTCTTCGGAGTCACAACCCTGCAAGGCGTAGGAATCGACATCGATGTGTTCAGCGGAGCCGCAGGAGCCGCACTTGTGGAAACAATCTACCTGTACCTGGCCAAACTCAAAACCAAAAAGAAGTGAACACTCCCACAGCGGGAATCCTGGGAGAAGGGAGGGTTTTCTACCCCCATCTCTGAAGCGGCATGACACGGCGGTAAAACCACCCATCACCTCAACCAACAAACTCCCTCCTCCCAGGACTTCTTCACGATGCCAAACCTCACAGAGAGAGTCAAGGCAATAAACGACCTCGTGCTCGAATGCGACACGAAGATCCGCAACAAACTCGTAGGCAAAGGGCGCAAAAAAGAAGCACCCCAAGCCCTGGAAGATTTTCTCAGAGAATCCTGGAACCAAGCGGAAAAGTACTACCAACAGGAATACCAGGACATTGGACGGTACAAACTCATCGAACAGCAAAGGTACGACGAATATCTCGACCTGGCCGAGAAGGGAATCAAAACAGCATACCAGATCATCCTGGAAAGGTATGAACTTATTTAAGCCATAAATAAATCCGAACCTGGCCAGAACCCCTTATTACAAGAACAACACTTATTTATGTATTATTTAAATAAACACCAACAACCACAACCAGAACACAGCCAAAG
>RFGV01000126.1 GCA_003696605.1 Chloroflexota bacterium | reverse complement strand
TTACAAAATCTCCAATCGACTTCGGGAAATCTAGCGGGGGTGGTAGTCCGCCTGCGAATGCACTGCCCGACCGCAGCGGCGCCGCGCTGACTGATCGCAGCGGCGGGACACTAACGACGCGCTAACAAGGATTTGCGAGATGCCGGGAATTTACGATTTTACGGACACTTGGAACGATGCGGGCACTGTATTCAACGCCATCAAGTGCGCCGTGACCGACACAGCCAGCCATGCCGATTCGGCACTGTTGAATTTGCTGGTTGGATCAGTGGAGAAGCATTACGTCGGAAAAGACGGCGAGTTGCGTTTAGGCGGCAACTCCAGCCTTTATGGCGACGCCGCAAATGTACTGGCCCAACGCAACGGAACCAATCCCCAAGCCTTTTACCTTTACAACACTTACACCGACGCGTTGAACTATGAGCGTGGGGGTGTGTGGTGGTCGGGGAACACACTTTATTTTGGCTCGACTGCTGCGGGAACTGGCACCGCCAGAGATGTTTATTTTCAGCGAGGCGGTGTAAACAAGCTGTGGTTTGGTAGTAATAGTGCAATTACGGTTAACAACAGTGTTTATCCATCATCATCTGGCTCCTGGTATATTGGGTGGACAACTTTGCGGTTTAGCGCTGTGTACACGAACAACCTGGATTGCGATGGCTCGACTATCAAAATGTCGGCCCTTCCCACCACCGATCCAGCAGTTCCGGGGCAGTTGTATCGAGACGGTTCGGGATTTGTAAAAGTGAGTCTCTAACAAGGAATTGAAAAATGTCTGATCCATTCCAACCAGTTGAACAATTTGACGCAATTGCCTTTGCAAATGCTTTGCTCAAGCATGCACAACAAAGGCGTGAACAATACAAAACCAACAGCGAAGCCGATAAGGCCATGCTGTGGAATCGGGAACCGGACCAGTTTGGGGATTGGACAGTCGAGCGCGTTCAACAAGTGCTGGATGCACTGGGCCCCCGTGGTCCGCTGTTGTTTGCGGGTTCGTTCTTGCAGGTCTTTGTAAATGTCGTTGGTGAGTTGAGCAAACAAGACCCCAACGTGCTGATTCAGGCACAACAGCATTGTATGCAGTTCCTGAAACCATTCATTGACTCTGGACAAGTAGATGTTTCTGCAATCAGTGCTCCACTATCCTATAC
>RFGV01000125.1 GCA_003696605.1 Chloroflexota bacterium | reverse complement strand
AGGATGGCAACGCCATGCAGTAAATCGGGTACAAGGAGAGCTAACAGCGTGTGAAGATGTTGCCGCGCTTCTACATCGGCCTCTTCAGTTACTTCTCCCTTTTCGTTTTTCTTCCACCTATATGTAGCTGAGAACAACGTTTCGGTTATCACTTGGTCCAAAATCTGTAAAACGTCGTCCAGCCTGTCCGCCGGAACCAGCAGGCGCAAGGTGGGATATTGCAGGTCAAGAGGGAGGACGCGGATATTTTTGCCGGTCAGGGCGTCCCACAACGCCTCGTAAAAAGTTTTAATCCATGCCATGCGCTCCATCACCCGGGCCAAGTGAGGTTTCACATGACGAATCGGCTCTGCCGGGGCATCTCCCTCCTCTTTAACCTTATTATGAAAATTGACGAACGTCTCTTGCCAGAATTTGTATTCGGGGAGCGATTCATCAATCTGTGCCTTTGATTGGCCAATAGCATCATCGTACACATAGGTGGCGAACAGGGATTTTTCGGCCGGTTGCAAGGCCAGCAACACAACGTTGCCGTTGGCGTCGGCGGGGTAAGTGGTCGTGGGGAAAATGTCCAGTTCGGAACAGTCAAAATGTCCACCCTTGCGCCGGCAGCGGATGAAAAAGGCCCCCCGGTCGATTAACTCTCCTTCGTCACCGGTCAATGCGACCACCGGCTGTAACAAGGGCGGTAGGGGCGGACCGTCTCGCCCGGTATGGGAAACGGCCTGCCAGACGTTGGGTCGGGTTTCATCTGGCTTGAACATGGCGTGAACAATCTCATCCATCTTTTTGGCGATTGCACCGTGAGACAAGGTCCGCCGGGCCACACAGGAGAGGCATAGTTGCTCCCGGTTTTCTCGAAAAATATGCCCGGCGTACTCATAATATCGCTGCCATTTACGCTTTTTCGCATCACTCAGGCCCTCGGGTGGGGTCAAAATGGGATGGTTGCCGCATACCTGGCAGGTTTTGTCGGGAGAAATGGGTTCGGACGCGCCGGCCAGACTGGGTTTATCGGGCAAACTGTGGCGAGGAAAGGTGACATATTCCAGGCTATCCTGGTAGGCTTGAAGAAGACTGTGGCCATATTGTTTAGCAATTTCATTGAAATCAACAATGAAATCAACAATTTTCTTTGGAGGAACTGGAACCTCAATCACTCGTAGGCCATAGGTTAACTCACTGAACTGTCGCTGCAACTCAGCCTGTTGGTCAGTAATCTGAGGAAAATCGCGTTCCAATTGTTGGAGAGTCTCTTGGACGACACACACGAGAGCCAGGTTGTAGGCCCGGTCAATGATGTCCTCCAGCGGCTCATTTGCTGGGGGCAGGAGATACACCAAGTCAAACTGACTCTCGCTGATGGTCAAGAAATCGGTCAGGTCGGGTACGCCCAGTTCCTTTGCCAGCATCTCCTTAAAGTTTTCTCTTATCAAATCGGTTAACTCCCGCGCTCCATGCAAGTCGTCTACCCGAATGGCGCTTTCGTAAAGGGCGCGGTGGCCTTCAAATGCAATGCGCACCAGGCTGGCGGTAAGGTGTTGACGAATGGTTCCGGGAATATCCCCAATCGGGTTAAGGTTATCGGCTGTAATAGAAGTTGTTAAGAGCGAAGGTTTTTTACGTTCAATGTTGCGATAAATCACAAAGGCCAAAATGCCGCTCAGGCGACAATGTTGGGTCAGCGATGTGTCATTTACCGACGGATAAGTTCGTTCTGGATAGTGCGCCATATAGCGAAGTATCGCCTTAAGCGCATCTGCACCGGCCGGAAGTGGTTTGGGATGTGATAACTTTTCAGAATCTTCAACTGCCTTCTTGTTGTCAGGAGTTAACGTCTCACGCCATTCCGGTGAGGGTAATTTGGCTATTAGATTAGCCCACAAAGGTTGCTCGACTTTTTCGGGTAATTTAGCTTTCGGCACATCAACTGGGTCCTTCCCTTCAAGAAGTGAATGTCGTAAGCGGGAAAAGGGATTTTGAAACGAGTGAAAGTCTGAATGTTCCTCGAGACCTTTACTCTGGAAAGAGTAAACAGAGGCGGATAACCGGTCAAGCCAATGACAAAGAGAGAGGATACCGGGCAGTGAGGTATCCCCTCCCAGAAAATAACGGGCTAATGTTTTTTGTTTGGATGTGTGACCATGCGCCAGAGCCACAAGGGACTCGCCTGGATAGCCAGCCAAGCCTAATAGCCAAAATCCCAAAGCTGTATGTCGAGGGGTGCCCAGTGCAAACGGTTTGCCCACATCGTGCCAGGCCATACCGCGCACAAATTGAGTAATGCCGAAATTTGACTCTGTCATCATCGTCTCCTCATTCATCTTCGGCCCGGAGCAGCCGTTGCACCCAGATCCAAAATAGCGATTTGGTTTGACCGTTCCAGGCACGTAGACTGCGTTGTTCCAGTTTACGGGTCATTACCCACCGGTAGATTGAGTCGTACAGATGGCGTAACCAATCCAGGCTACGCCTGAACTGGGTTGCCAGGAAAGCAAAGGCAGCCAGCAGAGTACTGACCAGGGTCAACTGCTCCTGGAACCCGGTGGGGATTGCCAGATACGGTCCAGCTAACCCAAGTCCCTTGCCAACCAGGCAAATTATCCCCATGACCAATAACACCACACCCACTGTCAGTAAGGCAACGGTAAACGCATACAAGATGAAAGCTGTCCAACGTACCTGTCGCCAATCTGAGGGGCGCAACAAGCGGGACAGAGGGTGATTAAAAACCAATCGTTCCCAAACAATCATCTGATTTTGGAGTTGTTTCCACAATTCTTGTTCTTCACGATGATTGAGTTGTACCTGTGGGGGCGGGTTAGTCTTCATTACGCGACGACGCCACACCCTCATCAATCCACAGATTCGCAAATTATATCGAAACGAATAGGCAATTTTGAGTTGGCCTGAATCTGAACGTTCTAGCTGTCCGGCAATGCCCCACTCCCAAAGGCTATGGCGTAACATCGGGCCAACGTGAGGCGGTAAATGAGGTTCTACCTGTCGTACCTGGCGGATGGTACTCGTTATTCGTTGTGGTTTTAAAAGATATTCCCAACCTTGTCTCCTGTGCGTTGCCTGCCCCTTAATTGGAAACCGCCACTGCCAGAACGTGTCAGCCAAGCGAGCGCCCAGGGTAGCCGCTTCGGCCAGCAGGGGGTCTTCTGCATCTAGGATTGCCCAAATCTGGCGGCTCCACTGGTTCAATTCGGTATAGATAGCCTCGACGCGTGGCAGTTTGCCCCGGCCAGTCAAAATACGCTGTTTGGTGCGCTCCAACAGGTCATTGATTGGGGCAGGATAGTTACTAATATCAGAAAGCTGGGGATATACCGATGGAGAATTTTCGGTAGCGGGAGGAAAGAGTTGTTGGGTAAGATAGAGTAAACGGTGGGTAGCTGTCCACAGACGTTCATTAGGTGAGGGATTAAGGTCGCTAAGAAACAGGCGGTCAAAAGATTTTTGGGTGTCCGGTGGCGGATTCTCGTGTAGCCGACCGTAAACCTCAGCCAGAGTCCACCCAAATCGCAGAGCCAACCACACCCGGTCTTGTAAACCAAGAGAAGCAGATAAAGCTGTTGACAATGGGGCTCTCCTATGGTAAACTAAAATTGTCAAAACCGTATGTTGCCGAGGCAGTCCTTTTGGGTCTGTACAGCCATACGGTTTTGCATTTCCAGAACAAACATACAAAATCAGTTCGGACGTATCCCCTGCGGAGAATCTTGAAAATCCCCAAAAACATTACATT
>RFGV01000124.1 GCA_003696605.1 Chloroflexota bacterium | reverse complement strand
GTGTTTGACTTATCTGATCGAGAATTGGTGAGAAAGGCCCAAAGAGGGGATGTGGCGATGGTGGGGAAGCTGTACGACAGGCATCGGGAGCGTATTTTTCGGTATGTGTGGGCGCGGGTGCGGGATGTGCATCTGGCTGAGGATTTGACGGGGGAGATTTTTGCCCGGATGGTGGCTGCTTTGCCGCATTATCGGGTGCAGGATGTGCCATTTGAGGCGTGGTTGTATCGTATTGCTCGTAATTTGGTTGTGGATTTTGTGCGCAGGCGGGCGATGCGAGAGGAAGTGCCGTTACAGTTTGCTGATGGACGGGTGCAGGAGTCGAATGGGGTAACGGCCGTTGTGGAACGCCAGCTAACGATGGAGCGGGTTTTGGATGCGCTGGATAGCCTGGATGGATTGCAGCGTGAAGTTATTTTGCTTCGGTTTGTGGTGGGAATGCCTGTAAAGGAAGTGGCGAAAGTATTGGAAAAATCTCCGGCTGCGGTTAAGTCGTTGCAGCATCGGGGTTTGCGAACGTTGCGAGCATTGGTGAAGGATGATTAGGTAGGGTGACATGATGAACCAGGAAGAGATTTTGCAGAAGCGGTTGGAAGAATTGGAGTCTGGTGTACCGTTGCAGATTGCCAGAGAGGGGTTATCTGATGATGAGGCGGAAATGTTGGCTTTGGCGGTTTTGCTGAAGCAGGGTGAGTATCCGGTGATGGATGAAACGGCCGTTTCGGCTCAGCGCAAGGCATTGATTGCTGCGGCTGAAGACAATCTGCAAACATTGCCTCACAGTTTGAGAGAGGGGGGCTTTTTATGGTCTTTCTTTGACTGGCTGATGACTCGTCCTGAAGTCACAGCCGGGTTGGTTTTGCTGCTGACTGTTATTGTGATGTTTGGCCTCTGGGTGGGGTTGACTCGATCGCCGGGCGCGGAATTGCCTGTTGCGGAAGCACCGACCGGGTTGTCAGCAACGGCCGTTTCTGAAACAGGGCTACCAACGGAAGATGCTTCTCAACCGGTTGCTACCCAGGAACAGTCAAATGAGACAGAATTGCAGCCAGGCACTGCTGCCAGCACAGAACCACCACATCATGTTTTTGTACCAATTGTAACGATACAAGAAGGAACGAGTCCGACAACGGCCGTTCTGCACGATGTCGTTGGTCTGGTACAAATCCAGCAACCAGACAACTCCTGGACCATTGCCCAAAACGGCTACACAATTCAGGCTGGCCAGCGTGTACGCACCAGTTCCATGTCTGCTGCATCCATTGTCTTTCACGATGGCAGCGTAGCCCGCCTTAAGGCCAATACCGAACTTTCCATTGATACCTTAGATGCCAAACTTCCCCGCGCTGGTTTTCGTACAGTAATCCTCACCCAATGGAAAGGAGAAAGCGAACATCAGGTTCAATTCCGAAACGACGCCGGGTCTCGGTATGAGGTGAAGACACCAACCGCCAGTGGAATTGCACGCGGCACACTTTTTCAGGTTATTGTTTTGCCTGATATGACCAGCCGCTACATAGTCAATCAGGGGCGGGTGGATGTGCAGGGAAAGAGCCAGGTTGTGCAAGTGATTGCCGGGCAAACAAGCGTTGTGCGACCACAAGCAGAACCTGAAGCCCCTGCTTTTGTCATTACTGGCGAGGGTGAAGTCACGCAAATTGGTACAGAGTGGGTGGTTGCCGGACAAACTTTTCAGACGGGTGAACAAACAGTCATTGTTGGTGCGCCGCAAGTGGGAGATATTGTATTTGTCAGTGGTCATTTGTTACCAGATGGGGCATATATGGCCGACTTGATTGTTTTGTTGGCGCGTGCTCCGGAGAATGAATTTTCGTTGACTGGCCGGGTGGAAATGATGGGGGATGATGCCTGGGTAGTGGCCGGGCAAATAGTATTGGTGACTGCCGATACGTTGATTGATACCGATGTGGTGGTGGATAGTCTGGTAGTGGTAAACGGCCGTATTCTGGAAGATGGCTCCCTGCTGGCCGAATCCATTACTCGCTTGCCAGATCAGTCCGCCCACTCCTTCAAGTTTGTTGGTATTGTGGAAAACATAAACGACACACTCTGGACCATTTCCGGCATAACGATTGCCATCACTGATACCACTCAAATCGAGCCAGATATTCTGGTTGGTGATGCGGTTGTTGTCGAAGGAGAAATCATTGCTGATGTATGGCAGGCGCATTCAATCCATCGCGCCGACAATGAGCGGGAGTTTGAGTTTAGTGGTGTTGTCCAATCAATTAATCCCTGGAT
>RFGV01000123.1 GCA_003696605.1 Chloroflexota bacterium | reverse complement strand
GTCTGGATGGGTGGGGCGTTGAAGGTAGACGGCAACGTGCGAGATTACGAGCACGATGGCAGCGCCGAGTGGAATGCCTATTGGGACCCGCCGGCCACATACAGCCTGTGGCAGTCTCAAGTACCCATCACCCTGTTTTCACTGGATTGCACCAACCATGTCCCGGTCACTATGGATTTTTTGCAACGGCTGGCTTTGCAGCGCCAATACCCCCTGGCCGATTTAGCCGGACAATGTTGGGCCATGACCGTTGGCACAATCCCCAGCTATGAATATGTTTATCATATGTGGGATACGCTGACGACCGGCTACCTGGGCGCGCCCCAGCACATCTCGTTTCGTAACGCCCGAACCAAAATTATCCCAAACGGGCCAAGCGCCGGGCGAACCGAAGAGATAACCGAAGGCGGGCGGCTTATTCGCGTAGCCGCCTCGGTTGATGTTGAGGGTTTTTTAAATTACGTCCTGGAGTTATTTCGGCAGTAGGCAGCAAGCCGGTCTGAGCGCAGGCAAAAATCTTGTCAGACTACTCAAGCGGTGTTATCCTGAGTATGTACAGTCTCATTACACCTTACCGGTAAATAGAGTATGCCTAAAGAATTTACTCATCAAGAACGCGTGCAAGCGGCTATTCGACACGAAATAACCGACCGGGTCCCGTGTGATTTCCTGGCCACGTCCGAGGTTTGGGATAAATTGGTCCAGCACTTTCAACCCGACACAACGGGCCTGGAAGATATGGCCTGGTTGCAGCCGGAACGTGAGGCCATTCTGCGTCAACTCGGCGTCGATTGTCGCCTTTTTTCTTACGATATGTTTTGCAACCCGCCAGAAACGGTGATTAAACCCGGTGCCCGCATCGATTGGTGGGGCAGCCTGACTCGATCTACCCCCAACCGCATGTGGCGACAGATTACGCCCGATGGAACTGTCTACGACATTTGGGGCGAGCGCCGTAAAGTTGAAACCCATTCCTTTGGTCACTACGAAGCCCATACCGGGTGGGTCCTGGGCGACGCAACCTCGATTGGGGATTTGAAGAACTACTGTTGGCCAACACCCGACTGGTGGGATTTTTCTGAACTGCCGGCCATGATCGACCGGTTGCAGCAGGATGGGCCATTTCATGTCCGGTTCCGGCTGGGATCTTTCTTTGAAGAGGCCTGGGGTTTGCGGGGCTTAGAGCAGTTTATGCTGGATATTGCCCTGGAG
>RFGV01000122.1 GCA_003696605.1 Chloroflexota bacterium | reverse complement strand
TGGCAAAAGTCTATAACTGGCACTTAGGCCGAGAAATGGAATATGTATATCCAGAAGCACATCCGCAAAAACAATTTGTGGCGGTCTTCAATATCAATCGTTGTATTGGCTGTCAGACATGTACTGGTGCATGCAAGGCCACATGGACTTTTTCTAAAGGACAAGAGTACATGTGGTGGAACAATGTAGAAACCAAGCCATATGGTGGCTATCCCAAATATTGGGACGTGAAAATTTTACAGATGCTGGATGAAGCTCATCAAACAGTCGGTAAAGAAGCCAAGTGGAATCCATCTGGGACAGGCGAGCAATCACCCTATGGTGTCTATGAAGGGATGACTATCACCGAAGCAGCTACTGAGTTGAACACTGGACAACAAGCATTGGGGTATTTGCCAGAAGACCATGAATGGAGTGCGCCCAACTTTTATGAAGATACTTCGACAAAGTATAAAGGAGGCCGGCTAGGCATTAGTGAGGAAGGAGCCACTCTACCCGTCCATCAGACTTGGTTCTTCTATTTGCAGCGCATTTGTAACCACTGCACCTATCCAGCTTGCGCTGCCGCCTGCCCGCGCAAGGCGATTTACAAGCGGCAGGAAGATGGCATTGTGTTGATTGACCAGAGCCGCTGCCGGGGATACCGTAAATGTGTAGAGCAATGTCCATATAAAAAATCAATGTACCGAGGTACGACACATACCAGCGAAAAGTGTGTGGCCTGTTACCCTCGTGTGGAAGGCAAAGATCCATTGAGCGATGGTGTACCGATGGAAACGCGCTGTATGGCAGTTTGTCCGGGTAAGATTCGGCTGAATGGACTGGTGGATATTGCCGAAGATGGAACGTGGGTGGAAGATCCGCAAAATCCATTGTATTACCTGATACGGGTAGAAAAAGTAGCATTGCCACTGTATCCCCAGTTTGGCACGGAACCGAATATCTACTACATTCCACCGCGCTGGGTACCACGGCCGTATTTGCGGCAGATGTTTGGCCCCGGCGTGGACGAAGCAATTGAACGGTACAGCGCCCCATCCCGCACTTTGTTGGCCTTGCTGCAATTATTCCGCGCCACGCAAAAGATGGTCTTCCGCTTTGAAATCGAAGAAGGCCCACTGGTACGTGAAGTAGAGCGCAACGGCCAAGTTTGGCAAATGTACAACGATACCGTGATTGGTTTTGACAGCAAGGGAAATGAAGTGGCTCGTTTGAGTGTGGTTGAACAGATGCATGAACGACCACCTGAACGGCTGAATTCTATTTAATTTAAAAGGGTGAAATCAACCATGAAAGAAAATGCGATTCGCCGAGCGCAAATATATGGCTTTTTGGCTGAGGCTTTCCTGTACCCTCACGATAACTGGAGCGAAGATCTTGATCTTGTACGGGAGATCGTCCAATCGTTAGGCTGGTTAGATGTTCAACTTCAGTTAACTGGTTTAGCACTGGATGAACTACAAATCGCTTACCAAAAAACGTTTGGGTTGTCAGGTTCATTAAGTTACGAGACTGAATATGGATTACCTCATGAATATCAACAAAGCCAAGAGTTAGCCGATATTGCCGGTTTTTATCGGGCGTTTGGCTTCAATTTGGGTGGTACAGTACGGGAACGGCCTGATCATGTGGCGGTTGAGATGGAATTCATGCATGTACTGGCCATGAAAGAAGCATATGCACTGGATAATGAAAACTCGGAGCATATGGAGATCTGCACTGAAGCTCAAGCCAAATTCCTGAAAGATCATTTGGGCCGCTGGATTGATCTGTTTGCCCAAAGTGTTGCTCATAATACACCTGACTCGCCTTATGCATCATTGGCACGCTTTGCCGCCGATTTTGTTCGGGCAGATGCAGACAGGCTAGGCGTAACATTGGTTAATCAGAGGCTGTCTGATGTGAAACACACACCGTTTGATCCTGATTTTTCCTGTGCCTCGTGTGAAGTGGCCAGCATAGGTAGGCAAGGGTTCATAAAGGCAGACTCGATTCATTAGTATTTGACAATCTGTTATGAATGGGTGTCGCTGATTACTCATCAAGGGAGTTGAGTATGATTAC
>RFGV01000121.1 GCA_003696605.1 Chloroflexota bacterium | reverse complement strand
GTTCCAACAACGATGATTTTCATTGGTTAACTCCTTAATTCTCAAGTATTGTTTATCGGAGCAACATGCTCCAACCTGTATTTTTGTAATTTTGACACCAACAAAATTTATGTGTTACTTTAGCCCGAATATCTTACACCGGTTCTTACCAATCACCATGAGATGTCAGCGAGTCGTCGGAAAATCGTCCAGAATGTGGCGGGCAACCCGACGGCCGATTTCCACGGCGTAGTTTGTGCCTCGATCCCAGGGATATACCTGGCTCATACTGGCGAAGTATAAACCGGAAACAGGCGTTCTTAAATCAGGGATATGGCGCGAATGGTTTAATAATGGCACAGGCTGAGCATAAGCAGCCCGAAAGAGCCAGCTTTTACGTACCCAGTCTGGTCGAAAATCCGGGTTGATTTGTGGCAGTGCGCTGGTGAAAAGTTGTTCTAGTTCATCCTGGGGCATGTGCATGTAGGGGTGGTCTGGTGTGACATAATCGCCACAATAAATAATGTGATCACCCCCATAATGTTTGCGGTCAATGTAATTGGTGTGTTCGACGAGTGCCAGAAAGGGAATTGGATTTTTTGTTTTGTCAGGGCTGTTGGCAGGGATGTTTAGCCAGTAGGTACGGGGTTGTGTCATTAACGGCCGTTTCATGGCCAGCGTCATCACCACCGCCCCCATACTTTTAAGCGAAAGTAACTGCCCCAAATAATCTGACGGCAAGTCGGGGGCCATTCGGCTAAAGTGCATCGGGGAAGTTGTAACAAGGCAGGCATCAAAAACGGCCGTTTCTCCAGCCACCTCTACCGCCAACCGACCATCCGCCAGCCGCCGCACCAGCTCCACCGGTCGCCGCAAATAAATCCGCCCGCCCAATTGTCGCACCCTATCTGTCAACACATTAATAAATGCCTGAAATCCCCCCACAAAATACCCCAACCGTGGGCTGCGCACATGCAACCGCGCCCACATCCAGGCCATATTCACATCCTGATAATACGGCCCAAACTTTCCAATCAACAACGGCCGCCATACCAGATTATAAATCTTCTCTCCGTACCAACGCCGCATCCAGGAATCGGCCGTAACCTGCTCCAACTGTCGCCAGGGACGCGTAAAACGCAAATACGCACTCACCAACCCAAAACGGGCCACATCCACCAGGTTAAATCCAGGAAACGTAATCCAGGCTTGTGGCGAATCAAACGGCACAACTCGCCCCTCATACATCACCGACGTAATTGGGCGCGGAAAAAACAGCGCATCCTCCATTCCCAATTCCCGCACCAGGCCAATAATCGCCTTATCAGACGCAAACAAATGATGATAAAACTTTTCCAGTGGCCACTCCCACCGTTCATCACAAAAACCGGCCGCCAATCCCCCCGTATAATCCGCCGCCTCAAATACAACCACCTCATGCCCGGCCTGCAACAAATCATACGCCGCAGCCAGACCAGCAATACCAGCCCCAACAATCCCCACTTTCATGCTGTGGCCTCCCCCTCCATTGCCTGAACCGCCCGACCAAAATCCTGCCAACCCAAACGTTCACGCAGCATATAATAAGTACCCAGCAATGTAATCGGCAACCACAAGGCGGCATGTAACACCAATGTATACGCCGTAGCCAATTCGGCCGGCACGCCATACAGTACCAACACTTGAATTCCAGGTGTATCAAACGTTCCCACATACCCTGGTGCAGAAGGCAACGTTGTCATCAAATTGACAATGCCATTCATCAGCATCAGGGCAAAAAAGCTAACCTCAAAATCAAATGCATGCATGACAAACCAATATTTCATTGTTTCCAACAACCAGACCACCACAGAACTCAGAAAAATCATCAACACATTACGAAACTGGCGCAAAGATGCCAACCCAACCAGAAACCGGGTAACAAAATCCACCACAATCGGCCGGAAGCGAGCAGGCAAAAAACGCTCACTTCCCCAGGCTGTCAGCCTCAACATACGCTGGGGCATAGCAGCCACCACAAAAAAGCCTATCAACGCACCAAAAAACGCAATACTTGCCCCGATGACAACAGAGCGAATACTTTGACTGGGAACAGGTGCAAATGGCAAAGCGGCAAAAACAAACATAAGCATCACCAGCCCGTCAAATACACGCTCTACAACGACTGTAGCCAGACTGGCGCCCATTGCTACCCCTTCACGCCGCCGCAACACATAGGCACGCAGGACTTCGCCAGCCCGAAAGGGATAGATATTGTTGCCCATGTACCCAATGACAACAACAGGGAAGAGAGTGCGTAAGGGAATATGTTTTAACGGCCGTAGCATATAATCCCACCGCCAGGTGCGTGCCCAAACAGCCAGAAAATACACAACAACACCTGGCACAAGCCACCAGTAATTCGCCGTGCGCACCTCACGCCAAACATCGCCCAAACGCATTCCGCGCAATGCCAGCCAAAGAAAAACGGCGCTAATAACGACGCCGATCCAAAATCTCCATCTCTTCAAGATGATGTCCTCTCTATTGTTTTACTGTTTCGCCAACCTGATATTTCAAGGCAAAGACGGGATTATACCATGAATCAGGTTGTTTACGGGCGGCCTTTCCCCAGAACCATCCTGCCCGGACATATTAGTGGTTTTCTTCTATCCGGCGCAAACCATCTAATGCCCATGCCTGTATATCGGGATCGTCTCCGGCTGTTTCCAGGCAGTGATTGAAATCATTCTGGGCTTCGTCAATGGATGATAAGGCCAGGTAGGCTTCAGCGCGTTCACAATATAGCCAGCCTTGATCTGGGGTGATTTCCAGTGCCTGGTTAAAGGCGCGCAGAGCTTCTGGCCAGTTTTCTTGAGCGGCTGCAATATGCCCTTCTACATAGGTGATGCCGCTGGCAGACAAGGCTTTTGTTTCTTCGGTGTTAGCCCGTTCCTGACACTGTTGATAGGCATCCAGTGCAGCATCGTATTCGTGTTGTAAGTCCAGGACAGCACCAAGGTAGCAGTAGGGGTCAGGGAGATCTGGTTGTATTTCTGCCCAGGATTGGAAGTGAAAAACGGCCGTTTCCAAATCTCCTTCCTCCAGCGCTGCCCCACCCTTTATCGAATGAACCACACTACGAGCACGCTCACTCCAGTAAGGATCGTCCCCGTTTGTTGCCGCACATACCTCAAAATCGCCCAAAGCATCCACAAAATTCTGCATTTGCAAATTCAGTTCTGCGCGCTCACACCGTAGCCAGGGCGGGACATCTTCACGAGCAATCGCCTGATCAATCATCTCCAACGCCCCATCCAAATCATCCTCTTCTGTAGCTACCAGATAAGCCTCATTCAGCACAGCATGAGCGCGTGCTTCAGCAGCCAGGTCGTCTTCTTCCTGCTCGGCAGCCTTTTCCGCACATACCTTAAAATCACTAACAGCCTCTCGAATGCCGCCCAAATCTCGCAATGTATAGGCACGTTCGCAATAAAGCTCTGCATTATCAGGTTGGAGTTCAATTGCCTGAGTAAGCAAATCACGAACCTCTTCAGGATTTCCCGCCTCGCTGGCCTGGCGCACCTGCTCCATAATTTGTTCAAAATCCGGCTGGTTACCATCCAGTGAATCCAGAATCGAACCAATGATGATGAGGCCAAGAAACCCTAATACAGCATAGCCAAGTATCCGCCGCCAGGAACGTTTACGTTTTGGGGCAGAGGTGGCTGATGGTGGGGTGTGGGCTGCGACTGCTTCAGGTGAAGCCACGGCCGTTTCCATCATCTCTTCTGGTGCAGATGATGGCACCATTTGGGGAGAAACGGCCGTTGGTATCACCTCTTGCTCCACTGCCAGCGTCGGCGTTTTAGGCGAAAGCAACGCCGCCTCCAACGCCGCCACCATCTCCCCAGCCGTCGCAAACCGATCCTCCGGCTCCTTTGCCAACGCCTTCAAAATCACCCGCTCCACCGGCTCCGGCAACTCCGGATTATAAGAGCGGGGTGGCGGCAAGGGAGATTGAATATGCTTAATCACAATCGCCATAGGCGTTTCTGCCCGAAACGGTGGCCTCCCCGTTGCCATCTCATACAGCACAACCCCCAGCGAATAAATATCACTCCGGTGATCAATCGGCTTCCCCATCCCCTGTTCTGGCGACATATATGCTGGCGTCCCCAAAATCCCTCCCGTCTGGGTAAAATGCACACTACTTTCCACCATTCGCGCCAGGCCAAAATCTGTAAGCAAACAATTTCCCCGACGGTCAATCAAAATATTACTAGGCTTCACATCTCGATGAATCACCCCTTGCGCATGGGCATAATCCAACGCATCCCCCACCTGGCTGATAATCCGCCGAATTTCAGTCAGCGACAAGGCCCCCTTTTCCTTCAACCATTCCGCCAATGTACCCGATTCCACAAAACGCATAACCAAATAAGTGTACCCATCATCTTCGCCAAAGTCATGAACAGGCAAAATGTGGGGGTGCTGCAAACGGGCAATCACACGAGCTTCTTGCTTGAAACGGCCGACAAATTCCGGATCACTGGCATAATAGCGGGGCAAAACCTTAATAGCCACATAGCGATCCATACTGGCCTGATATGCCTTGAATACGGCCGCCATCCCCCCCTCTCCCAATGGCTCAATAATTCGATATGGCCCTAGTTGCTTACCTGTCAAATCTTCCATTAAACAAATAGCCTCCGCTCTTCATTGTACGGAGTTATAAAAACTCTGTCCACAGGATACCAGTACGGTTATCATTCGGATAAATCAAAGACCACTTGCCCACCAAATTGGTCATCTCTGCCAACGCCAGATGTTACACGCCATGGAAATCCCACCGCCACTGGCACAAAACAAAACCAGATCTCCCGGCTTTGGACCACGCCCTTGCTCAATGGCATCGTCCAGTGCCATTGGAATACAAGCTGAACCTGTGTAACCCCATTTGTCCATAATCCAATGGGTTTTTGTCAAAGGTTGTTCCAAAATTTTCATGATTTGTTTAATCGTATTCAGGTTTAACTGGGTAAAAAGATAAAAATCAATCTCATCCAGAGTCAGATTGGCTTTGGCTACGGTGTGGCGTATCAGCCTGGGCCAGTTTTCAGCGTTGAAAGTGGGCGGGAATCGCTTGACAAACTGAACACGAGGAATGCCCCCATTTTCTGAAGCGGGTGTGACAGGACAGGCTACTCCGCCTGTGTAAATGCCAAGCGCATCATAAAATTGCCCGAAGGCTACACGCTGCCCGGCAAGAAAACCAGGGGATTTGGCTGCACCCAGTATGACTGCACCAGCCCCATCAGCAAAAAGGGTGCAGGTTTTGTAGTCGGTGTAGTCCACAAAGCGCGTCATACCATATGCCCCAACAACCAAGGCAAAATCCAGTTCGTCATCGGTAGCGATAAAACGTGCGGCAGTCTCAACGGCCGTTACCCAACCGGCACATGCACAATTTATATCGAACGTTCCAGCATTGATGGCTCCCAGTTTGTGTTGCAACACAGTTGCCGTAGCCGGACTCAAGTAATCTGGCGTGTCGGTGGCAACAATGATCAGCCCCAAATCTTCTGGTTGCAAGCTGGCACGTGCCAATGCCTGATGGGCAGCATGCAAGGCCAGATCGCTGGTTGTTTCTTCCGGCGCCATTACATGCCGTTCTTTAATGCCTACGTTGGCTACCAGCCAGCCATCAATATCCCGATCGGGAAATAGTTCGTCAAAGTAGGCATTGGGAAGACATTTTTCTGGTACGTACCGGCCAGTGCTGAGTATTTGGGCATAACGCATTTAGCTCTCTCCTTGTTGACTATTGATGGCGTAACAAGAAATCGAGAACGGCCGTTACCGTTCCCTCCGGATCTTCCAGCGGGAAAATATGACCTGTGCCCGGCAAAATACAAACCTCTGCCTGAGGAATTTTAGCCGCAAACAATTCCGCATTCCCCGGTGGGACAACACGATCATGCTCGCCAAATAAAATAAGCGTGGGCATCTGAATAGCAGCCATATGGGCAGCAACCTGTTCTTCACTCCAGTTCCCCGTGCCCACACCGGCCATTACCTGTGCGGTATATTGAGCAGGAGGGACAGGATTTGTCAGGCGGTAATTGATAATTTCCTGAAATCGCTCTGGGTGCTTTTCGGCAAAACCGGGCGCAGCCGCTATGGCTACCCCTCGTCGCAACAACTCCAGCGGATCCCCCTGACGATTGGTGAGCACATCTAAGGCTTCTGGCGTAATCGGGACTATATTTTGGCCGCCGTGATGAGTTCCGGCCAAAATCAGATGAGAAACCCGGTCAGAGTGGGTGGCAACAAGTCGCTGGGCAATGAATCCACCAAGTGAATGGCCTAAAACGGCCGTTTTCTCAATCCCCAACTCATCCAGCAAAGCGGCCGTATCAGCAGCCATCATATCCACCGTATAAGGACCAGCTGGCTTATCACTTTCCCCCGCCCCCCGATTATCAAACACCGTTACTGTAAAATGCGCCGCCAGTCCTGGCACCACTTTATGCCAAAACCAGCGATCATACGCCACGCCCGTAATCAACAACAAATGAGGCCCTTCCCCATGCTGCTCATAACCTATCTGAATACCGTTGGCTATAACACGAGGCATTTCCTTCCTCCTCACGTACCTAAAACCAATCCACCATCCACACGCAACACCGCCCCACTGATAAAAGCCGCCTCATCAGATGCCAAAAACAAATACGCCTGCGCCACATCTTCTGGCCGGCCCAACCGGCGCAATGGGGTATGCTCTCGCATCTGTGCCAGGATTTTCTCCGGCATTTTGGCTGTCATGTCAGTCAAAATAAAGCCAGGAGCAACCGCATTAACACGAATGCCATAACGACCAAGTTCACGCGCCCATACTTTGGTCATGCCTACAACTCCGGCTTTGGTTGCCACATAATTTGTTTGCCCAAAGTTACCGTCTAACCCCACAACGGAAGAAGCATTGAGAATAACGCCACCACCTTGCCGAATCATAGTTGGCACAGTCGCTTGTGTACAATTAAACACGCCTTTTAGATTAATGCTGACTACCAGATCGAATGCTTCTTCAGACATTTGGCCAACAAGTTCACCTTCTTTTATTTTGACGAGTTGAGCATCGCGGGTAATACCAGCATTGTTAACGAGGACATCAATACGGCCGTATTTAGCCACAACTTCATCTACCCATGCCTGCACTCCCGCCCGGTCAGTTACATCCACCCGGGTAAACATTGCGGACTCACCCAGTTCCGCCACCAAAGCCTCTCCAGCCGCCACATTCACATCACAAATGGCAACTGTAGCCCCCTCACGCGCAAAAGCAACGGCCGTTGCTCGACCAATTCCAGCTGCGCCACCAGTGATCAGACACACCTTCCCTTGCAATCGCATTGCTCTCCAACACCTCCTGAAAATCCCTAAAAATTCTATCGGCGCATACTATATCACAAGGCTTACAAGTAACCAGCACGCCCCCCTTCTACCAATAGAGTACAACTTGCAATATTATAAAGTTTCATTATAATCCTCGTCAGTTCGGGGCGTGGCGCAGTTTGGCTAGCGCGCACCGTTCGGGTCGGTGAGGTCGTGGGTTCAAATCCCGCCGCCCCGACAGAAAGAAAATCCGGTACACTTGTGCCGGATTTTTTATTTCCCCGCTTGCAACATGGTAAGAAATTCCCCAAACAACTCATCTAGAAAACATAGCATCCAAAGTCAGAAAGATCCAAAATCCCAGGAGGTAACGGCGGAGCGGAAGGCGACCTGGACGAGTTTTCGGACTGCGGTCAAAAGGCACAGCCAACCGTCCCCAAAATTGATTGGCTATAGCGGTCTTTTCTCACTTTGGGAGGAGTTTTAACAATGTTTGACCCTGCAACCGCCCTTATATACGCCTTTTTTATTGGCCTCACCGCTGTTTCCATCGGCACTGTTCTAAAGCCGTTTTTCCTGGATGAACACAAATGTGAAACCTGCTAACGGCAAAAAAAGCCTTCCCTTCAAGGAGGGCTTTTTTTATGGCATAGTGGATGAGTAATTCCATATGGCAACTATCAAGGAATAGGAATGACGTCAGCCAGACGGCGAATGCCTTCCTCGATTTCGTTTTCAGATAAGCCACTGAAACCCAGCAGAATTGAAGGAGGGGGATCAGGCTGTAAATGATAGGGAGCGCCAGGATAAATACCCACACCCACCTGAGCAGCAGCAGAAATAACGGCCGTTTCCTCTAACCACTCCGGCAAGTACAACATAACGTGCAAACCAGCATGTACTGGCGCAAAACGAACGGCCGTTCCCAAATATCGTCGCAACGCCGAAACCAACACCGTCCGCCGCCGCCCATACGCCACCCGCAAATGCCGCAAATGTCGCTCAAAATAACCTTCCGCAATAAAATCCGCCACGGCCGCCTGCGTCAACGTTGGCGCCCCCCTGTCCACCAACCCCTTAGCCGCCACAAACGGCCTCACCAAAGACAACGGCAACACCACATATGCCAATCGCAAAGCCGGAAACAACACCTTAGAAAAAGTCCCCAAATACACTACCCGCCCTTCTTCATCCAACCCTTGCAACGCTGCCCAAGGCCGGCCATCATACCGCAACTCCCCATCATAATCATCCTCCAACACCAACGCCCCATGCTTCCTGGCCCAGGCCAACAGCGCCAACCGCCGCCTGGCAGGCATCGCTCCACCTCGCGGGAACTGGTTCGAAGGCGTCACAAACAGTAGCCGCGCCCGACAATCCGCCGGAATCCGCTCCACCGGCATACCCTCATCATCCACCGGCATCGGCAGCAAATACCCACCATGTGCCCGAAACACCCCAAATGCACTCCGATATCCTGGCGTTTCCACCAGCACTTCATCCCCTACCTCCAGCATCAGCCGGGCCAAAATATCCAACGCCTGCTGTACCCCACTCACAATAACGATCTGCTCTGGCGTACAACGTACCCCGCGACTACGGCCTAAATACTCAGCCAATGCCTGCCGCAATGGGAAAAAGCCAGCTGCCGACCCGTAGCGAGAAAGCATGACATCATCCGTACTCAGATAACGCCCTAGCAATTTGCGCCAAATATCATAAGGGAAAATGTGAGGGAAAGAACGGCCGAATCCAAAATCAATCTCCACCCGTCGCCGAAACTGCCTCTCCCCCCCATCTGCCAACGCCAACACCCGTTCCCCCCATTCCGCCAACTGTGGGCGAAACACCTCCGCCTCATCACCCGCTCCCACCGGCAAATTATCCAACACAAACGTCCCCGCCCCCTGCCGCCCCTCAACAAACCCTTCTGCTGCCAACTGGGCATACGCTTGTGCCACTGTTACCCGACTCACCCCCAACTGACGTGCCAACACCCGTTCTGGCGGCAATTTACCCTCAGGCAAAAACTCCCCCCTGGCAATCGCCCTCCGTAACGCCAAATAAACTTGCCAGTAAAGCGGTACTGCGCTATCCTCTTTCAAAATAATATTCGCAATCTCCATTTTACTCACCCGACTATACGGCTAGCCCAAATAGAATATTGACACTCCCTTCTCTGTCATTTATCCTCACATGAAAGACATTGTACCAGGTTTCACAATATGGCTTATCGAAGCAGTGACAAAACCCGCAGAAAAAAAGACGCCAAACGTACAGCAATGATGCAAGCTGCGGTACACGTATTTGCAGAAAAAGGATACCACGCCGCTACAATTCGTGACATTGTCACAGCGGCTGACGTGGCTATTGGCACTTTCTATTTTTATTTTCCTGACAAAGAAACGCTATTTGTCCACTTATATGAAGAAACCGCCCATTTCTTTTTGGGTGCATTACAACAAGCTGTTTTGAGTCGCCGGGTATTGCCAGAACAAATCCAGGCGGGGTTACAGGCTTATGTCAATATAGCCATTTATGAACCGGCTGTGGTACAATTGTTGCTGGTGGGAGGTGTTGGTTCTGTTCCCTCTTTAATGGAACAACATGCAGCATTTCGTGAGCGGCTTATCAACATCTGGCAACGGCCGTTAAATGAGGCACTTTTACATGGTCAAATCCCACCACAAAATAGCCGACGCGCAGCAGAAGCACTCGCGGGCGCATTTGATGAAGTCATTTTGCATTTGCTTAATCATCCCGACCCGGCCAGTGAGGCTGCCGAAACAATTACGGAATTGACCCGATTTGCATTGCGGGCCATTGCCTATTCGGAAAGCAGCAAATGACAAATACATCCAAAAATATACAGGCAGTGCGCATCGCCAAAGAGTCAATGAAAGACGAAGAAAAAGACCGGGCACAATTATTACAAGAGTTACAAACTCAGCGCAAGCGGGCGGAGCTGGCCGAGAAAAAAGTAGCCGAACTCCAGCAAACGCTAAAGAGCACCAGACATCAACTCAAGCATCTGGGTGAAATTGTTACGGCCGTTCTCAGTGCCCAAACACCTGGGGAAGTTTGGGCGGCCCTTACCAACACAGCCATCAGCACAATGGCCATAGACAAAACGGCCGTTTACCTTATTGACCAGGACACCAACACATTTCGCCGCGTCTTCAATTACAGACTTTCCACCGGCTTCATTTATCAATTAGATGCCCAGTTTCAAGACGAAGAAACCCGCCAAGACTTTCTCAAGCGGCTTACACCCCACACCACACACACCCATCACCAAACCGCACCTCTCCCCCACCCTATACGTACCGCCATGTCACAAGAAGGAATTCAGGCCTACGCCATCCTCCCACTCATTGACGAAGGCACCCCAATCGGCTTTTGGCTCATCTTCCGTGAACAGGCCACGCCCTTCACCCAAACCGATCTGACTGTAGGCCGAGTCCTGATACGCATTGGTACAATTGCCTCCCAAAACACCCTGCGGTTTGTCCGATTGGTGCAAAATCTCCACGCTGAACAGCAACTTAACCAAATTCACGACCTGCTAAACCTGGCCCCCGACCTGCCTACCATTTTGGCTAACGTCGTCCAAATGACCACACGCCTGCTCAATGCGGATACCGGCTTGATCGGCCTGCTGATTGACGGGACAACAATGACCTTTTACCCCTACAATCTGCCAGAAGGTATCAATTTACGGCCGTTACCAAAGGGAAGCGGAATCAGTTGGCGTATAACAGAAACCAAAACAACCATTCGCACCGATCAATACGCCCGACTACCCGATGCCAATTACCAGTGGGTGCAGCAGGGAGCACAGGCTTTTTTGGGTGTACCGCTAATGGCTTATGACACCTGTCTGGGAGTCATAGAATTGTATCGGCTCACACCAAATCGGCCGTTTACCGCCGAAGACCAAAAATTACTGGAAGCCATCGCCAAAAACACTGGCACGGCCATCCGCAACCGTCGGCAGCTAGACGAAGCCCGTCAGCGTGCAGGCAAGCTGGCAATGGCCCTCACCCGGCAAGAAGAACAAGACGAACTCAAAAATCTGTTCATTCAAAACGTTTCCCATGAACTCCGCACCCCTCTGGGTATTATCTATGGACACGCTGAACTACTGGAAAGCGGCAGTTTGGGAGAACTTGACCCCTTGCAAAAAGAATCGGTGGAAATTATTGCCCGTCGTGCCCTGATGCTTACCCAACTGGTAGAGGATCTGTCCACCTTGCTGGCTGCCGAAACACAAGAATTTCGGCGGGAATTGGTAAATCTGACTTATCTACTTGTTTCCATGTTGGCCGATTTTCAAATGAAAGCAGATGAAGAAGGGGTACAGCTGCAAGCCGATATTCCTGATGATTTGCCACCAATCTTGGGAGATGAAACTCATCTGCGGCGTGTTTTTGACAATCTGGTGACAAACGCACTCAAATTTACACCCGAAGGGGGAACTATTACCCTGAGTGCATGGGTTGAGGGAGAACAGATTGTTACCGAAGTGTCAGATACGGGACCAGGTATTCCACTAGAATATCAGGAGCGTATTTTTGAGCGGTTTTTCCAGATTGATCCGAAAGTGAAGAAGTACCAACCAGGTACAGGGCTGGGGTTGGCGTTGGTCAAGGAAATTGTGGAAGCGCATCGGGGAACGGTGAGTGTGCATAGTATTGTGGGTGAAGGGACAACATTCCAGGTGCGGTTACCTGTTTCGCCAGTGCGTTCTCTGTCGGGTGAGTAGCTTCGGCTGCAACGGCCGTTTCCCTAAACCACTGTGATTCTGGAGCCGTTTGCTGTCTTTTCCACCTCTATACGAACCGGAAACGCATCTCGCAATTCATCTACGTGTGTAATCACCAAAATACAATCAAACTCATTTTGTATCACATTAATTGCTTCGACCAATCGCTGTCGTCCTTCCGGGTCTTGACTACCAAAACCCTCATCAATCACCAGTGTGCGCAGGCTGGCACCCGCACGTCTGGCCAATAGTTGGGAAAGTGCCAGACGTATGGCAAAATTGATACGGAATTGTTCCCCGCCGGAGTAGTTGGTATACGGCCGTTCCCCTGCATTGTCTATAATGCGAATATCCAACGTTTCTGCCAGGGCATCCCGGCTTTTTAGTTGGCGTTGTGTTTCAAAATTTACCCGCATTCCCCCACCGGTTAATCTGTCCAGCAATTCATTTGCTCGTTCCTCGATTTCTGGCAATGCCTGCTCAATAAGTAACGCCTGCACACCGTCTTTCCCACACGCTTTTTCCAATATTCGCAATCGTTGAATGCGCTGGGTGAGCACAACCCGATCTTTTTGCAGTTGTTTCTGGCGGGCACGTAAATCTGTGAGTACATCGAGACGTTGGCGGGCTGCTCCCACGCGCTGGTTGGCAGCAACCTGCTCTTCGCGCAAACGGGCAACTTCTGCTTCCAGTTTGGCCATCTGGCTGGTTTCGGATGTGAGTGTGGCCAGTCGGGATTCGGCCGTTTCTTGCTGCTGCTTTAGATCCACTATTATTTGTTCCTGATCGCTGATTTGCGTTTCCAGGCTGACCAAGGCATCTGTCAAAGGCTTTATGGCGGCTTCTGCCCGTTGCAATGCCTGATATTGCTCTGGTATGTCAGCCAGTGCGGCCAATGCTTCTCGTGCCTGTTGGTGTGCTTCTGGATCATACCCCAGCTTTTCCGCTTCTTCATCCAGTGCGGCCAGTGCAGCCTGAGCATCAGGGGCATAGGTTTTGTGGGCAAGCTGTTTTTGGACGGTTGCGAGTTCTGCTTTGCCTCTCTCTTCCCAATCGGTAATCAGGCGTTTTACTTCTCCTAACCGTGCCTGTGCCTGTGCCAATGTCTGTTCCAGTTCACGACGCTCTTTCTCCAGCCTGACTTTGGGTTGGAGGGCTGTCTCCAGTTCCTGCACCTGTTGGCGTCGGGCCAAAACGGCCGAATCATCTGCCAGCAATTGCCGCAATTCTGCCAGCCGCCCGGCACCTGTTGCTTCCCATTCAGTCAATGCGTTCTCAATCTCTGTCAGCCGTGCTTCTGCCTGCGCCAACCTCTGCTGTTGCGTCTTTCGGTCACGCTCCAGTCGTTCTCTGTCTCGCAATTTCTGCGCCATTTCCGTCACGGCACGGTTCATCTCTGCAATCCGTTCTTTGTTCTGGCGATACCGTTGCGCCAATTCCTGCCCTTGTGTTTCCAGGTCTCTTACAACTGCTTGCCGATGTTCATCACTTAGCGGCTGGCCACACAAAGGACAGGTTTGGCCAGTTTCTTGCTGTAATTGGTCAATGCGTGCCCTGAGCTGATTCATTTCTTCCTTCAGGCGTGGTTGTTCTTCTTCCAGGCGGTTTTTGTCAGCCAGAGTGGTGGCGTGTTGTTGGTGTAGGGATTCCAATTCGTTCAGGGCGGATTCCACTTCGGCGAGACGGGCTGTGGCTTGCTCGTAGTTTTGAGAAACGGCCGTTTTCTCCTGCTGCAATTGTCCAATTCGCGTAGCCTGTTTTTCCAACTGGGTTCGCTCCCGCTCCCAAAGTTGTCGTTCCCCTTCCAGGGCTTGCAAAGCCTGCCGTGCCTTTTGGAGTGCATTTTCCGTTTCCGTCAGAGCATCCAGTTTGGCCACAATATTTTGCAGGCGCGTTTCCTGGTCTGCAATCTGAGCAATTAATGTTTCCTCTTCCATCTGTGCTTGTCCCACCTGTTCAGCACGCGCCATGAGTTCTTGTTGTCGTTGTTCCAGTCGGCTACGTGCTTCTGCCACTGCCAGTTCGTGGGGGCGTCGCTTTTCCTGGAGTTTGTTCCAGGCTTCTGCTTTTTCTTGCCACGCCTTGAGGGTTTTTTCGGCTTGTTGCCAATGGACATAGGCACTGGTAATTGTCTCGGCTTGCGCCAGTGTATTCTGGTAACGGGCCAGCTCTTCCTGTTGGCGGGTGTAGGTCTGGCGCAAATTTTGCAAGCTGTTTTGGGCGCGTGTCAGGCTTTTGGCAATTTCCTGGACGCGTTGCCGGGTTTGCTGAACGGCCGTTTCCGCCTGCCGCATCTGGTGCAACAACGCCTCTTTGGCCGTCAATTCACCAGCCACTTGCGCCAAGGCGGCTTCGGCGGCAGCCAACGCCGCCTTGCGCGCCTCTTCTTCACCCAACTCCTGTTCAATATCTGCAATTTGTGCATCCAAAATCTGAAGACGTCCTTCCGTTTCGCGCCGATGCTCTGCTGTTGCTTCCCGGTATCGCTCCCACACCGTTACTCCCAGCAAATCGGCCAGCACTTCCTTCCGTTTGCCCGGTGTTTTGGTAGTGAATTCATCCGCCTTACCCTGCAATAAAAAGCTGGCATTGATAAATGTGTCATAGTTCATTCGGAGCAACTTTTCAATGGCTGCCTGAGTGTCACGCATTTTTCCTTCAGTAAGGGGGCGCCAGGCGTTGCCAGTTGCATCAAGCATCTGGAATTCCAGAATGGTTGTTTTGCCCACTCGTTTACGCCGTACCACACGATAAAGATGATCCCCTAAAGAAAAAGTAAATATAACAGCCGCTTCTTCACCTCGACGAGCTGCCACCCGATTGACCAGATCGTCGTCGCTTTTACTGCGTGCCTGGCCAAACAGTGCCCACGTAATGGCATCTAAAATACTGGATTTGCCGGCCCCATTGGCGCCAGCAATACAGGCCAAATGAATGCCCCGAAAATCTAAAACGGCCGTTTCCCGATAAGACAAAAAATTAGTAATCTCCAGCTTGATTGGAATCATAATCTCACAAACGCTCAAATTGAATAGATAAAGTCCGGAAGGAAATTATTCATAACACAGAATTTGTATAGATGGTGCAACTTGCGGCTATCTAAATACCGCTCCTGGAAAAACTATTCTGCCAGTTCGACCGATGCCAGCACTTCACGACTCAAGGCACGCATCGCCTCTGCTTCTTCCTCAGACAACTCAATTGTTGCCCAATAGAGATCCAGCAATTCTTCTGGCGACAAGGCTTCCACATCGGCCGTTTCCCCCAACCGTGATCGCTTTTCCAACTGATAATGTTTATCAATTTGCACACTAAACGCACCCTTAAACCGCTCCCGAATTACCCGTTCATCCAACAATGACTCCCAATCACGAGGATATGTCAGTCGAATGCGGCAAATTGCATCTTTAACATCTTCTTCTGCTGGCAACTGACGCAAAATATCATCCATAAATGTATCTGACGTTGGTGTTTCCAGATTCAGGTCAATAAATCGACGACCGGGCAAGGGGACAAATTCCCACTCTGTGTGTCCCCGTGTCACCTGTGCCAACACAAACCCCTTCTTTTCGCGCGCTTCACCAAAGTCGATCCGTTCGATAGACCCTGAATAAACGATTGGCGGGTGTGTTCCATCTGCATGTAAGGCCTGGTGCTTGTGTATATGCCCCAGTGCCACATAATCCAGTCGCTTGTCGGCCACAAGATTGCCACTCAAGGTCAATTCCTGGCCTAACATGACATTGCGCTCGCTGCCATACCTGGCCCCTTGCACAGAGGCATGGGCAGTAAGGATGAGCGGCAGCGCGGGATCGGCGTTTTCCATGCACTTTTGCACGGAGACATGCACCCGTTCTTCAAGGAGTTGGAGTATTTCATTGAGGTTCCGGTTGGCCATTTCTTGCCGTGTGAGCAGCTGGCTGCGGGATACCCAGGGGACGGTTATCACCTGAACAGGTACACCCAGCTCATCGGGCCCCAAAAGGCGGATGCGGTCAGCAACGTGAACATGGGGCACGCCAAGGGTGCTGAATTCGTGTAAGGTGTGGGCACGGCCAGAAGCAGGAGAAACATCGTGGTTGCCGACGAGAAGGATGGTGGGGATGCCGGCCTGGGAGAGGCGCATGATACGACGCCCCCATTCACGTTGAAAAGTGGGCTGGGGGTTGCGGTCTTTGTAGGCATCTCCGGCAAAAATGACGAGATCGACGGGTTGGGAAACGGCCGTTTCTATAATTTGGTCCAATGCTCGCAAAAAATCTACCACACGCACTGGCAGAGCAGTTTCCGGATCATGACGGCCGTAATTGGCAATGTCTATATGCGCATCGGCGAAATGTAATACAGATACAGGACGGCTCATCTCCACCTCTCTCTTAGTTTGTGGTGACAATAATGTGGTAATTGGCCGAGTTGGGTGTACCAAATGGAAATACGCGCTCTACCAGCAGATAATACCGGCCAGCGGGCAGGGTGGTAGAAATTGTTTCGACCAGGTTGCCGGGATTATCTCCTTTGCCCCACAGAAGCTTGTTGGCGCTATAAAGAGAAACGTTGTAATCGCTGCCCAATGGAATTTGCGAAAGCTGAATCGTAACGGCCGTTGTAGCAGCCAGATCAAAGTAATACACATCAAAAAAGTCAAGGGGGGTATCAAAATTATGCTGTTGTGCCTGATTGAGCGTTAACGGCCGTGCCTGTGCCATTGTGTCATCAGCATTGCCCGTTATCCCAGAAACCACCGGCATATAAATTTGACTGATTGGCACAAACAGCTTTTCCACCAAAGGCAAAACCTGCTTATCTGGCTCACTATTGCCCCCAAACACCCACAAGCTGTTACCTGCCAATACCCCGCGTGGCCAGCCCCGCGCTGGTAGTGTGGCTGTGCCACCCAAATCATAATCTACAGGCAATGCTGTCCAACTGTTGGTGGCTGGATCGTACACTTCGGTAATGGAAACTGCATTGCCAAATGCATCAATTCCCCCAAACACATACCATTTGCCATCTGCGCCGACCGCACTGCCGGCATTATATCGGGGGTAATTCATGTTATTGGTGTTGGTCCAGATACCGGTCGTTGGATCGTAGCATTCACCATTTGAGAGGAGCACGTTGCCTGTGCTCACACCACCGGCCACACAAACTTTGCCATTTACCCAGGCGGCAGTATGGCCATAACGTGGGCTGTTCATGGGGGCGCGGCTCACCCACTGGTCGTTGGGAGGTGGGAAGTAGAAGTACATTTCGTTGTGTACCTGGGCAGTGGTTGTCAGGGGAGGGAGTGTGCTAATGCCACCAACGAGATAGTAACCGTTTTGTGCTGGCGGCACAACGGCCGTTGCCCAACCCAGGGGAACACTACTGACTGTCGTAACGGCCGTTGCGGTTGTCCATGAATTTGCGCTAATGTCATATACCCAATGTGTGTCGTCGAAACTGGTATTGTTGCCATTATAACCACCGGGGAGATAAATACGGCCGTTGACCAAAGCCGCCGTTGTATCTGCATAACCTGTGCCTGGCATATCGGCCAGTTGTACCCAGTTACCTGTATCTGTCTCATACCGCTCCACACGCGTTGTTAGCTGGGGTGTACCGGTCATGCTACTTTCCCCACCAATCAGGTACACATCCGTACCATCCGTTACGATAGCATGTCGGCTGCGAGGCAACGGCATCGTATCCACCTGTGTCCATTGGGAAACAAATGGCTCTTCCCAGGCAGAAATAGTTAGTGTGGCCGTTCCTGATGTGCCTGACTGCCAATCGGCAATTTCCACATAATAGGTGGTGTTGCGCGCTGCGGTAAAGGTAACACGTGAGGTAAATCCTTGATAGTCGTCGTTACCTGTAACCCGACTCAGGCTACCACATGAACCGGTGTACACGGCTAAAATGGTGTCGTAGTTGCTGCCAAATGTATCCAGCACAATACGGCCGTTATTTGTGGTTGTAATCTTGTACCACACCGTCCGAAACCCTTGTGCACTGGCCGGACTACCCCACACAAAATCCAAAACGGGATCATCACCCGCAATTGTCATGTTATTGGTTGTGGTTTGGGCACCACCCGGCAACACCAATTCCGGCGCATCCGCACAAGCATCTGTTGCTGCAGAAGTGGTAATTGCCAAAGGCAAAACGGCCGTGTCTCCACCTGCTGTCTGCCCATCCACCCTTTGCACCTGAAAATATACGACAAAAAGAAACACAATGACTGGAAAAACAAAAAATGAACGCCGCATATCTCGCCTCCTGCTTTCCCTGCATTGTACACAGGGACAACTCATTTGGCTATACACGGCGTTCATCTACAACAAACAACTACCTTTTGTTAGCGTCCGTTACGCACCTGCCTTGCGCAATGCCAGTTCAACATCCTGACCACCTACCGAAACGGTTTGCACATAAGTCGCATTTGGCAAACTGCCAGCCACCAGAGAAATCGCCAACGTCTCTTGCTTGACATAATCACCAAAGTTGGCCATTGCCGCCGCCACATCTCCTGTCGCCGCATACGCCAATTCAATGCGGTCAGCGATCTCCAGGCCTGCCTCCTTGCGCATATTATTCACTGCTCGCACCAAATCACGCGCATATCCTTCCTGCACCAGTTCCGGCGTCAGGGTTGTATCCACAGCCACTGTCACCCCTTTCTCACTGGCAACAGCCAATCCCCCACGCGACTCTGTTTGTACCAACACCTCATCTTCAGACAAAACCACCTCTTCTCCATCCAAATCAAGCACAACAGGTTGTCCAGCCTGCAAGGTGCGGGCAACATCAGCCGGATCAAGTACCATCAGAGCTGCACGTACCTTCGGGAATTTTGCGCCATATTTTGGCCCCAGCACCCGATTATTTGGCAATACCCGATACTGCACCAGCTCGCCCACTTCTGAAACCACCTCAATTTCTTTGACATTGATCTCTTCTTGCAGTACATCGGCCAAGTCCAGGAGATCATCTCGTTCTTGCTGGGTAGCAACAAATACACGCGCCTTGCGCAATGGTTGGCGGAGCTTGATATCGGCCGAACTGCGTGCCGATCGTCCTAAACTGGCAACAGTAATAGCCAGTCGCATTTTGTCCAGCAAGCGCTGGTCCAGATTGGCAGCATCGGTCTCCGGATAGAGGCAATGATGGACACTGGCTGGTGCATCCGGGTTCACGCTGCGGACAAGGTTTTGGTATATGGCTTCGGTAGTGAAGGGGATAAAGGGTGCCAGCAGCTTGATGAATTCAACGAGAACGTGGTAAAGGGTCGTGTATGCGGCGTTTTTGTCGGCGTCAGCTTCGCTCTTCCAAAAACGGCGACGTGAGCGACGGACATACCAGTTGGAAAGGTCATCGAGCAAGGCTTCGAGAACGGCCGTTGCCCGTTCCGCATCATACCTGTCCAATGCCTCCCGTACAGCCAAAGTCGTCTCATCCAGCCGCGCCACAATCCAGCGATCCATTTGTGCATGCGCTTCCACTGGTGAGACAACCACTTCATCACCTGGCGTCCAGCCATCAAGTTGAGCATAAGAAACCAGAAAAGCATACACATTCCACAATGGAATCAAGAAACGGCGCCGAGTCTCGTCCCCCCTGTTATAACCAAACAACAAATTTTGCTCCGGCTTACAGCTGGCATACAACCAACGCATTACATCCGCGCCCATCGTATCAGCCGCTTCATTAAACTCAATTGCATTCCCCCATGACTTATGCATCTCCCGACCATCTTCTGCCAGTAAAGTTGCATATCCAAACAAATTCCGGAACGGCGGTTCATCGGCCAGCACCGTGCTTTGCGCCAAAAGACTATAGAACCAGTTACGGAACTGCCCAGGGAAACTTTCTGTAATAAAGTCTGCCGGATACCATCGTTGCCAGTATTCACGATCAAAGCTATACCGCATCGTACTAAAGGCCACAATACCCGCATCCAGCCAGGGATTCCCCACATCAGCAATACGACTGACTTTCTCACCACAATTTTCACAGGCAATCTTCACTGCATCAATATACGGCCGATGTGGTGTATGCCCCTCAAATTCTTCCCATCCTTCAATCGCCCGCTCTCGCAACTCATCTTTGCTGCCAATGACCGTAAAATGACCACAAGACTGACACTCCCAAATCGGCAAAGCCAATCCCCAATACCGCTTCTTGCTGATCATCCAATCATGCATATTCCGCAACCAATCCATTTCCCGGTCATATCCAAATGCAGGATACCAGTTAATCTGGTCCACGCGGTCCATAATCTGGTAACGCAAACTGGCCTGCTTCTCTTCCGGTGTCAGTTCCTCCCGAGGCTTGTCATAGACCGGCCCCATGCTGATAAACCATTCATCCACCAGCCGATAAACCAGTTCTTCACCACAACGCCAGCAATGAGGATACCGGTGGGGATATCGCTGTTTGCGATAATACACACCTTTTTGGCGCAAGTTCTCAAAAATATCTTCGGCAACCGTTCCCACAGCCCGGCCTGTAAGCCAATCAAAACCAGCCACATAAATACCGTTTTCATCCAATGGTGCGATAACAGGCAAATTGTGTTCCTTGCTCAACTGGAAGTCTTCTGCACCACAACCCGGCGCGATATGCACAATGCCTGTACCTTCATCCGCACCCACTTCCTTCCACGGAACAACTCGGTGCTGATAATTTGCTTCGGTGAATGCTTTCTGGGCAGCTGGTAATTCATCAAATGGTCCCTGATAAAGCCAGCCCACCATTTCTGCGCCCTTCAGTCGGCCTGTCACTTCATATTTACCGATGAGGGTGTTTTTGGCCGCTTCTTCGGCCAGGTAATATGTCCAGCCATCTTCATGTTGAACCTGAATGTAATCAAGCTCAGGCCCCACAGCGGCAGCGACGTTGCTGGTTAATGTCCAGGGAGTTGTTGTCCATACCAACAAGGCTTCTTTTTCCCGGCCAACAAGTGGGAATCGCAGGAAAACGGAGTCGTGAGTCACTTCTCGGTAACCATCGGTGACAATTTCGTGTTGGCTGATGCCTGTTCCGCAGCGGGCACACCAGGGCATTACGTCTGTACCTTTGTAAAGCCAGCCATTTTCAGCACATTTTTTAATGAATTGCCAAATCATGTAGTTGTTTTCGTCGCTGAAGGTGAAATAGGAGCCACCTATTTCGGGCAAGCCCAGGCGACCAACAATTTGCTCTACTGTACCGGTTACCGGCCCTTCAGGGCCTTGAATGGTTACTTCTTGATTGGGATCTTCCAAAAGAAGTTGGGCAAGATGGCGTAGGGTGTCGGTGTCGTTCCAGTCCATCCAGTAGCCGAGGCGAATGGATTGCTCGGTTTGGATAGCGGCAAAATTGAGGACGCGTGCCTTGCATTTTTTGACGAATTCGGCAAGACCGTATTGTTCGATGTCGCGCTTGCTTTTGAAGCCCAGTTCTTTTTCAACTTCTACTTCCACCCACAAGCCCTGGCAGTCGAAACCGTTTTGCCAGCGTTCGTTTTTGCCCAGCATGGCATGGTAGCGCTGGTAGAGGTCTTTGTAGGTGCGGCCCCAGGCGTGATGAACGCCCATAGGGTTGTTGGCAGTGATAGGACCATCAAGGAAGCTGAATTGTTTTTTGCTGTGGGCACGCAGGCGACGAAGTTCGTTGAAGGCGTCTGTGTCTTTCCAGAATTTCAAGATTTCTTTTTCAAGTTTTACAAAGTCAGGTTTGTTGGTAACGTCTTTAAACCCCATTTGTTTTCTCCATTTTAATGGTTGTTGGATTTTGTTTGCTTTTTGAATTGTTATTTGTATTGAATATATCGGACAAGAACGGCCGTTAAACCGTCATCTCGTACCATTTTTACCGGACGGCCGTCTTCCGCCCGCAAATATACCATTCGTGTGTGGCCATTCCACATCAGCCGTCGTGGACTGACTAATACCATTTCCCCAGCCACATCCTCTTCCATGTAATCTGTAATAATCATATAGTGTGTGAACTCTACTACTTGAGCCGCTAACGGGCTGGGGCCATTGATATTATTATCCAATGTCACAGCCGTAATTGTGATACCGGGCAGGTAGGCAGCCAACCCCAAACCTTCGGCCGAAGGAAACCAGACACCATATTTGGCAGGCAGTGCCAGGTTGCGGCTTTCAGGAATACCATTGACTTCCCTGCTTTCTGTCAGGCTATCGCTTTCAAAAATAATGTCGCCACTAATACGTAAATCACGACCCCAGAATCGGTATTTGAGCCGCTCAATACGGCCGTTTTGGTCCAGCAATGCGTGATACAGATAAGTATGGCCCGATTCAGCAGCCCGTGCATCCAAATCTACGCGCAAAAATCGATAGCCATCCGGCGCAGAACTGAGTCGCCAATGCTCAACTGCTCCCGTAGAACGGCCGTTTTGCTCATACCGCCACATCCCAGCCATCAACGGCTTCTCATACGGCTGCTCCTTAATAATAAAACGCATCACACACCTGCCCAATCAACCCACACCACTCACCCATCCAGCTCAATATAAATCCGCTTATTTATCTTCCCCTTACTCTTATAATCCACCACACGCACACGCCCAACCTCATGCGTATTCGCCACATGCGTCCCCCCATCCGCCTGCAAATCCAAACCAAAAATCTCCACCGTTCGCACCTCCTCAATCCCCTCAGGCAACAAATTAATCTTCGTGCGAATCAAATCCGGAATCTGAAAAGCCTCCTCTCGCGGCAAAATCTCCACCATCACCATCCGCGCTGCTGCCACCTCCCTATTCACAGCAGCCTCAATCTCCGCCACCAACTCCTGACGCAACGACTCAAACTCAAAATCCATCCGCCCCTTCAACGGTTCCATATTACCGCCAGTCACCTGCGCCCCATAATCACGCCACACCACGCCACAAAGAATATGCAACGCCGTATGTGTCCGCATCAGCTTATACCGGCGATCCCAATCCAATTCACCACGCACCCTCATCCCCACCGGCGGCAACTCACCTTCCACAAAATGGACCGGCACACCATCCACACGCTTCACCTTCATCACCGGCCACACATCCTCTCCAGCCATCAGCTTGCCAAAATCACACGGTTGTCCACCACCACCCGGATAAAAAGCAGTCCGATCTAAAACCACACCGCCAGCTAGATGATCAACCACTTCAGCCTCAAATGCCTGCAAATACGAATCCGTCAAATACAACAACTCCGTCATATCCAATCACCACCAACAAACAAATTCATCAAACAAAAAACGCCTTCACCCCACTTTGGGACGAAGGCGAAAATGCTCCGCGGTACCACCCAAGTTCCTGGCTCCAAGCCAAGCACTCAGCCCAACAACATAAGAATTGTCGGCATCTCGATAACGTGAGATGAACCCGGCCAAGTCTACTCGTGGCCTTGCCACTTTCGGTTGGCAGCTCCGGAGGGATTTTCGGCCAGCCCTCTGCACCTGACTCCCACCAACTCAGGCTCGCTAAACCAGATAAACCGACCTACTCGTCTCCATCATCGCCTGTCAAACAAATAAATTGTTGTCAAAATTATGCCAAAACGACAATCCATTGTCAAACCACACATCCCTCAGCATGCAGCTCAAACTCATTCGTTATTCGTTAGAGAAAACACCCTCTTGATCACTATTTGAGGCCAACACATTCACAAATAGCTCTCAGGAACACCCTGCCTCCTTAAGTAAGTACCATAATAATCACAAAACAGTTTAATTTTTGCGTAATTTTCACCCTATCATGTGCAAAATCGGATACAATGCGTTAAACTACTCAAAAGCGAAGTAGTACAAACGTCTAAGTAGACAACAATGCTTGCATATGCTAATCTTTTAAATATCGAAACTCTTACCAATTCGGTAGTAGTTTTAACCCAGAGGAAGAGACAATGGCTGATGACCTAAAAAAGGTGGTTTGCATCGAGGACGAACTGGAAATGATCGAACTTGTCAAGCTCATTTTGGGGCGAAACAAGTTTGAAGTCATCGGTGCTGTTGGCGGGCAAGAAGGTCTAAACAAAATTGCAGAAGTGAAGCCAGACCTGGTATTGTTGGATTTGATGATGCCAGAAATGGATGGCTGGGAAGTCTATCAAAAAATGAAGGCTTCTGAAGAAATGCGAGATATTCCTGTTATTGTTGTCACAGCCAAAGCACAAAGCATTGATCGAGTTCTGGGCCTGCATATTGCTCGTGTTGATGATTACATCACCAAGCCTTTTGGGCCACAAGAATTACTGGAAAGTGTAGAGCGCGTTATTCGTAACCGTAATAAAGCAAAAAGTTCTTGAATTGTCTTTTCGCACCTCCATTTAGCCCGTCTTATCAGGCGGGCTTTTTTGTTGTAGCCCTATGTTCCAAAAGTGAATAAAATTGGCGTATGAGAGGTTCACCATTTCACCCACGCACTGTTCAATTATGTGAAAGCTTCCAGTGGCGCAACTGGGCGGGCTATGCCATTGCCACTAAATATGAATTAACGCATGAACGTGAATACTATGCTATTCGCAATGCAGCTGCCCTACTGGATATTACCCCGTTGTATAAGTATTTGATTCAAGGTCCTGATGCTGCTCGTTTTGTCGATCGGCTAATTACGCGCGATGTAAGTCGTTGTCGTGTGGGGCAGGTAATGTACACCACCTGGTGTAATGAAGCGGGCAAGGTTATTGATGATGGTACTGTGTCACGTCTGGATGAGACGACATTTCGTATTACAGCAGCTGAACCTAACTGGCGCTGGTTTGAGGCGTGTGCGTTTGGTCTGGATGTGACGATTGCAGATATATCAGAGAAGGTGGCTGCGCTGGCTTTGCAGGGACCTAATTCACGAGCTATTTTGTGTGAGGTGGTTTCTGGAGAAGAAAAGGAACGCCTGGAGCGTTTAAAATTTTTCCGTGTAATGTCGGCAACAATTGCTGGCTGTCCTGTTTCTATCTCGCGTACGGGATATACTGGCGATTTGGGGTTTGAAATCTGGCTGGATGCAAAGGATGCGCTGGTTATTTGGGATTGTTTGATGGAGGCGGGGGCTGGGTATGGTATTACGCCAACGGGTCTTTTGGCATTGGATATTGCGCGGATTGAGGCGGGGTTGTTGTTGATTGATGTGGATTATACGCCTGTGCGGAAGGCGTTGATTCCGGAACAGTTGTCCAGTCCGTTTGAATTGGATTTGGGTTGGACGGTGCATTTGGATAAGCGGGCAAATTTTGTGGGTAAGCGAGCGTTGTTGGCAGAGCATGAACGTGGTTCGCGGTGGGCGACAGTGGGTCTGGAAGTGGACTGGGATGATTTGGAGAGGGCTTATGCGCGTGTTGGTCTGACGCCGCAGTTGCCTCATGAGGCGTGGCGGGGGAGTGTGCCGTTGTATGAGCGGGGACGGCGGCAACGGCAAGTTGGGTATGCGACTAGTGGGACGTTTTCGCCAATTTTGAAGCGGTATATTGCGTTGGGTACGGTGGAACCGGCTTTGGCTGGTGTGGGGACTGAGTTGTTGTTGGAAGTGACGATTGAGCATGTGCCTTACAGGGTTTTGGCACGGGTGACGAAGAAACCGTTTTTTGACCCGGAGAGGAAGAGAAAGTAGGACGGATGAAGGTGTACGACGCGATTATTGTTGGTGGTGGTCATAATGGTTTGGTGGCAGCGGCTTATCTGGCGCGGGCGGGACGGAAGGTATTGGTGCTGGAAAAACGGCCGATTTTGGGGGGTGCAACTGTTACAGAGGAGATTTTCCCTGGCTTTAAGTTTTCGGTGTTTTCTTATGTGGTGAGTTTGTTACGCCCAGAAATTATTCGTGATCTGGATTTGCCGCGACACGGGCTGACTATTTTGCCATTGGAAAGTACGTTTACGCCGATGGAGAATGGGGATTATTTGGTGCGTTGGGCGGATCACCACAAGACGTATCGAGAATTGGCGCGGCATTCTTTGCGGGATGCAGATGCGTATACGGATTACGGCCGTTTGATGTACCATATGGCTAAGGCGGTGAAGCCGATTTTGGGGATGATGCCGCCGGATATCAGTACATTTCATCCGCGTCAATGGCTGGATTTGGCGCAATTAGGCCGTCATTTTCTGAAGTTGGGGGAGGAACAGCTTTATGCCTTTGTGAAGCTAATGACGATGAGTTCGGCCGATTTTTTGGATGAGTGGTTTGAAACTGAAGCACTAAAGGCGACGATGTCGGCCAGTGGCATTATTGGCACGTTTTTGGGGCCACGTTCTCCTGGCACGGCCTATGTGTTGTTGCATCATTACATGGGTGAGTTGGATGGTGTGTTTAGAGCGTGGGGGTTTGCCAAAGGGGGAACTGGGGCTGTGGCGCAGGCGATTGCCAGTGCGGCTCGTGCGTTTGGGGCAGAGATTCGAACCAATGCGCCGGTAACGGCCGTTATCGTGAAGAATGGCCGTGTTACCGGTGTGGCCCTGGAAAGTGGGGAAGAAATTCAAGCCCGTGTGGTTGTGTCCAGTCTTGATCCACGCCGAACATTTTTGCAATTGGTGGATGAAAAAGAGTTGCCGGAAGAGTTGGTAACGGCCGTTCGTCGTTTCCGCTTTCGAGGGTCTTCTGCCAAGGTGAATCTGGCTTTAGATGGATTACCTGACTTTACATCATTGCCCGGAGATGGTCCACACTTGCGCGGTGCGATTTCCATTAGTCCTACTCTGGATTATTTGGAAAAGGCGTACGATGACGCCAAATATGGTTCGTATTCAAAACGGCCGTATATGGACATTGTCATCCCCTCCCTCATAGACCCACATATGGCCCCGCCTGGCAAACACGTCATGTCTATTTTTATTCAATACGCCCCCTACCACTTAAAAGACGGTTCCTGGGATGAAAAACGAGAAGCGTTTGGTGATGCCGTAATCAATACCCTGGCCGAATTTGCCCCAAATATCAAAGATATTATTCTCCATCGGCAAGTGGTTACCCCGCTAGATATAGAACGAATTACCGGACTTAGTGAAGGTAACATCTTCCAGGGAGAATTGTCCTTACAACAACTATTCTTCCTGCGGCCAGCACCACGCTGGAGCCGCTACCAAACCCCTATCAAAGGGTACTATCAGTGTGGCAGCGGCACACACCCTGGTGGCGGAATTATGGGAGCGCCCGGGCGACTGGCTGCACTGGAAATATTACACGAAATTTAGTAAGATGTAATTGCATCATGACCATCATGCATGAATGGCTGGGAGAAATACGGCCGTTCCTGCCAAAAAAAGAGGCATCCAGTGCGCATTCGATTTTGGGGAGTACGTGGCACCATACCCACACCCGGCCCTGATACCATTCGGGTAGGCGGAAATACGTCTTGTGTTGAAATCTTCACACCAGACAAACAACTTATCATTCTCGATGCCGGCTCCGGTATCCGCCAATTAGGCAAAGCCCTGCAACGAGAATTCGAAGGCCGTATTGTTGGCAACATCCTGATCAGCCATACCCATTGGGACCACATACAAGGATTCCCTTTCTTCGGCCCCGTTTTCGGCCGTACCAACCGCTTTGTACTTATCGGCCAAAAACGTGTGGGCAAACGACTCGAAGAAATCATGGCCGGCCAATTCATCGAACCCTACCTCCCCTACGCCTACAAATCCCTCCCCGCAGACCTCATCGTCAAAGAAGTCAAAGATGGCGAAACCATCATCATAGGCGATCACACCGTAGTAAAAATGGCCGATCTCAACCATCCTGGCGGCTGCCTCGGATTCCGCATCGAACACAACGGCACAGTCTTTACCTATTGTAGCGATGTCAGCCATTACGACGATGGTTTTGATCAAAACGTTCTCAAGCTGGCACAAGGCGCCGATCTGCTCGTTCATGACGCCCACTTTGGTACACTGGAAGAACGCCGAAAATTTGCAGACTGGGGGCATAGCACATGGATCGAGGCGGCTCAAGTCGCCATCGAAGCTGGTGTCAAAACATTAGCCCTGTTTCATTACTCGCCCGATCTCACAGATAATGAAGTAGAATCCATTCTGGTCAAAACACGGCAGGTCTTCCCACGTACTATTCTGGCACGCGAAGGTCTGGAAATTCACCTTCCTTTGGGCGATAAACTTCCTGATTAAGTGCAAAATTCACCTTTTTTGCCAGTTTTTCCTTGTTATTCACGCTATCAAGCCCTTCTGTCATTGCCTGATTGGAATTATTGATTACAATTAAGAATGAGAAATTAGTACTGGCATCTTAATATCAAATTTAATCAGGATGCTTTTTATTTTCTAAATGGGGAAATGCAGCCCTGTTTGTCGTGTAATTTTTACGACACAGGCAGCAAATGATAAAGGTGCCTAAATACATAATAACTTTTCCGGGAGAGAATTTGACTCAGTCAGTCTTGGTTGTGGACGATGAGCCGATGGCACGCACACTATTGCGTTTGATGCTGGTACGTGCCGGGTTTAACGTGTCGGAAGCTGAAGATGGTTACGATGCGTTGGAAAAGGTGAAGAAAATTCGCCCTGATGTCATTTTGCTTGATGTCATGATGCCCGGTATGGATGGTTTTACGGTGTGCGAAACATTACGGAATGAGGAAGATACGGCCTCATTGCCGATTATTATGCTTAGTGCCAAATCTGATCTGGACAGTATTAACAAGGGGCTACGCGTGGGGGCAACGAAATATCTTACCAAGCCTATTTCGCCGGAAGAATTAACGCGACATGTGCGTGAAGTACTTAATAACGCTCCGGCTTGATTTTTGGACGTGATTTGCCTTCTCGTGTGATTGTGATAAAAATCTCAATAATACTAATTTTGTAACTGGAGGCTGTTCATTATGCTGGCAAAGCGTATTCTTCTGGCTGTTATTTCAATCGCATTTGGTGTGGTGGCGACGTTTGTAATCGTTAAAGCGATTGGGACGACCCCTGCTGAGTATGGTTTTCTTTATTACACGTTCACTTCACTGGCATTGGCCTGTTTCCTGGGAATCTGGCTGGATAAGTTTATGGGAACGGAATTGTTGCCTAAATAATTTGTGGAGTGGATTCGCTTTGTTGCGTGATTGGCCTCCGTGTATAGACGCGGAGGCTTTTTTTTTACATGATTGTGTTGTTTAGTCAAGTTTAAAGGAGTGAGTCATGACGGCTTTTATTATTGATGGTAAAGCTGTGGCCCAACGAGTGAAGGATGAGGTGAAAACGGCCGTTTCTGCCATGAAAGATCAATTTGACTATGTACCGGGTCTGGCCACCGTGTTAGTGGGTGATGATCCCGCTTCTGCTACTTATGTGCGTAGCAAACAGCGCACCTGCGAAGCCCTGGGCATCCGCTCCATTGGTCATCATTTACCAGCAGATGCTTCTCAGGCAGAAGTGGAAGGATTGGTCCGTGAACTCAACGCCGATCCATCTGTGAACGGAATTTTGGTTCAGCTCCCTTTGCCCAAACATCTGGACGAAGAAGCTGTGTTAAATAGTATCAGTCTGGAAAAAGATGTGGATGGGTTTCATCCGGTAAATATTGGCCGCCTGGCCATGAAAGGTCGGGAACCACTATTTATCCCTTGCACGCCTGCCGGTTGCATGGAACTTTTGGCAGAGGCTGGTACAACAATCAGTGGTGCCGAAGCTGTTATTGTAGGTCGTTCCAATATTGTTGGTTTGCCAATGGCTATGCTGTTGCAAAAAGCCAATGCCACGGTAACCATTTGTCACAGTCGTACCCGCGATCTGACGGCTCACCTGAAACGAGCAGATATTGTAGTGGCAGCTATTGGGCGAGCACGTATGATTACCGGTGAGATGTTAAAACCGGGAGCAACTGTCATTGATGTAGGTATTAATCGGGTAGAAGATCCTTCGGCCAAGCGAGGTTATCGGTTGGTTGGTGATGTGGATTTTGATTCGGCCGTTGCTGTGGCAGGTGCAATTACACCTGTGCCTGGGGGCGTCGGTCCAATGACGATTGCCATGCTGATGAAGAATACATTGCGGGCAGCAGAAATTGCCTTGCAAAAGCGACAATCGTAACTGTCTGAATAGTTAGGGAGCGGGAGAAATGGCGTTCAGGTCATCGGGGGAATTGATATTGGCAAAGGAACGGCCGTTTTCATCAAACTGCATAATTTCCTCCCGCTCCACAAATCGCACCCGCACCTGGCCAAAAAACCCTGTTATTTTTAATTGACCTGCTTTCAGTTTGGCCTCAATTGCGGGCAAACAATGCTTGCTATAAATAGCATGAAGTGGTTCCGGGTATTTGTCCCAACGGGGAACAATGACATCGGCCGTTTCGCGCAAGGAAATCATGTAACTCAATAACGGCCGATTTAACCACGGCATATCACAGGCCACAACCAATGTATGGGAAAAACGAGCGACAGAAACGGCCGTAAAAATCCCGCCTAGCGAACCACATTCTGGATACACATCCCCAAACATCGGCAAACCCAAATGAGCATACGCATCTGGCCGATTCGTAATCAACACCAATTCATCCCCCAATCCCGCCACCCTTTCCCGCACATGCTCAATCATCGGCCGTCCATAAACCGGCACAAAAGATTTGTCTCGTCCCATCCGACTAGATTTTCCCCCTGCCAAAATCGCTACCGTCAACCCATTCGACACCACTCTTTTCACCTCAGACAAACCAATAAAAAACCTGATTACTCAAAAACCGACCCTTTTCCGTCAGACGCAAACGGCCGTTATCCGCCTGCACCAATCCCCACCCCATCAACCGCGTCACTGCACCGTCAAATGCATCATCCAGCGACACCCCAAACCGCTCCGCAAACGCCACCAGATCCAACCCCTCCTCCAGCAACCGCAACTGTGTAATCACCACATCCGACATCGCCTCCCGGCGCGATACCTGATGCGCCTCCGCCACCGCCGCCGACAAGGGAAATTCCCCACCTGCTCCTTGCTGCATACGCCGAATATACACGCGCGGCTGCTTCACCACCACATACCGATACCCCCCCGCAAAACCATGTGCTCCTGCCCCCAAACCCAAATACGGTCTGGTGCGCCAATAAGTCAGATTATGAGCACACTGATAACCCGGCAAAGCCCAATTAGAAATCTCATAATGCACAAACCCATACTCTGCCAGCAAACCACAAGCCAATTCATACTGGTCGGCAGCCAAATCTGGATCTGGGGGAGCAATACGGCCGTTACGCAACCAACGCGCCATCGGCGTCCCCGGCTCAATCGTCAGGCAATACAAACTCAAATGCTGCGGCGCCAGCGACAAAACCGCTTGCAAACTCTCCTCCCATGAACGCAACGTTTGCCCTGGTACACCATAAATCAAATCCAGATTCACATTCACAAACCCGGCCTGCCGTGCCGCCGCCACCGCCGCCACCACCGCCGCAAAATCATGCTCCCGTTCCAGCAAAGCCAGCTCCGCAGTCACCACACTCTGCACCCCAAAACTCAGCCGATTCACCCCCAACGCCCGCACTGCTGCCAGATACGCCTCATCAACCGTGCCCGGATTCGCCTCCATCGTCACTTCCGCATCCCCCGCCAGGTCAAATGACTCCCTCACCGCATCCAAAATACAAGCCAACGCCTCAGGCGACATCAAAGAAGGCGTTCCACCTCCAAAAAACACTGTATGTGCCGGCCGCCGCACCTCACCAGCCACCTGCCGAATCTCGGCCGCCAATGCTCTGGCGTACACCTCCTTCAATTCTCCCACAGTGGTGTACGTATTAAAATCACAATACGAGCAGCGATGGCGACAAAAGGGAATATGCAAATACAAACTGAATGATTCTTCTGCTTGAGTCACCTGATCCTGTCCTTAGTTTCGATTGAGTCGTTCATCATTTATTGATCATGATTCCCAAAAACTCATGCTATACTATCATTATAGTCCTAAACCTGAGATGTTTTGGACAAATAGACAGCAGCTTACCATGAACTCATCTGTTAGGGTAGAGGAGAAATTGCCATGCAGGCAACTTACAAGAAAATTGCGCCAGAAAAATTGGCGCGCATGGTTGAAATTAGTAGAGTGCTGAATTCCACCACCAACCTGGATGAGCTCTTGACGGTTATTATCAAGGAGGCAGCCAGTCTCACCCGGTCGGAGGCTGCTTCTATTTTGTTGTTGGATCCTCGAACACGCCAACTTTATTTTAAGGCAGCTTCCAATGGTATCCCACCTGAATTGGCCAGCACGCCTGTGCCTCTGGATAGCAGCATTGCTGGGGCAGTGTTGCGAGAAAATCGCCCCATGATTATTGAGGATGTCTCTCAAGATAAGCGGTGGAATCCTAATGTAGATCAGACAATTCAGTTTCATACGAGTTCGATTTTGGGCGTGCCCATGCATAATGCTCAACAAAAGGCAATAGGGGTTCTGGAGGCAATTAACAAGCTGAACGGCCGTTTTTCCGACGAAGATATCGAAACCATAACCGTCCTGGCCGACCTTGCCGGAGTAGCCGTAGAAAAAGCACGTCTAATTCAGGCGCTGGAAAAAGCTTATGCCGAACTAAACGAACTTGACCAGCTAAAAACCGATTTTATTGCGGTTGCTTCTCATGAATTGCGTACGCCGCTCTCTGTGATTTTGGGCTATGTCTCTTTTTTGCGAGAAGAAGCGACACCTGAAATGGCGGAACAATTAGATGGTGTACTGGAAGCGGCCGTTCACCTCCGCAACCTGATTCAGGAAATGCTCAACCTGCGCTATGTAGATGCCGGAGAAGCAACTCTTGATCTGGAAGTCGTTGATTTTGTACAGTTTATACGGGAAATGCAACTGGAATCAGACGAATCCTTGCGTACAAAACAACATCAAATCAGTGTCAAACTGCCTGATATGCAACTTCCCGTCCTGATAGACCGTAGTATGATTGAGGTTGTTATTGGTAACTTGCTCAACAACGCCATCAAATTTACCCCTGCTGGTGGCCGCATTGATCTTGGTGTGCAACCAAAAGGGGGAGAGGCATGGTTTTGGATACGAGATACTGGAGTAGGCATTCCGCCAGATAAACTGGAACGTATTTTCAAGCGGTTTTATCAGGTAGAATCTCCTTTGCGTCGTCGTCATGAGGGGATGGGGCTAGGTCTTTCTATCGCTCGGGAGCTGGTTTCGCTGCACAAGGGACGTATTTGGGCACAAAGTCAGCCCAACAAAGGGAGTATTTTTGTGGTGGCGTTACCTTTGCATAAGGGAGAAAAATGAATAAGCAGATCAAGGTTTTGATTGTTATTGGCTTGCTAATAGTGGGGGGCCTGCTGGGTGTTGCAGAGCAGGCAAAGGCGCAAACATCGGAAGTTCTGGTATTGCGGATTGAAGGGCCAGTAACGCCAGCAATGGTTAGTTATTTTGAACGGGGTATTGAAACGGCCGAATCCCAGGACAATACGGCCGTTCTCATTATTCTGGACACCCCCGGCGGGAACCTTGACCCCACATTGGATATCGTCCAGCTATTACGGGCGGCCTCCGTGCCAGTTATTGTGTACATCAGTCCGCGCGGGGCACAAGCTGCCTCTGCCGGAAGTATCATCACCATGGCTGCCCATGTTGCCGCCATGTCCCCCGAAACGGTCATCGGCGCGGCTTCACCTGTTGGCGAAGGGGGGGCGGAACTGGGCGAAACCATTTCCCGCAAACTCAAGGAAGACTTGAAAGCCCAGGTACGCAGCCTGACCGAACGGCGCGGTGCGGCCGCCACAGCCATCGCTGAAGGTATGATTGAAGACGCACATGCCCTCCATGCAGAAGAAGCCCTCAACGTTGGCCTGATAGATGTTGTCGCTGAAGATGTACCTGATTTGCTCCGGCAAATTGATGGCATGGAAATTACAGTAAATAACCAGACAACTACACTGGAAACGGCCGATGCCACCATTCGCGAATTCCCCATGAACCTGCTCGAACAAACCCTGCACGCCCTGGCTAATCCTCTCTTCATCAGCATCCTGCTAGTGCTCGGTGTACAAGCCATCCTCATCGAACTGTCCAATCCGGGCGGTTGGGTGGCTGGATTTATTGGTGTTGTCGCCCTGGCGCTTGCCTTCTATGGGCTGGGCACAATAAACGCCAACTGGTTGGGACTGGTACTCATCGGCACAGCCTTCGTTCTGTTTGCCCTGGAAGTCAAAGCGCCTACACATGGCGCACTAGCCCTGACTGGCACAGCCACTATGTTGGCCGGTATATTGCTCCTGTTCAATTCGCCCGGCTCCCCCGAATTTGCTCGCATCTCCATCCCCAGCGCCATTGCCGTTTCTCTATCAACGGCCGTTTTTTTCCTCCTTATTGTCACCTTTGCCATTCGCGCCCAAAAAGCCCCCCCACAAACTGGCCTCGAAGGACTAATTGGCAAAAAAGGCGTCGTCCGATCTCCTCTCCAATCGGCCAACAATAAACCACCCTACACCGGCACAGTACTTGTCTGGGGCGAACTTTGGGAAGCAGAATCCAATGACCCCCTCGACAAAGGTGAACTAATTATCGTAACCGGTGCAGAAGGATTCAAACTGCAAGTCACGAGTTCCACTGGTCAGGCCATGACCAGCGAAGAAGCAGGCGACTTCGTCGCGTAATGAATGGGGTCTATAAGATGCCATTCCAGGAGAGGGAAAAATGACTATTGTCAGTCAAATCTTGCAGCAAAAGGGAACCGACGTATGGCACATTGCACCAGATGAAACGGTATATGCCGCTCTGGAACGCATGGCCGAAAAGAATATCGGTGCACTTTTGGTAATGGATGGGGACGAAATTTTGGGCATTTTCTCGGAACGGGATTATGCCCGCCGAGTGGCCTTAAAGGGGCGAACTTCTCGCGAAACCCCTGTGCGTGAGGTCATGACCAGCAATGTGATTGCTGTGCGTCCTGATCAAACAGTGGAAAAATGTATGGCTTTGATGACCGACAAACGTATTCGTCATTTGCCGGTTATTGATGGAAACGGCCGTCTTGTCGGACTTATCTCTATTGGCGACGTCGTCAAAGCCCTCATCTCTGAACAAAAAATCATCATCGACCATCTGGAAGATTACATTACCGGTAAAAAATGGGATAAAATCCGGCAAGTTTCAGCAAATAGTTGACAATTCGTTTTTATGTCAACTTTCTTTGCGCGGACAAGCAAAATCTAAGACAGGAGACGACATTACAGCCACAATGAAAAAGACCCGCCTGCAACTGGGAAACACAAATTTAGAAGTCAGTGTAGCGCGGCAAAATGATCATGTGCGTGTTACACTAGATGGTCAGACAGCCGAATTACGACTACTGTATCAGCATGGCCCTTATATGGTGCTGGAACAAACATTAACAGACGGTACTGTGAAACGGCTCCATGTAGCCGGATACAAAGATGGTGACAAACGACAGTTGTGGGTAAATGGCCGCACGCTCACCTATCGCCGTCTGCGCCAAGGGAAACAAACCAGCAGCACGGCCGACGCCAACGCCCTGGCTCCAACAATTCCGGCTGTCGTTTCCCAAGTACTGGTCAATGTTGGCGACACAGTAGCCGCCGGTGATAAGCTCATCCTGCTGGAATCCATGAAAATGGTCATTCCTATCAAAGCACCTTATGCTGGTATCGTAACGGCCGTTCACTGTGCCGCCGGTGATGCCGTACAACCAGGCAACCAATTGGTAGAACTAAAGCCCCAAACAGCCGAATGAGTGAGGACTGATCTTATGAACACAGCACGACTGGAGCAATTACAAGAACAAATACTGGCAAACGGGCTGGATGGTATTGCTCTCGTTCCCGGCCCCAATCTGTTCTACGTTAGCGGAATTCACACTCACCTGAGCGAACGGCCGATTGTCCTCATCATTCCCGCAGACGACGAACCCGCCATCATTATCCCCACCCTGGAAGCCATGAAAGCGCGCGATGCCGGTATTCCCGATGAGCGCATTTTCGCCTGGAGCGATGACGAAGGCTACACTGGTGCATTTCAGCAAGCGTGTGCTCACCTCGAACTGGCTGATTACCTGTTGGGAGTTGAAGCCTTGCATATGCGCGTGCTGGAATTGGAGTTACTCAAACGGTACGCCCCTGGATTGAATACCACCCATGCCGATAATATTATGACCACGCTCCGCATTCGCAAGGATGCCAGTGAACTGGCGGCAATGGAAAAAGCTGTTGCTGTTGCTGAAACAGCTATCGAGCAACTGATTCCGCGTATTAAAATTGGACAAACTGAAAAGCAAGTGGCAGCCATGCTTACTCAGGCATTGCTGGAGGCAGGTGCAGAAAGTGTAGCATTTGGTCCTATCGTCTCGGCTGGGCCAAATAGTGCTTCTCCACATGCTGTCCCCACAGAACGGCCGTTGCAGGCAGGTGACTTACTCGTAATAGATTGGGGCGTTTACGTGGACGGCTACCCATCGGATATAACCCGTACATTTGCCGTTGGGCAAATTGATGACGAGTTGCGGTATATTTATGATGTGGTGAGAGATGCCAATGCAGCTGGTCGCGAGGCCGCTCGCCCTGGTGCAACCGGTCAAGATGTTGACCGGGCTGCCCGCGCCGTCATTGAAGAAGCTGGTTACGGAGAATATTTCATCCATCGCACCGGGCATGGACTAGGGCTAGAAGTACACGAACCCCCATTTATGATGGAAGGTTATACGCGCCCTCTTGCTGAAGGAAATGTATTTACAGTAGAGCCGGGTATTTACCTGCCGGGGCGTGGTGGGGTGCGTATTGAGGATGATTTGGTTATCACTGCCAGCGGTCATCGCTCATTAACTTCATTTACAAGGGATTTGATAACTGTTGGTTAACCCAAAATTAGGGGGGAGGTGTCTGATGCTACGTCGGTGGTTATATGTTATTTGGTTATTATTGGGGGTGTTTGTGATTTCTGCTTGTCGCGATGTTGCGCCCACGCCCCCCTCTGGGGAGGTAACCACAAGTTATCCGGTTGACTCTGGCGAAGCATCTGTGACGCTGGTGCCGCTTTCACCTTATCCGGTTGGCACAGCAACGGCCGTTTCTACCCCAGCAACACATTCCAGCCCCGCTCCTGTTGGTGACAATCAACAATTCTTGCCTCTACTCACCAATCCACAACCAACCCAAACGGCCGTGCCTACTGCCACACCCGTTCCCATTCCACCTACCCCCACCCCTATCCCCACCATAGATGTCGCCGCACTCACAGCTCAGCTTCAGGCTTCTGGTTTGCAATTTGTGCCTGTAAAAATTGGCTTTCACGTTGGTGTAGGTGGCAATAGTCGTTATTTGGACGAATGGATGACTCAACTGGATGCTGCTGGTATTCCCTTTTTCCTGAAAAGTGTTGATAATGCGCAACCAATTCTTTTTGCTCAAGAACTCATGAAAAAAAGCGGCGTGCCGCATGTTCTTGTTTTCCGCAAAACTTCCAATGAAATTTCCTATGACGTACCCGATTATAACCTCCCACCTGAGGAAGCTGCGCGTCAACACTGGCAAATACACATGGCTGCCTTTCCGCCGGAACTGGACCCCTCGTTAGTGTGGCTGGAAACAATCAATGAAGTGGACAAAACCCGTGCCGAGTGGCTGGGTGCGTTTGCCCTGGAAACGGCACAACTGGCTTTGCGAGATGGGTTCAAATGGGCTGCATTTGGCTGGTCATCTGGTGAGCCTGAACCGGAGCATTGGCAAACACCCTCTATGCTAGCCTTTTTGCGACTGGCAGGCCAATATCCTGACAGGTTAGCTGTGGCTTTGCATGAATATAGTTTTGTTCAAGATAATATTGCTGATGGATATCCGTTTAAAATCGGCCGTTTTCTGGAGCTTTTCCGTATTTGTGACCAGTACGGCATCCCCCGACCTACTGTGCTGATTACAGAATGGGGCTGGACGTATCAAACAGTTCCCGCGCCACAACAGGCCATAGAAGATATTGCGTGGGCGGCTGGGCTGTATGCGCCTTATCCTCAGGTCAAAGGGGCGGCTATCTGGTACTTGGGCAACGGGTTTGGTGGCATTGCGGATCAGGCTCAAAAGCTAATACGGCCGTTAACCCAATTTACCTTAACCCATTATTACACAGCTCCTCTGCCACCCGCCCAGGCTCCGACCGACCCAACCCAATTCCTGCCATGAGCGATTCTGTATGGTCTCTGTGCCATCAAACTGGAGCGTAGATACCTTATTTTTAGTCAAAAGCAGTTTTTGAAGGGCGCGCCAAATATTTAATCAGCACTGAGAATTTGGGCTTCTGTACGGCTGATGATGCGGCCAACATCCTGGGCAAAACCGGGGACATCAACACGGGTAAGGATGAAAACGGCCGTTATCAAGCCCGCCGCCTCTAACAAAAAAATGACACCATAAGAAACGGCCGTAGGTAACGAAAACCCCAACAACAAAATATCCCGCAACGCCCCACCCAAAAACGTTCCGAGACCTTTGGAAATCAAAATACAAATTGCCCACAACCCCAAATACGTGCCGGCCTCCTTATCCGAAGACATGACCGCCATCAAACTCAGGCCACCAAACGTATACACACCAAACCCGGCACCAAATATTAACAACGCCACCTCAATCAAACGTGGCTGCTGCGCCAATGCTGCCCCAGCCAACAACATCATTCCCAGGGCCATACCATATAACCCGCCCATGGTAATGCCACTTTGTTGTTCAGGCGGTCGCTTGCGCCAAACATATGCGCCACCTACCAACGTCAATACTGTTGCCGTTTGCCAGTAAGAATTAAAACGTGTCGTTCGGTCAAATGGTAACGCAAACACCTCTGCGCCAAACGGTTCCAAAACGGCTTCCTGTGCCCAGGCTGCCATTGTTGCCACAGCCAAAAACAGAAAAAATAATCGTGTTCGTTGATCGCTCCAGATTTTGCGAAGCACAGGCATAAAAGAGGCCTCTGCCGAAACGGCCGTTTCCCACTCCACCCGGCCACGCTCCCGATCAATCCGCTTCTCTACCCCCAAAACAGCAAAAAACCAGAAAAAACCTCCCACCACCATCGTAGCCAGCACCATCTCCCAAAACACTCGACTACTATACACATCCATCCACACACTAAAAACAATTCCAACAACAGCAAAAAAGATAATCAAAATCGTCTCCGCCGTACTAATAGCCAACCCTTGCTTCTCCGGCGGCGCCGAATCTCGTACCAGCGCCAAAAAAGGACTACCCGAAACAAGCGTACCAACGCCATAAAGCAAAGTGGACAAAAAAGCAAACACCCACCCCCACACATCCGTCGTACTCAATACAAACCTGTTCAAACTAAGCCCCAAGAACGGCAACGACACAATCATCAGCCCACGCCCCAGCCAAATATACGAAGTACGCCGCAACCCCCATAGCCGCCGTGTATCTGATAAATGCCCCACCCACAAACTAACAGGCGCCAACAAATACCGCAACGCCAGCAAAAAACTGACAGGCGCAGCCGGAATACCAAGTTGCGAAATCAAAATACGATTCCAAATACTGTTGACAAGGATGTCACCCATTGCCGAGCCAATCTGAAAACTGCCCAGACGAAGCATACGCCTTACCCGAAAACGCACTCCCGTTGCCTGCTCTATTGCCATATTCTCACTCTCAGGATCGTTGAACTTAGGGGCACATTATGCCACAAGCTGCACAAAAGTTACCAATTATAAGCAAATCTACCTGTATTTCTCTGAGTTTTGCAAAAGACTAATGAGGGTCTAAAATCGCTTTTGCAGGGGGAATTGTAATATAAAAAGTTGTGCCTTTTCGCGGCACACTCTCAACCCGAATTTGTCCACCCAGCCCTTGGATATAATCTTTGGTCCAAAATAGCCCAAATCCCATTCCCCGCCCCTGCTTGGTTGACCAACCCAATTCAAAAATACGACTCAGGTTTTCAGGTGGAATTCCTACACCATTATCTCGAATAGTAATCGCCAAAATGCCATCTTCCTTTTGTTCAGAAGCTATCCACAAAACACCATCTCTTTTGTTTTCTTGAATGGCCTCTACGGCATTCTTGATGAGAATCTTGAAAGCCTCAGTCAACATACCCGGCGAAGTATAAACAGCTGGCAAATGGTCTTGCAAGGAAAGGTAAAGCGTAATGCCGCCAGGTAGTTCGATATTATCTTCTCCTGCGCTGACAGGAAGACCAGGAAAAATATTGCGCAACGCTCTGGACAAACAGTGGTTGATATCCACCTGCTCATCATTGGTATGTTGCCAGGGTTCGTGCAAGTTATCGAGCAATTCGGAAATGGCATCCAAACGTTCCAGTAACGATGGTACTTCGTCGAGGATTTCCTGGTATTGCTCTGGCGGAATACGCGGCATCATTTCTAGCAAATGCATGTAGGTACGTACTGCGCCAATATGATTGCGCAAGGTGTGAATAGAGGCAGTGGCACCAAATGCCATGCGGCCAAACATTTGGGCAATTTGTCGTTGTTGTTCAGCTTCGTGATAAAGCCGCGCATTACGAATACCGACGGCTGCTTGTTGGGCAAAGGCTGTCAGTACGCTGATTTCGCGTTCTGTAAAGGTGTTGCGGCGTGTGGCCACAAACAGGTTACCTACGGTAGCCCCTTCCAGGAAGAATGGGACAGCGATGACTTGCTTGATACCGATAACACGTTGGGCCAGGTCGGCAATGGGGCGCTGGATAACGGGACGGAAGAGGTCGTAAAGCTTTGTGGAGATAAGGTATTGATGAGGACGGCCGTTTTCCCCACCCTTCACTGCCCGCACACTAAGATTATCCTTGTACTTCTCATCATCCAGAAACACGACTGCCTTAGGTCCTAACAGACTCACCCCCGCTCTTTTTTCCAATTGCTGCAACAGCGACAACGGAATATCCACAGCATATGCCCGCACTGGCAACGCATTCCCTGCCTCCATTGTTGCCACAATTGCCCCTGCATAACCCAAATCTTGCACAACAGCATCTACAATGGCTTGCAGCACTTCTGTTTCATCAGTTATTTTGCTTTGCAATCTAATCGTTACGTTTTGCAAAGCCTGCATTGTCATCAGGTAGTAGTAGCTCTGAATTGCCGTAGCAGCCTGATGGGCATAAGCTGTCAAGAAATCCACATCTGTTTGTAAAATCAAAGAAGTTTTGGCAGCCAGAAGACAGCCTACCACTTCATCATCCAACTTAAAGGGGAGCGCAATAACCTGGCGAATTTTGAAGATTTCTTGAATTTGCTCAGCCTTTTTGTGATCAACCAACGGACAGAGCAAATCATACAACGAGTCGGAAATCAAACAGGTTGTTGGCTGATTTTGAGCCGCCTTAACAGTGCGCACACCAAGATTGTGCTGGTGTTTACGTTCAAACAAAGAAACATTGGCACCGGGGCGAATAGGGCTTAAATCGATGGTGTTGTGAATCTCACCCAAACGTTCGGGCGTAACGCCAACGGCATAAGTGCGCAAAGTAAGTATGTGGCCGTTTTCCAGGGTAGCCACCACAGCCGCCATAAATCCCAATCGAGCCACTACATCATCTGCAATCTGTTGCAATACAGCCCGTAATTCGGAAGAAATGGGCGCAATTTTGTCTTTGTTGGTGGATGTTTGTATGAAATCAGAAATGTTTGTCAATGTCATATAAACAACTGCAAATTATCACTAAATTATATCTGGCTCCCCACCCCGCTCAGGCGGTCTATCAGGCAACCTGGATGGTTAAAGTCCAGCCATAACGGTCTTCACTACGGCCGAATTGAATGTCGGTTAATTCTTTGTACATATGGCGTGCTACCGGGCCTGGTTCATTGTTATTGATAATGTATTCTTCATCCCGGTAGCCAAATTTGCCGACAGGGGCAATGACAGCGGCTGTACCACAACCAAATACTTCGGTGATTTTACCTGACTTAATGTCAGCCAGCATTTCATGGACATCAATCAATTCTTCGGCCACTTCGTAACCAAGGTCTTTACCCAGGGTGAGGACGGAGTCGCGGGTAACGCCAGGCAAGATACTGCCGGTAAGGGGTGGGGTTACGATTCGTTTGCCTTCATAGACAAAGCAGATGTTCATTGCGCCTACTTCTTCTACATAACGGCCGTGTATAGCATCCAGCCAAAGCACTTGCGAGTAACCTTTGGCTTTGGCTTCTTCGCCAACTAACAGGCTGGCTGCATAGTTGCCGCCTGTTTTAGCCGCTCCAGTGCCCCCTTTCACAGCGCGTCGGTATTTGTCAGAAATATAGACGGGAACAGGATTGAATCCTTCTTTGAAGTAGGATCCTACGGGGCCAACGATAACAAAATGCAAGTAGGTTTTACTGGCATGAACGCCCAAGGCTGGGTCGGTAGCAATCATGGTTGGGCGAATGTAGAGTGCGGCGCCAGGTGCATTGGGAACCCATTCGTGTTCCAGTTCAATTAGTTTGACAATGGCTCCCAGGTGATCTTCTTCATCTACTACTGGCATTGCCATGCGGCGGGCGGAGTTATTGAAGCGCTTCATGTTTTCCCAGGGACGGAAAAGGTTGATGTTGCCGTCGGGACGGCGATAGGCTTTGGTGCCTTCGAAGATTTCCTGGGCATAATGGAAAACGGCCGTTGCCGGATCAAGACAGATCGGCTCATAAGGGCCAATTTGCGCATCATGCCACCCTTTCTCAGGCGAATACCACTGCTTGAACATACGGTTGGTAAACGTGTTTCCAAATCCAAAATTGTTTGTAGGGGGGGTTCTTAACTTCGACTCATCCAGGGGAACAATTTTTATATCCATGATCGCTCCTTCTTACGCTTAGTAAAATGCACTGTAAACCTTTTGCGCCAACATTAGTTTACAACTTTTCGCAGCCTATGGCGAGAGTCCCCTGGTCACAGGTCAGAAAAGTTTAAGATTTGGGGGGTGGATACCGATTTTTCAGACGTTGTCGGTATTCTTCAAAGTCTGTAAGCAGCCGTTCATAAGGTCGGGACATGAGCGTAGAAGAGATAAGGAAGTCGGCCGTAGCCCGATTGGAGGCAATAGGGATGTTCCAAACAACGGCTATGCGTAATAGAGCTTTAACGTCTGGATCATGGGGTTGGGCTTCCAGCGGATCCCAAAAGAAGATAAGAAAGTCTATTTCTCCTTCAGCAATTTTGGCCCCAATTTGCTGGTCGCCACCAAGCGGACCACTTTTCAGGCGGGTGATGGAGATACCCAATTCTTGCTCCAATAACCAACCGGTTGTACCGGTTGCATAAAGATTGTGTTGAGTGAGCGTATCCCGATTGAAGCGTACCCATTCCAGCAAATCATCTTTTTTGTGGTCGTGGGCTACCAGGGCGATATTTTTTCGTATGTGCATTTGGGCTATGGGTCTTTTTTTCATGTGTTTTCCTTTTGTCCGGGTAATGGACGGCCAGGATATACGGCTACGGCCGATCCTTCGGCCAAAAATACAGATAATGGGGGTGTGGAGAAAGCAGGCAAGAATTGAGGACCGTACAAAGCAGCCACATCACAGGTAAAAGTGAAGTCGGTAACTGACCAGATACGCCAGGCAGGGTGTGTTACTTGATATTCAATCGTACGGCCGTTTCGCCCTCGACTGTATCCCCAATAATGCTCTGCAATAAATTCAGCTTCTGAACCGGCAACCAAAGGCTTTGGTTCTCCCTGCGCCTGGGCAGCTACTTGTTGCCAGTTTCCCTGAAAGCGCCATTCATAAGCCACAGCAAGCCCATTTTTTCCCTTTTCCAGATGATGACGTGTCGGCATGGCGATGTAGTTTTCGTTGTAAGCCAGGCGAGCAACTGTCGCAATTGCCCAACGTGGCACAATTTCGCGCACAAATACAACACCACGCCGCTCACCTTCATTGGTGCGTCGCCGAACGTAAAAGCGCAGATTGATTTCTTCAAAGTGGCGATGGAAAGGAATGGACACACCCCACACGCGCGTGTTCTGAAAGAGAAAGGCGACCAGGCTAACGTAATGACGGCCGTTCCATGTATCCAGTTCTGTACCAGCAGGCAAAAACGGCCATAATACATCCGGGTCAATCTCAAAATTTAACATCAACAAATAACGCCACATTGCGGTTAAAAACGGCCGTTTTGCCATCAACCCCCATCTCCTGCCACCGGCAACCACACTGTCACCGTCGTACCCTCTCCACTTCGACTTTGCAACATAATATCACCATCATGCAAAGTCACAATCTCCCTGACAATAGACAACCCCAAACCAGTTCCCGCCACCCCCAACTGCACAACCTCTCGCCCCCGATAAAACCGCTCAAACACATGCGGCAACTCATCATCAGAAATACCAACACCTGTATCTCTCACCCGCAACCTCACCCGCCCCTCATCCAGACCTGTTGACACTTCCACTTCACCTTCAAGCGTAAATTGCAAAGCATTCCGTACCAGATGCGTCAACATCTGCATCAACTGACCTCGATCACCTTTAACCAGTGGCAAACTTGCAGCAATCTGACAACGAAGTATCAGATTAGCTTCCGTTGCTTGCTCGTGGAACATTCGCACCACCGTCTGCACCAGTTCATTCAGATCAACTACTGCTGCCCGGCTACCCTGTTGCTCCATCTCCAACCGGGAAATATCCAAAATATCTTCAGTTAAACGTTCCAATTGCCCCATTTTTTCACGCAAAACATGCATATAATACTCTCGTTTCTCCGGTCGTCCCCGTTCCAACAAGTCCAGATACAGTATAGCATTCGCCAGAGGTGTGCGAAATTCATGGGAAATATCGGCAATAAACTTGGACTTCAGCTTATCCAGTTCCTTGAGTTTTTCATTAGCTACTTCCAACTCTCTGGTGCGTTCCACAACTCGTTGTTCCAATGTGGCCATAAGCTGAGCACGGTGAATGGCATTGGCACCAATATCACTCATTGTCTGTAAAAGTTGTACTTCTTTATCTGTAAATTGCCGTCGGGTAAAAAAACCAATATTTATTACGCCCAAAACCTGTTTGTTGGCATAAAGCGGAATCGAAATACTGGTTTGAATCGGTTTTAGATGTGGCTTTAGTGGTGGCAGTTCTTCTACTAATGGATCGTGAGCCAAATCTTCAGAAATGTACATTTCACCCGTTTGATATACATGCCCCACAATGCCTCTGCCAGGGCGGTGAAATATGTCTTGCAAGCGATGAACTTCACCACGAAATGGTGAATATCCTACCTGGCTTACCAACAACTCTTTTTCTGGATCGTACAGAAATATGGAACCGCTGTCGGCTCGTATAGCATTCAGGATGTGGCGCAGAATGATGGCATTCATGTCGTCCAGGTGTTGTGCTTTGCGCAAGTCGGTAGATAGGCGGGTGAGGATTTCCAGTTCGGCGGCACGCTGCTGGATGGCTTGTTCGGCTTCTTTGCGTTCGGTAATGTCACGAAAGGCTACCAGCCAGGTATTCCCATCTTCAACAGGTTGTTCCCTAATCAAAAATTCTACATAGATTCGTTTTCCGTCTCGTCGTATGCCAACGGCTTCTTGTGGTTGTGTGAGGATTGCCAGGTTTGTTTTTTCGAGTTGTTTTTGTGTTTCGGTGGCAAACAGGATGAGCCAGTTGCGATCGTGTAATTGAGTGGCTTCGTAATTGAACATGGTGCAAAGGCCTGTGTTCACTTCTTGAATACGGCCGTTTGTTACAATGGCTATCCCCGAAAATGTACCTTCAAATAACAGCCGGTATTGGGCTTCTCGCTGTGCCAGTTTTCGCTGACGTCTTTGTTCCAGATAGTCACGGAACTGCGCCCCCAACAGAGCTGTGGCCGACACAATAAGGGTAAAATCAAATGGCCCTACAATTACATCGCGGGCTGTTACCTCAGGCAAAAAAAGGGGCACCAGGAACATGCTGGCCAGACCAATAGCCGTCCATAAAATGGCAAACCGTAAGGAGAAAAAAAGCGTGGAAGCCAAAATGGGAATAATGGTAAAGTAAAGGGCGCGTAAATCACGTGGCGAATTATCTACATAAGCAGCAAATTGAACGGCCAAAAAAGCAATAACAATAAGGTAAAATGCGGAAATTTTGTAGTATTGTGTTCGTGTTAACCAGTAGGCAATTGATACGGTGACAATAACAAACAGCATGACCGGCACTTGGGGAATTTGGTTGACAGGAGTGCGGTCTACTAACAGGGGAACAAGGGAAACGGCCGTTCCCAATGGCAGGATAAGCAGTATCAGTGTACTCAAAAGCTGTGCCTGAAACTGTTCATCTTCTGCAATTTTATCCGATGGCTTTACCAACTTTGCCCATAACCTGTTAAATTTTCCCAACATAAATACCAGGTCCTGTGATGTTCACTTAGAAGCAAGAAATACGCCACATACCTTACAATGTATGTGACAATACTTACTTTGACGTCTGGCACGAGAAAAGTCATGCACAAGGCAAGACAAGAACGGCCGTTGTGCCTTCTCCTGGTGTACTTTGTAACATGATCCGCCCCTGATGTAATTCGACAATTTCTTTAACAACTGCCAATCCCAAACCGGTTCCGGGAATGTTTAGCTGGCTAACAGCCTGGCCACGATAGAATCTATCAAAAACACGTGACAACTCTGTTTCCGGAATCCCCATACCGGTGTCGGTAACTTGCAAAACAATTGTGTGCTCATCGGTATTGTGACTGGCTGTGATGGTAATGCCGCCCTCAGTGGTATAGTTTACAGCGTTATCTACCAATGCGGTAATTGCCTGAAGCAACTGGTTTCGTTCGCCTCTGACGGGAGGAAGCGAGGATGGGACAGAGTAATGGAGTGTTAAGCCTCGTTCTTGCGCGTGTTGCTGATAAATTTCCAATACGGCCGTTATCAATTCATCCACAGAAACGGCCGTAAAGTGCAATCCCCCCTTCATTTTCAGCATATCCAGCCGGGCAATATTCAACGTATCTTCAGCCAACTGCACCAATTGCCGACTTTTTTCCCGCAAAACTTTCATATATTGCGCCTGTTTCTCTGGCCGCCGGGCCAGCAAGTCCAGGTACAGGTTAATGCCGGTTACGGGCGTGCGCAGTTCATGCGTCATATCCGAAATAAATTTGGTCTTCAGCTTGTCCAGCTCTTGCAGGCGCGCATTGGCTTCGGCCAATTCACGAGTACGGGCAGCCACATGCATTTCCAGTGTCTCAGTCACCAGCGCCCGATGCAGGGCATTGGCGGCAATATCAGCAACGGCCGTTAATAACCGCACCTCCTCATCCAACTCTGCCCTCTCTGACGACCAGCACACCACCAGTACACCAACCAATTCTTCATCTACCTGCAAGGGAAACAGACCAACTGGATTTTCTTCCGCTTCGGTCATACCAATGGCCTGCAGGAACAAATTAGCCCGCTGCTCTGTAGGGGTAGTCAGCAGACGAACCTGCCGGCAATCATCCAGTACCGTTTTGTCCAAAAGGAGCGACTTTGGGGAAACAGCGGCCGTTTCTGGCCACCAGGCACGAGCCTGCCACTGGTCATCAAGCGGATCATGCAAATAGATAGCTGCCAAACGCAAGGAAACGGCCGTTGGTAAGACAGCCAGCAACACCCGCGCACTCTCCTCACTCGAACGCGCGCGTCGCAACGCCAACGAAATCTGCATCAACGCCTCCAACTCCGCTGCCCGCCGACGCACTTCCTCATAAAGCCGTGCATTCTCCATCGCAATAGCCACCGGTTGCGCCAGCTTCACCAACATATCCAGATCACGTTCCGTAAACGCCCCCGGCTGGTAACTTTGCGTGGACATTGCGCCAATAATTCGATCCCCTATCCGCAAAGGCACACACAAAACCATTTCAACCGGATCAGGCACACCAAACCGGGCTTGCTCAAACAAATTCAGGTCAGATGGTCGCGTCAACATTGTGGGCTTGCCCCGTCGGATAACATACCCCCCCACACCCATACTCACATCATTCTCCCCAGGCGGATATAATTGCCCTCTATCCAGCTTCAACAAATATCGGTATTTACTGGCACCTGGTTCATAAGAAGCAATCCAGAAAGCATCTGTAGGCATCAATTCCGCCACACATTGATAGGTCACTTCCAGGATGGCCTCTAAATCAAGATTCGCCGTAATCACCTGCCCCAATCGAGCCAGTACGTCCAACTGTTCTGTTTGCTGTTTTAATTCCTCTAAAAGCCGTTCCCGCTCCTTTTCAATTTGTAATCGCTCCAACTCCGCCCCGGCCCGTGCTGCAAAAATGCGTAACACCGGCAGTTGTTGTAACACATTGGACATTGCCTGTGTGTCCATAATTGCCATGACGCCAATCATCTCTCCATTGGTATTTCGTAACGGCATACCCAAATAACTTTCAGCTTTTATTTCTGGTATCCAGGGATCCAATGGGAACTGTTCTGGCAAATCGTCCGGGTAATATACAACCTCCTCATGTTTTAACGCTTCACAGGGTGTATGTTCCATGTTGTAAGTCATGTTGCGAATGAGCTGACCGTTTTGCCAAAATGCCAACGTGTGAACTTGATCTTTGGTTTTGTTATATTCACCAACATAGGCACAGTGTACCTGTAATGCTTTGGCCAATGATTGGACTAATGAAGGGAAGAATGCATCCCCCACAGCATCGGCCGTTCCTACCACCAGCGCCTGCAAAGTTTCCTCCAGTTGCCGGTCGCGTGTCACATCTTGCGCCATAATGAGCAAGCCCCAGGGAATAGGATACACATCGGTGTACAAATGGTGCTCCGCCAGACGGGTTTCCACCCGTTGCACCATTTGGCCCGTTTGTAACACTTTTTGCACAGTGCGTGCCAGAACAGAATTGTGCCAGTGAGGCCACACATCGGCGATGGGTACGCCCAACAACTCATCCCGTTGTTTGCCTAACAAGTTAGCCAGCGTACTATTTACATAATCAATTTTCAGTTCCCGACTCAACCCCAATACTGGCGCACCAATCTGATTGGCAAAGCGGCGTCCCCAACGGATAAGGAAGTAAAAGGTGGAGATATCTTCCAATGTGCCCAGAATAATACGGCCGTTTTCCGTCTCCACCATGCGCGCATTATTCAACACCCACAAAATACGGCCGTCATACCGCCGCACCCGCATTTGATACTGCACCACATGCCCATCTTCACCCAACTTCCCCAACAACCGCTCCCGGTCAGACAAGTCAACATAAACATCCTGCGCTTGCGCCAGCAACAACATCTCCTTACTTGGATACCCAAACAAAGACACCAACGCCTCATTCACATACAAAATCCTCCCCTCAGGCGTTGTCTGATAACAAGGCACAGGAATCAAATCCAAAATCTGCGTATTTGCTAAACCACCCT
>RFGV01000012.1 GCA_003696605.1 Chloroflexota bacterium | reverse complement strand
TTCAATGACAACGGCTGACATTCGTAACCTCTATGCTGGTGGAATATTGAGCCAGGCTCGCAGAAACTGGTTTAGCGGTGAATGGTCCAGAGAAAACACACCAAATCCCAATTGGGCCACCCCAATGGCCACAAAAAGAATCACCATTACGGCAATGGCAATGCTATCGCGCTGCCGGAATGGATACCGGGCACGAATGTAATCCTGCCGTTTGCCGCCGGTGGCCACTTTTCCAGACAGGGTGTACCCGCGGGCAAACAGGGCATTGCTGATTTCATCGGCCCGGCGAAGCGACAGCGAAAACAGGGGAATGAGATACATCATATACAGCTTTACCTGGTCTCGCAGGCGCATCGCGCTGGTGTCCAGCCCGCGGGCCTGTTCGGCTTCGCGGATGATGCGAAAATCCTCCATGAACATCCCTGCCGCCCGAATGGACAGTCCGATGACGTACGAGGCGATAAACGGCAGGCGCAAAGTCCTTAAGCCAACCAGGATGGCTCGCTCCCGGTTGATGGAAAAATAGAGGATTGTGCCGAACAGCATCGCCATTAATCGCCAGTAGGCGGCAAAGGCAAAAAAGACGGGCTGGTAATAGATGGTGATAAATCCCAGGTCAATTGGCGTATAGGTGGGGTCCTTACCTGGAGCCAGCACCACCACTGTTCCCATAAAAATTGCCACGGTGAAAATAATGGGCATATAGATTTTCAGGCGGCTGAGGTCAACCCGGCCCCATTTCAGCAGAAGCAGGTTGAATAAAATCAGGATGATATTGACTTCGGGAACATAAATAAACAGGGGTACCACGCCGAGGGTAAGAAACAGAATCAAACGAGTCACCGGATGAAAACTGTAGAAGGGGGACTCATCGGGTACATACCCCAATAAGGTTTTCCGGCGCCGGGTGATGGGGGTGCTACCTATTTCAGCATTTCCAACAGACATTCAATAACCTCATCTGAAAAAGATGATGACGGCAAAAGATTAAACTGGAGCGAACGAAACTGTTCGCTCCAGTTTCCGAATCTGACAGGTGGCTCCTGAATTATGCCCAGTAACCTTTGCAGAAGGCCTTACTGCGGATAACCAGCGGGGACACGTACTTCAAGACAATCGAGCCCAGAATAACCGTGGGGATGGTATTGCCAATGAACCATCCAAGGAAGGTGGTGAACTGCGCCGCCTGGGTAATCATCCCAAAGGCCACCAGCATTGTTGACCCCCAGGCCGCGCCAATCAGGTTGGGAACCAGCGCGCCGCCAACAATCCAGACCCACCAGTCGCGGCTGGATTCCAGGGCCGGATGCGCCTTGTAATACCGGAAGGCCCAGCCGGCAATCATACCCTGTAAAATGTTTGCCGGCAGGTAAGCTATGGATACCGGCAACGGCGCGGAACCGGATAACGAGTTCGAAATCAGGGGGAACAGGCCAGCGGCAATACCGCCCCACCAGCCGAACCAGATAGACCCAATACTTTGCACGGCCTGTCCAGGCCAGAAGGCGGATACAAACCCCAGAGGAACAGCCAGACTACCAAATGTACCAACTACAATCCCAATACCCGTAAACAGGGCCAGCATTACAACGTGGACAATACCCGGTTTACGAACTTCACCCTCTTCAAATGCCCACACATTTTCGGCGCTTACAGTCGTGGTTGCCATCTTTCCGCTACCTCCTCATTGAGCGATGCGAATAACAATCGTTTAAGCGGCACCAATCCCGACAATTCGGGCTTCTGGCAAATAACGGATTGGTAATACCACCTCCTTTCCGCCCAGGATTCTTGCCGGGACCTTTAACCCTAACAACACTGTTAGATGGAATATGTTACGAGAACGAGCTTAAAATGTGTTCGAGACAGAGGAATATTTTTGTTTTTTGGGAAGGAAGCTACTTCGATTATATATTAAAACCATCTGGTGTCAAGCTAATCAATGAACCGATTTCCCGGCCCAGGAAATGACCATTACTTTATTATTCTGCACACCTTGACAATCCACCATTTTGTGTTATCCTAGATTATGGAAAGCTACACCCCTGAGGACAGAACAATGGCAAGGCTAACCCGACAGCAGTTGCTGATTTTAACCATCCTGCTTTTTCTGGCCGTGCTGATACTGGGCTGTTTCTGGATGCTGACCATC
>RFGV01000120.1 GCA_003696605.1 Chloroflexota bacterium | reverse complement strand
CGCTCCCTGGAGCGGCCTCAGCGGCGTCCCGGCCGGTTTTGCCGACGGCACAGATAACGATACAACCTATACAGCCGGAACCGGCATCACCCTCAACAGTAACCAGTTCAGCCTGCAAACAGGTTACCAGCTACCCCAAAGCTGTACCAATGGGCAAATTGCCGAATGGAACGGCAGCGCCTGGGTGTGTGGTACGGACGATGTGGGTAGTGGTGGTGGTGGCGGCGATATCACCGCCGTGAATGCTGGTACAGGCCTCACTGGTGGGGGGACCTCTGGCGATGTGACGCTTAATGTTGACTTTGCCGGTAGTGGTACTGCCACGACTGTTTCTCGCAGTGATCACAATCACGATGGAACCTACGCCCCTGCTTCCCACACCCACGACGACCGCTATTATACCGAGACCGAGTTGAACACGAGCGGTGGTGGCGGCCAGGTCCACTGGGCTAACCTGACCAATGTTCCGGTTGGGTTGAGCGATGGTGACGATGATGTCTTGGGTGGTCTCTCTTGTGCCAACGGCCAGGTTGCCAAATGGAATGGCAGCCAGTGGGCATGCAATACCGACAACGATAGCGGCGGCGACATTACGGGCGTAACGGCCGGTACGGGCCTTACTGGTGGGGGCACCTCTGGCGACATAACCATGAGTCTGGATACCAGCTACACCGACGGCCGTTACTGGAATTTAACAGGTAACTACATCACAACCTCTACCCCTATCCCTTTCCTGGGCACGACCAGTAACATGACCCTGACACTAATGGTAGGCAATGAAACTGCCTTGCGCCTGGTACCTGCTGGCTTCGGTTCCATACCCAACATCGTTGGTGGTAATAACGACAACGTCATTGATACGTCTACTGTGGAAGGCTCTGTCATTGGTGGTGGTGGTGATAATGTTAGTGGGGCAAATATCATTACGGCCGATTCCGATTATAGCGTCATCGGCGGAGGTGCAGGTAACATCATTACCAGTACCTTTGGCAACGATTACGCTGTTATTGCAGGTGGGTCGAACAACAAGGCTATAGATGGCGGTACTGTAGGTGGGGGAAGCAACAATAGTGCCAGTTGGAGTGGGGTTGTTCCTGGCGGCTTATATAACACAGCTGCCGAAGTAGGAAGTTTTGCTGCCGGCATAGGTGCCAGGGCTAATCATCGAGGCGCTTTTGTATGGGGTGACACCGGGGGGGCCGGCCTTCGATACATTAACTCCGGTGCAGATAACCAGTTCATTGTGCGAGCTAACGGAGGCGTCTGGTTTGGCGCGGTGACAAATGCCTACACTGTTACCAATTTAATTAACGCCGGCCAATTTATCAGCACTACCACTGGTGCCTACCTCTCCACTGGCGGCACATGGACTAACGCTTCTGACCGTAATATAAAGGAAAATTTCCGCCCTGTGGATAGTGAGGAGATATTGGAACTGGTAGTTAGATTGCCCATCGAAACCTGGAACTATAAGAATCAGTCGGAAGAAATTCGTCACATGGGGCCAACTGCACAGGATTTTTATGCCGCCTTTGGCTTAGGCGAGGATAACAAGCACATTAGTACAGTGGATGTGGCCGGGGTTTCGCTCGCTGCCATTCAGGGGTTGTATGCTCAAAACCAGGCCTTACAGGCAGAAAATGCTGCTTTGCAGCAGCGTGTGGATGACCTGGAGGCGCGGCTCAGTCAGATAGAAGCGCAGATGGCCCGAGGAAGCACGACGCCTGCTGGACTACCCTCGCTGGCTTCGAGCTTGTTCCTGTTAGGCGGATTGGGGTTGGTGTGGGCTGCCCACCGTCGGCGTTAATACAGCTAGAAGGAGACACCTCATGACTAAATGGAAACGAATTCTTGTGCTGGTGGTATTACTCGGGCTGCTTGTGACAGGGGGCGGCGTCCTGTTCGCCCAGACCGG
>RFGV01000119.1 GCA_003696605.1 Chloroflexota bacterium | reverse complement strand
TACGCGTATTATGGACAGAAATGTTTTGCTTTTCTGTTCGGCACGGCAAGGCAAAAATGGTATGTATTTGCTTATTTGATGATTGTTTTTCTGACCGCCTTGGTATCAGTTCGTGCGGCGATCGGACTATCCGATGCCGCGTTCGCCATGATGGCCATCCCGACGATGATTTCGACAATTTTATTGGCGCACAAAGTGCCCAAAATGATGGCCGAGTATTACTTTTGGCGCTCACAGCGTGAACGTAGCCAGGACCCGAGCCAATAATCTGTACTCACATATCGGCCGCCGCCGTGGAAAAACAAGACGAGCAACATGATGAAATAGGTGGCGGCGAATTCAATGCCATTGTTAAGAATGACAAAGCTGCCTTTTTCAGTCAGCCATTCATAATTACCGTAAGTTTGCAAAATTTCTCTGGCTCTGTCCAAACGGGCTGCGACTTCCGGGTCAGTGCTTGACGCGATGGCAGCCCAGCCATTTTCCCAGTGGACGGTCACCGCCGCTACAATCATAGTGATCATCAGTGGCACACTGATAAGTCGGGTCGCTAGGCCCAATGCCAACAACACCGCACCGGCGAGCTCTGTTCCGGTCGCCAAGGCAGCCATTAGGGTGGGCATTGGCAAACCAAGACCCCAATCAGGGTTGCCGAACCATTCCACCGTGTCTTGAAAAGCCGCTAATTTGTTGGTGCCTGCCATCCAAAAGACCGGAACGAGGTAGAGTCGGATCAACAGCAATGGCAGACCGTTCAACGGCTCAAGTCTATTTTCGATGTTGCTTTTAAGCTGACAAAACGTGCTAAGTGGCATGCCTTGGCACTCCATATCAGTTTTTATGATTTGAAAAATAGACAATTTGAAAGCCTTCGTGTTACAAGATCACGAAATTAATTAGGAAAATTACGATCATAAAACACAGTCCCTTCCATGAGCGCACAAAGTCGGCGAGAAGATTCTGAGTTGATCGAGGCTTTGCTTAAGAAGTCTCCAGATGCCTATCG
>RFGV01000118.1 GCA_003696605.1 Chloroflexota bacterium | reverse complement strand
GGTGATGAAGGTGAATGCCAGCGGCACGGCGCTGGAATGGGGGGATTTCATCGAAGAAGGTGCGACAGGATTATTTGCCAGCGGGACAGCAGCTGCGCCAGGGATCGCTTTTGCAAGCGACACGAATACGGGGCTTTACAACCCGTATTCCAATGCCGTTTCGATTGCAACCGGAGGTGCAGACCGACTATTTATTGACGTCAACCAGACTACCGTCAAGAACGACTTGCTGGTAGAAGGCCCTGCTACCTTTGAGCTGGATGATGTGCCGACGTACAGCAGCAACCTGCTGGACGGTGTCACCTTCACGCTCGGCTCCAACTGGTCGGGTGATGTGGCCAGTGGCTTTACTCATACGCCCGGTGCTGCCGACGAGGTGACCTTCGACTTCACCACCACGGCAGACAAGCTTTATATACTGCGTCTTCAGACAACGGCTTACACGTCGGGCTACATGGAGGTCTACGTCGGTGGTAAGTGGTACAAGTTTTTCAACCTTACCACGGCGTACGATTTCGGGCTTTACACTAAAACAGCAGAGCAATTCAAGATCAGGGCGTCATCTGATGGCGACTTCACCTATCTCATCGAGCTGCTTGAGGTCACGAGCTATGCGCCGCACAGCAAGGGCCTCAAGTTCAACGGTGGATTTGACAATAAGTCACTATTTGTGTCGAAGAAGGGGATAAGTACCAGCCCGAATAACCTTGCGGCTGGGATGAACTATACTTCAGGCAATGTATCGTTGGGGGATAATTCCCTGAAGAACATTGTTTATGGTCATGGCAATGTGGCTATAGGTTCTAATGCATTGAAGATTGTGGGTACAGGCCATGGCAATATTGCTATTGGTAATGATGCTTTGAAGAATCTTCACAAGGTAGATTACTTCTCTGGTTACAATTTTGCGATGGGTACTGGCGCCCTTGAGAATCTCGAAGAAGGGACGTCGAATATTGCCATGGGGCTTTTTTCGGGGCGTTATCTCGCCGACGGTGTGACGCCGTTCACCAAGGGGTTTAACAGCGTATATATCGGATATAATACCAAGGCATCGGCGGACGGCGTCTCCAATGAGATTGTTATTGGACAAGATAATACTGGCCGCGGTAGTTACAACACCGTCATCGGCTACACGAACGGCAAGTTCTTCTCCAATGGCACTATCGTGAGCGTCCAGATGGGCAGTGCCGGCTCCCCTGCCATCACGTTCGACACCGACGAGAACACAGGTATATATCATCCTGCTGATGATATGCTCGCCATCAGCACCGGCGGCACGGAACGCGTGCGCGTGGACAACAACGACGTGACCCTCACCGCCTACCCCAACAGC
>RFGV01000117.1 GCA_003696605.1 Chloroflexota bacterium | reverse complement strand
CTTTTTGGTGGGGGTGGCGGCGGCCTCGGTGATGCTGGTGCTGCCCACCTACATTTTGCAGGATTTCGATTTTTCCCGCGCGGTGCTGATCGGCGAAGGCATGGCCGTGGCCGCGCTGGTGATGTGCCTGGCTTTTGTGACGGTGGATTTGGGCGGGCCGGCGCGCATCTGGCACCTCATCCCCGGCATCGGCGTGTTTAACTGGCCCAGCTCCATGCTCTCCTGGGATGTGATTGTGCTCAACGGCTACCTGTTTATCAATCTGACCATCCCGTTTTACATCCTCTACCACCACTATCAGGGAAAAGAGCCCAACAAAAAAGTGTATCTGCCCGGCGTCATCATCTCGGTGTTCTGGGCGGTGAGCATTCACCTGGTGACGGCGTTTTTGTATGCCGGATTGCCGTCGCGCCCGTTCTGGAATAACGCGCTGCTGGGACCGCGCTTTTTAGCCTCCGCATTTGCCGCCGGCCCGGCGCTGATTATCATTGTTCTGGCAGTGATTCGCCGCTTTACCGACTACGAGATCAACGATGTAACCTTCCGCAAGCTGGCCATGGTGACCACCGTTGCTGCCCAAATTAATCTGGTGATGCTGGGGTCGGAGCTGTTCAAAGAATTTTATGCGCCCACCCACCACAGCCTGAGCGCGGTGTATCTCTTCTTCGGGCTGGATGGACACAATGCGCTGGTGCCCTGGATATGGACGGCGATTATCATGAACCTGCTGGCCACCGGTGTGTTGACTATCCACAAGCTGCGCAACAGCCCGGTGTTTTTATTCGGCGCCTGCGCCGTTCTGTTTGTGGCCATTTGGATTGAAAAAGGCATGGGGTTAATTATTCCGGGGTTTATTCCCGGTCCCTGGGGCAAAATTGCCGAATACACGCCCACCTGGGTGGAGATCAGCGTGACGGCCGGCATCTGGGCGATGGGTATATTTGTGTTCACCCTGCTGGTGAAAGTGGCTGTTTCCATCGAACTGGGGCGCATGCGCTACAGGGGGGAATAAATAATGGAGGAAAATAAAATGGATGGAGAAATTTAAAAACATCAACCTGGGGTTTAATCTAAATCTTGAAAAGATTTTCGATAAACATCTTTTCGATGCACAATTCTGAGG